>DATLAN010000431.1:0-12663 GCA_035527455.1 Thermoguttaceae bacterium
GGACGCCGGCGTGTATGACTGGGCGGGCATAGGTCTGGAGCGAATCAACAAAGAACGTGATCGAGATCCGGACGAATAGCAACAACTCATTCCGAAGGGAGCGACACGATGAAACTGACCTGTATCTTAACTGTTTCTGTGGTGTTAGTCAGTGCTCTTACCACGGAGGGTGCGGAACCGGCAAAGGAGAACCGTACCTCCAGTGAGGAACCCTCTCCAATCCGCTGTTTCAACACCATTCGGGGTGTCTACATCGGCAAGAGGCAGCCCAACGGCAAGACGCGAGTGATCCTTCATCGAAAGGACCACGGTAGGGTTCCGGTTATCCTCGGGACTGATCACCATGAATGAAGAAGTGCCAACAACGCTCCGAACCGTGCCTCTGAGAGCCGCGCGGGCGCGGCTTCCAGAGCCCGGTTGCTGCACGTTCAAAACAGTGGAAGTGAAATATGAAGATCAAGAGCCAACCCCGAAATCACGTGATTGAGGCCTGTCTTGCCGTGATTCTTGCTGCCTCGGCCGGCGCCGGCGCCGCGGACGCGGGCGACTCGGATGCGAAGAAGAAGGACGTGCTCTCGGTGCATGTCGTGTTGCCTGAACAGCCGGTCGTGGCGCGAACACGGGTTGCCATAACGGTCAAGATCAAGAACATCTCCGACGAACCCGTTGATCTCCCATGGCCGAAGTTTATCAACCAGTTCATCCACACCGAGTCGACGCACCACGGCGGGACAGTGTTGACCATCAGGCACACAGGGCTTTCGATGGGTCACGGGCCGTATGCAGGCGGTGACCTCAAGCCGTCCGAGGAGATGGTGGTCGAAGTGTGGCACATCTTCCAGGATACTGGCTGGCACTCGTTCGAATGCGCCGTGGAAACATCACGGAAAGGCACGCCATGGTGGTCCTTCTGGGAAGGACGCGTCGAATCGAAACCTGTCTCTGTCGAAGTGAAGCCAAGCCCGCATCAGGCCGCGGACAAGCCAGTGTCCGAGCGCCAAGACAGCGCACCATGGCCGACGAAGCTCGAAGCTTTCGACTATTACTACATGCCGAAGGTTCATGGTAGCCAGGTACACTTGGGAATGAACCGGAGCGGCTACGTATCCTACTCCTTCTTGTCAGAGCCACTAACAGGCAGTGGGGGGCGCACGGTGAGTAAGGAGTGGCATATTCCCAAGGACGAGGCGCAGCAAACCCTTGACGCTCTTGTCAATGCGGGCATTCTCGAACTCGGACTGGACGGTGAGGCCAAGTTCCCATCGCATTGCTTCACGGTTTCATCCAAAGGCTGGCAGAAGGCAATACGTCCTGCCCGCCTACCGGATTCGATCTGGAAGCAGATGCTTCCCCTGATGATTCGCGCTCACCCGGAAATGTGGCAAGAGAACACCAAACCAGACGCTGCAGCGGAAGCAGATAAGCCGCGCCGCTGAACTCTCCCTTGCCGTGGAGGAATAGCATGAGACACGCTCTGTTGCTCGTCATATCACTGCTGCTCTCGCCATCGTTTGCGGCGGATGCATCGCGGGCGCCCACGGCGCGCATTGTGTTCAAAGACAAGCAGTCTGTGGTTCATCTTGTTCCGGCCGCCGCATATCCGTGGGTATGGCTGGGATTTGGACACCCGAATTCTGCACTATTGACGATGACCGATCTGGAGTCGGGGCGCATGAGTATACCGTTTCGCCCCTCATTCGAAATTACCAGAGCAAAGGATTGGCGAGATTGGGCCAACACAACCGTGACCTATCTGGACGGCGTAGTGTGTGACGACGAACACATTGTTGTATTCATCATCACTAACTCCCATTCGTCAACAACGCACGTTCAGAATCTTATGAATAGGGACGAAATCAGCTACTCAATTAGTGTTTATGCAAGAGACAACGGCAAGCTCCTATCCACGCTGACGGTCCACCCCAAGCTCAGCAGCCAGCGCAGGCAGGGTCGTGAGCAGGGCGAGCTTATGAAGAATCCTGCCGGCCCTCTTGCTTTGACTCGGGGCGGTGTGACGTGTTTTGACCGACTGTTCGTCATTGAAGGCGGGAAACTCAAAGAAAATCGCTAACAAGCGAAGTGGCGGCGACGGCAAGAAGCCGCGCCTCGCTCGCACCGTTGACCGGCGCCAGACTGTCAGTACCCGTCAAACACGAATAATCAGTCTACCCAAGGAGATCTGACCATGGCCAGTCTGAGACGACGTTTCGCGATGTCTTCCGTTGTGCTGGTTGCATTTGCTCTGGCCGGGACAACCGGCCTTTGTGCCGAGGACACATCCTCAATCGACTACCAGAAGGTGGCCGAGAGCGAGCGGCGGGGTTTTTCCGATGCCGCTGATAATCCACTGTTCTGCATGTGCCAGCAGACGGGGAACGACACGACCATGCAGGCCAGCGACGCTACGGCGGCGGTTCCCGCGCTCAACGACGCGCGGCATGACAGCGACCGGGAAATCGCCCGACGCGCGGCGGACGAATTCGCCGAGTCTATCCTGGCGTTGCACCCGGAGATAATAGGACCCGATCAACCTGAGAAATGGCAAGCGTTCAACGAAAAGCACAGAGAGATCCGGAGCCTTGGTCCGGAAATCATCCCCCATCTTTGCAGGCTGGCTGGACACGAGAATCCGCGTGTGCGTCGTTGGGCGTTGGATGCGATCCCCTGGGTTGAGAAAGGCAGTGAGAACGCAGTCCAAACGCTGATCAACGCCCTAAGCGACTCCAACCCGGTCGTGCGTTTCGAAGCTGCCGAGGGATTGGGACGAATCGGACGCTCCGGAACGCATGACTATTCGAGGCTCTTCGAGGCCCTGCACGATGAAGACCCGAACGTGCGGACTGCTGCAGGACAGTCAATGGCTGCCCTGAGCCCTACGCCAGCCGAGTTGCCCAAGCTGATCGCAGCCCTGGAGAACGCGGACCCCGTCGTGCGCCGGTTGGCAGCGGACGGTTTGCGCCTTGGCCGCGCGACTGCCAAATCCGCGCTTCCTGCCCTCGAAGCGATGGCCGGAGACGAGAACATCGACGTGCGCAGCGCAGCCTTTCGTGCCATTCGAAGCATCAAGGAAACTCCGATTCCTCCTTGGCGATGGAACGCGGAAATCTCCAGCCCCCTGCACTGCATGACCCTCTACAACGGGCCTTATGATCTCGAGATCGCGAGAAAGGAATCCGGAGAGCTGGTCTCGCGAGTTCGGAAAGACGGCAGGATACTGCATGAGTGGCCGGTACACGCGATGGGAACTCCATTCGTTATCGACTCAGACGTGCTCTATTATCCACGACTGAGAGAATTCGCAGCCGGCTGTGTCCTCATCGCTTTTGACCTCAAACAGGGAAAGAAACTGTGGGAAACAGACCTGGAGGCCATGGGCCCGATCGCTCATTCCAAGTATTACAATGCTGGAATCAACCTCAGTCTGAACGAGGGAATCCTGCGGATAGACGGCAGCGAAATGGCGGGAACTTACACCGAGTTCGTTGAAGCGGGCACCGGCAAGACCTTAGCCAACTATCGGTGAAAAGGGAGGTGGGGTGTAGGTGCGCTGGTGCACGTGTGCCGTGCAAAGGTCCGTTGTTCCGGCAGGCGAGAGTCCTGCCCCGGCAAAGGTCGTCCCGGCCGGGTAAGGAAGACCTGCGATGAAGTCGGTAGTTCAGTCTCGCCGAAACAGTCACTTAACCCAAGGAGATCTGACCATGACCGGTCTGAAACGACGTTTTGCGATGTCTTCCGTTGTCCTGGCAGCATTTGCATTGGGCGGGACAACCGGTCTTTGTGCCGAGGACAACGCTTCTGGGCAAGGAGGGCCGGCGACCAAGATCTCTTTCGGCCCGGTGATCGAGCGAGTGTTGCCGACCGAAGGGCCCGATGCTCAGTGCTTTCTGGACCTGGACACGGGCAAGCTGCACATTTTGCCTGAGGGGATTGCAGGGAACAAGGACGCCACGGATGCGTGGTGTTTGAAGAATGGAATCGACATCCGCAGAGGCAAACCGGTTGAGGGGGCCGGCCATTTCGAGATGTTGGACATCAAGAACTTGCAGATGCAGATGAAGGCGGCGTGCTGGGAAGAGTCCCCACAAGTTGTCGCCGGCAATGTTGGACGTACTCGGAGGCTACGCCGCGTCTTGCTGCCCTATGATGCCTCCACAACGCTTTTCGGTACTCGCGAGGGCAGCACCGGCGTTCTGCAAATCGTCGGTCCCGGGCCGGATGGCCGCGGGGTGAAGATTCGCTACAAGATGGTCGAACCGCCCGTGGCGGCCGGGAAACCGGCAAAGGAAGGCTGGGGGGAAGAGGTGTTCGATTTGCAGTTCGGTATTTACGTCGGCCGCACCTCCTGCCGCCCCGGAGAGAAAATCGCCGTCCGGTATCGGCTCACATCGGATATCGGCGGATTCCGAGTCTGTCGCAAGCCGGCGTCTCTGGCCTTGACGATCAGCGGACCGGACAGAGTACAGAAGCACGATTGGTGGGCCGCCTACTGGGCGAAACGGGAGAAGCCCGAGTTGCCCTGGGCATTCTACACAGGCCCGGCCGCTTACCCGACACTTTTCCCGCATCTCGGGCACGTGGAAATCGTGTTCAATCCTCTCGAAGTGGGCCATCGAGTGACGTTCTCGAAGCCGGGCGTGTACCGTTTGCGGGCGACCTACGCCTTCGACGGCGTGGCTGTAAACGCGCGCCATACGTGGGCGCACACTGCCTGGGAAGGCGGCAGCGTCATTTCGAATGAGGTGACGGTCACGGTCACCGATACGGAGCCAAATCGCGGCGAGTCTGCCACGAAGCCCGAGCCGAACATGGGAGAGACTTCGCAAGAAAGTGAAACGAGGGAGATCCGTACGACACTCGCCAAAGACAGCGTGCATTGCGTGCAGATGGTGGTCTATCCTCCGGATAAGCTCGGTCTGGAGGTGCTCGGACCCACTGGAGAAGTGCGATGGAAGACGCAGCCGAGTTCGACGAACATCAAGGTGGGCCTCCATCAGAACCGAATCGTAATCTTCAACAAGACGCGGGCCCCCGGAATTTTGGATCTTGATAGACCGGCCCCAACGCGGGGCGCTACGATCTACACGCTGGCCGGCGAGACAATCGGGACACTCCCGGAATGCGTACACGACGGTGAGTTTGTCGGGGGAGTATTCCTCGGAAAGATGGTCGGACGGGGAGTGATCGCTTTCCGGCTCGACGATGCGAAGGAGTTGTGGCGGAACAACGACGTTCTTCGCGCAAACTGGATTTCTCTGGCCGGACCCGGCCTCCTGAATCTCAGGTGCTACGACGACCGTGAAAACGAGTTCATAAACCATGTGCTCTGCCTGCGCTCCGGAAAGACTCTCTTCGAGATCTCCAGCCCGCGGGATGAAAACGTGAAGGTCCTCGCAGCATCCAAGGATCGGTATGTGACTCTGAGAACCATCATGAAAGATCCGGGGACGGCTTACTGGATATCTGACATCCTTGACAACTCGGGGCAAAAAACGGCCGAGATCCGCGCGTTGAAAGGAATGCCGATTCAGGCCTGCTTCTCCAGAGACGGCCAAACACTGGCAATGATCTGTGTAGCCGCGGACCAGGGCGACGGTGTGAACCAAACACAATACACTCTCCAGATCTACACATCCCAAGGCAAGCAATTGCAGGAGACCAAGCTTCTCACGTCGGATGCTGACCGCGTCCTTGAGGCGTCAATGATCTTCGACTCGCGCTACGTGCGCACGACTCTCACGCGGAAGGAAGACGTAAACATCAAGGTCTCACCATAATGTCGGACAACAGCGATAGAACCGCGGAGATGTCTGCGCAATACGAAGGAGTATCTCATGCGGCAGATTTGCCGGACAAAGACTCTTATGCGGAAAACCAAACGAGCCCCCGCTGGGCGGAGGAGACAAGACAATGAACAGGCTGAAGCTGAATATCTTGGCCCTTGCGGCCGCGTTAGTCGTAACGTCTCTGGTTGATACGGGTTTCGGTTCATGGCCGCATCCTCTCGGATCGCTACTCGGGCGAGCAGAGACGGTTCTCGTTGTGAGGATGGCCTCACACACGGAAACGAACGCCGTGTTCGAAGTCGCCCAAGTTCTGCGGGGAGATGCGACGTTGCAGAAGCTCTCGCTCAGCCACACCCGCGCCGGGCGTGAGCTTCCCAAAAAGACACGGGGCTTGCTCCTGTTCTCCCAGGGCGACAACCACTGGGGCCCACCGAAAGACTCTTTTCAAGTCGGTCAGCCGGTCAAGGGCCAGGCAAGCTATCGTGGCTGGATACTGCTGGACGGCCCCGGCGAGAGCAAGGAGGAACTCAAACGCCTCAAGCAATTGGTCGAGCAGAATCCGTACAAGCCGGACCTCCACGGCAAACTCTCCGCCCGCATCCTCCTGCCCGCCCAGATCAAACCGGGCGACGGAGCACGTCCGGCGGCGTTTGTGCTGACAAATTCCGGTGAGGGACCCGTCCGGGTTCTCACCCGCTGTCACGCCGCGACGTCCACATTCACCGGCTGGTTAAGTGTGTGTTTCCGACCGCAATCGGAGCAACACACGCCGAGCATCGAGGAACTCGCCAAGTCCGTTGTGGAGTTGGCGCCGGGGCAAAGCACGACTCTTCCGTTCGAGTTCACCGACCCCGGCGAAGAAATGCCGCAGGTCACGGCAGATTATCAGGTATCCGAGGAGCTTGCCGAGAAGCTGAATGTCTGGTTCGGACGAGTGGAGGCGGCGCGGATCGTTTTCATCAGGACCGACAGCGGGGTGCTGCGAGTCGTGCCGCCGGAGCAGTTGCCGCTGTGCGGAAGCCGCCTGTCTATCGAAGAGGCCGTCAAGCAGGAGTTTGCCTTCGTGGTTGCCTGCGAAACGCTCGATTTCGTGATGAGGGAGGCCAACCTGGGCAGATCCAATTGGATACAGGAGTTCTGGCCGCTTGAACTACTGGCCGGTAATGACCCCGGGATCTGCATTCTGCAACTGGAATACAAGTTCTACGATGGGGCTAATCGTCGCGAGCGAGGGATCGGCAAAGGCGAGCGGGTCATCTGGATCGTCCGCAGAAGCCCCTACAGTATTCGATCTTGGGACGGCACGAAGGTCCTCGTCGACACACCCCAGAACCGCGCCGCGGTTCTAGCCGCCCTCGCGAAAGAACAAAGCAAACGGGCGGCCACGCCAGAAGCCTTTAAGGAAGCAACTCTGAGGGGGAGGATTTTCCACCTCAACCAGACGGCGAAGAGTCCTGATCCTCGATCGCGGTGGCAAGCTATCGACGCGCTGGCCAATCTCGGGTCCGACGCGAAAGAGGCTGTTCCAGATCTGGTTCGCCGACTGAAGGACGAGGATGCCCGGGTCCGCCGTACGGCCGCTATTGCCTTCAACCAGATTCTTCCGCCCAGCGTAAACACCGCCATCGCCAACGAAGAAGCGGCCAAGGCGGCCGAGGTTGCGGTTCCCGCATTGATTGAGGCACTGAGCGATGAGAGTGCCTACGTGCGTCAATATGCTGCCTTGTCGCTGGGAGCGTGCGGCTCGCACGCGCAAGACGTCGTCGGCCCGTTGATCGGCTTGCTGGGAGATGCGTCTGAGCCCGTGAGAATGCGGGCGGCGACCGCGCTGGGGAGGATTGGGCCGGATGCCAAGGAGGCGGTTCCCAAACTGATCGCTTGCTTCAAGATGTACCAGGGATATGATGTTCGCACACCCGCAGTACATGCTTTGGGGAAGATCGGACCTGCCGCCAAAGAGGCGGTACCGTTTCTGATTGAATTGCTCCAGGACCCACGTGACCGGCGTTACCCTGCGGCGCAAGCGCTAGGCGGTATCGGGCCGGAAGCGAAAGCCGCCGTCCCTGCGTTGATCGCTGCCCTGGAGGACCCCGAGAGTTTGGTGCGAGCATTTGCCGCAGAAGCACTCGGTAAGATCGCAGCGGATACTGAACTGACTGTCCCCGCGCTGATGAGAGCCCAGAAAGACGAGGACTCCCTTGTCCGAACCTATGCAGAACGGGCTCTCCGGAAGCTTCGTGCCGAATACGGCCCAAAGGTCGGCAGGGGCTTGCCCCGTGAACGGATCGTACCGGCCGAAGAAGACGGCAAGGCGGCGCCTCCGGAATGCGGCGCGAGGGGCACAGCGCAATTGACACCCGCCCAGCGAAGAATTGCTGACGAGGTGGTCGGCGACGTCATAGCAAGAATCCAAGCGCGAATCGCACAGAAGCATCGGTTGACAGAGAGCATCGCCGAGTTGGCCAAACGCGAGAAGAGCCAACTCGGCGGGACATCCGCGGGCGATGTTGCCATTTGCGCATACTCGTGCCGGCAGAGCCGCGTGCCTGTGCCGGAGGCACTCAACGAGAAGGTCGTGGATGACATCATCTTCCAATACCGCAACCCGCCCGAGGGAAGTTTCTCCGACACCTACTCACATCAGAAGGCGTGCGTCTGGGCCTTGGGGGAACTGGGCCACTGCAAGGCCGTGCCTGTCATCATGGAATGTCTTGCGGACGAAGAAAAACCCTACGGCGCGGCTTGGGACGCCCTGCGGCACGTTTCCGACGAGGCCTTGATCCCGGTGATCGCCAGGCAGATGGATATCAAACCGCAATTGTCCGCATACCCGGCGACCGGCGGTCTGTGCCGACTCGGCAGGCCTGCCTTGCCACTGCTGAGGCGGATCCTGGAGGCCCCGGATCCGCAAGGGAAGGAGGGCGCAATCGGCGCGCTGGTGGTGATCTGCCTCCCGGAATGTCTGCCGCCGCTGGAGCGCCTGGCCGAGTCCGGAGAACTGAAGGGCGATTCTGCGAGGCGGAAGCTCGCCGCGGCGATCGCAACGATCCGCTGCCGGGCCGTGGACAAGACTTACGTACCGCCGAAATGGTCTTACGAGGACCGGTGCCGCATGCATCACCTTGTGGCACTGGCACTATCGATCGAGCACCAGGTGAAGGGATCGGAGGATCTGGCAGACGAGGCGGAAGCCGCGCTGATCGAGATCGGGCCGTCGATGGCGGCCGCCGCCGTTCGCCCGCAACTGAGCAGCCGCACCCACACCGACGTTGGGGGCGGGGGCGACTATTGGGTCTCCAGGAAGGCGGCAGAACTGATGGCGCGCTTTGGCGAGCCAGCCATTCCCGCCCTGCTGGACGCGCTGAACGACGATTTCGACACCGCGCGCGGAAATGCTTCCCGCGCCCTGAAGCGTATCACCGGCCAAGACTTCGGCACCGACTATGCCGCCTGGCGTGCACGGTGCCTGTCGGCCGGCAAGCTGAACCCGGCCCCGTCTACCGACGTAGCGAAGCTTCCTCAGGAAAACATAGGAGATCCGAACTCTAGCCACGCAGCCGCCGACGCGTTGAAGCAGGCCCTTCCGGAGACGGAGACTGGCGGCGGAAAGCCCTGGCTCCAATTCCGTTCGACAGAGAAAGACCTCGGCAAGATCGTGGCAAGTCGCTGTGTGTTCGTCTTTCCGAAGGACGTCGAGGTGTTTGATAACCCCTACTTTGCGATGAAAGACGGCTACCTGTTCGAGGCTAAGGAAGCGCTCTACGTCACGGACAGTGCGGGGAAGCTGGTCGTGGAGCACAAACTGCCGCAAGCAAGTGCACGGGGCTCCTCCCATTGGGGCAACGACTGGTTCGGCTACACGGACTTCAGCGCCGGATGGTCGGCGGGCCGGCTCCGTGTGTTTCATGCCAACGGTAAGGAAATAGGCACCGTTGCGGTGCCGGACCTGTGCATGGCGGTGGTGTCTCGGGACGGGTCTCGGGTCTTCTTTCTGCGAACGAAGGACCCGGACGGCTTCGGCCTACAAGGTCCCATCGTCGCCGACGTCCGAACCGGAAAGGTCCTGAAGGTACACCGGCTTGATTTCCGCAGCGCGATGCCGGGCGACTATATCGGACCGACCAAGGACGGACTCATCGCAACAAATCTGTCCTCGTCACCCGGATTGATCCGCTTCAATTCCGAGGGGGAGATCGCATGGCAATCGCCGCTTGCCGGTTTCCGTTACGGCGGTGAAGCACCAACTAGCGGTCAGTACGTGCTGGCCGTCAATCGCGATCGGGAGACAAAGCCTTCCGGTCTGAAGGTCCTGGACGGGAAGGGGCAGGTAGTACTGGAGAAATGGCCCGTTCCGACCGGCTGCGTTCGGCTGCTTCCGGACGACGAGCGGCTCTTGCTGGCGTGCGATGAGGGCAATCAACGGGTCCGGCAACTGTACCGCCTGAAGGACGGAAGCCGCCTGTGGTCCGTGCCCCATCCGCTCGCCCACGCAGGCGAGTTCGATTACGCTTGTCTCAGCCCGGACGGCGCCCGCCTGGCGAGCTTCATTCGGCAAAGCCCCGGGAACAACCGCGCAATCGACAAGGACGGTCGCGACACGTTCATGATCGCGGTGCTGGACCTTACCACCGGCGCGGAACTGCTGCGTCAGGAACTGCCGTTCCGAGAAAAGCCCGCCCATTATCGGCAGCCGCGATGGACGGATGCCAAGACCATCGAGTTGATCTCGGGAGATTACCTGTATCGGATTCGTCTCAAGTTCTAGCGACAGTTAAGGGGAACCTGCGGTGAAAGCGGTAGTTCAGTTTCGACGATGCGATTACTCAACCCGAGGAGATCTGGCCATGACCGGTCTGAAACGACGTTTCGCGATGTCTGCCGTTGTCCTGGCGGCATTTGTTCTGCTCGGCACAAATGCTGTTTGCGCCGGGGATGACGCTTCGACGGATTACCAGAAGGCGCCGGACAAGGTGACACTGTCGCCAAGGCCTTGGAAGGAGATCTCCCCGTGGCAGAGCGTGCCCGATAGAGCCGGCGAGATCTTGCTGGCGCCGGGTCATTACCAATATGGTCAGTTCGAACACGAAAATCGGCGATTCGTGGCCACGATGCTTGGCGTGCTCGAATCGATGCCCGGCGGTCATTGGCGGATCGTTCCCGAGATGTACGGCCGTTGGATCATACCCATCACGGTGCGGGACGGGCTGCTCTGGGCTCGTCCCTACTGGGAAAAACAGTTGGTGGCATTGGATATCGGCACTTGGGCTACCAGGAAGCGGATTCCGATACCGCAGTTCGGGACAAGAGTGGTCGCTTTCGAGGAGGATGGGTTCTGGTTGTTGGAGGACGAAAAGATACCTGTTCCGCTTAACGGGCGTTCACGTGCGGGGCCTTCACCTGCGGGGCACGCGTCGATCGTGCATTACGACATGGATGGAACGGAGATGTTCCGCTACAGAACCTCACCCGGCAAGCCCGCGGCGGACATGCCACAGGGATATACGGACGCGAGCACGCCGCTGATTTACTGGGCCGCGGTCGACCGGGACGCCGTTTGGCTGGCCGTCCAGAGAACCCGGATCGTGCGCATCGACCGGCGTAGCGGAGAACGTCGATCAGTCGACGCCAATACCTTCCCCCAGACGTTATTCGTGAATCTTCCGAAACGGATCCTCTGGTTTCGCAGGGAGGGCCGCACCAAATCAACGACCGTTTACCAGCTTCAAAAGGAACAGTTGACCATCACTGTCGCGGGAAAGATCGACGTACCCATCCGAGGCTTTGCAAGTGACGGAACGAACCTCTGGGTCGAGTCCGACAAGACCTACGTGTTTTCACTGAAGAACCTCGAGCCGGTGGCGATCGAGGAGGCCGGCCCGCGGCCCCCGGCACTACCCGAGAACGTGGAATTCCCGCCGCTCTCCATCTTGTCGGTGGGCGACGATCGCGTCTGGCTTTGGGCTTCCCAATCGCAGATTGCGGAAATCGCTGACGATGGCAAGACCGGCGTCTGGGACGTCTCTCAATGGGTCAAATCGTCGGGGCAAGATCTCCGAGTAGTCGCCAAAGCGAAGTTCCTTTATGCCTTTGTCCGGGGCAATTTGATCCGGCTGGAATCCGGTTCTTCCGACGTCTTGGTCCGCCGCTTGGGCGATCCGAGTCAGTTGTATCCCTTGCACCTGAGCCTCGACGCCGACCATGTCTGGGTGCAATCCCAAACTGGCAATGACGTGTCGATCTTTGCCCCCGATCTCACGAGCGTCGCCACCTTCTCCTGCGAACCTCTGATCCAGCAGTACTTCCTTACCGGTGTTGCCCTGAGAGGTTCGTGTTATGTGTTTCTTCCCCCCCATTCAACTCCCTCCTATTCAGCACGACTGGTGAAAATCGACTCAAAGACGGGCAAGGTTATAACGGTAGAGTCTTGGCGCAAACACTTCGACCACTGGTGCAAGAAAGACGTGGACGAGGAGCCGACCGGCGTGAACGTGCCGCGTTTCTACGGTCTTCAAAGGGCCGTACAGACTCCGGACGGCCGACTTTTCTTCATTGTTTTATGGGGCATGTGGGATCCGGCCAGTTCTCGCTACTCCAGCGTGAGGCAGGCGGCCTGGTACTATGACCCGGCCGCGGATCATTGGGAAGCTGCCCCGCTATCACGGTCGATCCACTTGACTTCCAGTCCGAACTTGCTGATCGACAAGCAGGACCAGTGTTTTCTGCGATACAAGGACGGCAAATGGCAGCCGGTCGGCCGCCTCTCATCGGACTGGTTGGAGGCGGGACTCCTGAACTGGCCGATCTCCGCGACCAAGCGGTATTTCTACGCCCGAACTCCCCTCGGTCTGTACCGTGTCGCGTGGACGGATATTCCGTTGAA
>DATLAN010000432.1:0-4977 GCA_035527455.1 Thermoguttaceae bacterium
TATCCTTACAGCAGTGCCCGGTCGCACGTGCAGGGGCGTGCCGATCCGCTGGTTTGCGATTCCCCGCTCACGCGGATGGTGGACGATTGGGCGAAATTCCTTTCCGCCGGGACGAACGAGGAAGAGCAAGCGTTGTTCCGCGGCCACGAGCGCACGGGCCGCCCGCTCGGCGGGAAGCGTTTCATCGCCAAACTGGAAAAGCTCCTCGATCGCCCCCTGTTTCCCAAAAAGGGCGGTCGTCCTCCCAAGGCCAAAAAGTAGGATAGTGTTTCCGGAATCCCCAAGATCAGCCGGCTGAAGAGCGTCCCGGCGCCCGGGGCCACCCGGTCCGGAATCCCCGAATTCCTTTCGACCCTGCTCCGCGAGGAAGCATGGGCGTCTGCCATGCGGCTACTCGCGCAGCAACCCGCGCGAAAGCAGGAACTCCCGTGCTACCTCGCGTGGACTGCGTTTCTCATGATCGACCCTGAAGTTCAACTCTCGCATCGTCGCGTCGTCGAGAGTTTCTCCGAGACTGTTTAGTGGTTCACGAAGGATCGGATACGTCTGGAGTGTGTGGCTCCGGACGACCGCGGCGGCGTAGTACGGCGGAAAGAAACGTCGGTCATCAACGAGCAGTGTTAGGTTGTATGCCGCGATTCGGCCGTCGGTCGCAAACGCTGCGATAACATCCACTTCGCTGCCGGCGATTGCCTCGTACATCAGTCCTGCGTCAATATCTCGGATTTCGCCGAATTGGAATCCGTAGGCTTCGCGGAGCCCAGGATACCCATCGGGGCGTTCGGAGAATTCCGGGGTGAAACCTGCACGAAGTTTATTTGCAGTGCGCTCAAGGTCAGAGATGGCTTTCCACCCGTGCTGCACGGCATCTTTCTCGCGCACAGCAATCGCGTAGGTATTGTTGATGCCGAAAGGCGTAAGCCACTGGACATCGTAGCGGCGTTGATACTCCCGAGAAACGAATTCATAGACTTCGTCCGGATCGGCCGACGTTTCGTCGTGAAGAACGGCAGTCAGCCCGGTGCCCGTGTACTCGGCGTAAAGATCAATTTCACCGTTGATCAGTGCCCGGTGGCAGATCATGGTTCCGCCCAAGCAGAACCTCCGATCAACCTTCAGTTCGGTTTGATCTTCGATGACCAGCGCCATCATATGGCCGAGAATGAGTTGCTCCGTGAAGTTCTTAGAGCCGACCATGATATCGGGGCGAGTCTTGACATAGCCTGCCGCTCCGACGGCGAAGACCACGAGCGGAAGGCAAATGATGCTCGCACGCACAACGACGTTGCGAAAGCTTCGTCTGCGACGCTTTCTGCGCGGATCAAGTGCCCAATTCGCTGCCCCGATGGCAAAATCTACCAGCAGTGCGAGTAACGCTGCCGGAACGGCGCCCAGCAGAATGAGCCGCGTGTCGGCCAGTGCCAGGCCGCGGTTGATGAATTGCCCCAGCCCGCCCGCGCCGATGAACGCCGAGAGCGTTGCGATGCCGACGGCCGCAACGGCCGCCGTTCTAATCCCGGCAATGATAACGGGCAGTGCCAGTGGGAGGCGTACGATCCGGAGTTGCTGCCACCGGTTCATCCCTATGCCGCGTGCCGCTTCCATGACCTCGGAAGATACGCCTTCCATACTGGTCAACGTATTGCGGACGATCGGCAGCAGGGCGTAGAGCGTCAGTGCCAGGATAGCCGGCAGCGCCCCGATCTTGTGCAGCAGGGCCAGAAGGAGGGTCAGCATCGCGAGACTGGGAATCGTCTGCAGGATGCCCGCCGTGGCGACGATCGGTCCTCGAATCCACCGCGTGCGAAAAGCGAGAATCCCCAAGGGGACGCCAATCAGGATGGCCAAGGCTGCGGAAACACCGGTCAGCATCAGGTGCTGCACCGTGCGCAACCAGAGTTCCGGCAGGTGATCGACGACGAACGCTGTCCAGGAGGGCCCGTCCATCAGAGAACCTCCCGGAAGGCTGCCAGTTGCTTCGCGGGTTTCTCGAATAACTCCCGGACGAAAGGAGTCGCTGGTTTGGCCAGCACCTCTTCCTTAGTGCCCACCTGCTGAAGTCCCCCTTCATGGAGGATCGCAATTCGATCGCCGAGCGTGAGGGCCTCGAAAATGTCGTGCGTGACGAAGACGATCGTCTTGGTCAGCTTCTCCTTCAGCGACAGTAGTTCCTGCTGCAAAGTATCGCGAGTCAGTGCATCGAGCGCCCCGAACGGCTCGTCCATCAGCAAGTAGGCCGGGTCGGTCGCCAGGGCCCGGGCGACGCCGACTCGCTGTTGCTGTCCCCCGGAGAGTTCTTCCGGCAGCCGGCTGGCGTGTTCGGCTGGATCTAGCCCGACAAGTTCCAGTAGTTGCAAGGCCCGTTGCCGACGTTTGGCATTTGGCCAACCTACGAGTCGGGGAACGATTTCTACGTTTTCCTGGACCGTCATGTGCGGAAACAGTCCGATGCCCTGGAAGACATAGCCAATAGAACGGCGTAGTTCGACGGGATCTTGTTCCAAGATGCTACGGCCATCGACTTCAATATCACCGCCGGTCGGCTCCAACAGCCCGTTGATCATCTTCAAGGTCGTCGTCTTGCCACATCCCGACGAGCCCAGGAGAACGAGGGTTTCGCCTTCCGCAATCTCCATCGACAGATCGCGAACGGCTTCAGTCCCGTTCGGGAAGACTTTCGAGATGTGCTTGAGTCGGATCAACGTGTGCTCGCCACCAATTGACACACATCACTATCACACCGGCTTCGAGTCCTCTGCGAAGAGGGAGTCGGGGACGTCTTTCAGTTTCCGAGCAACGACTGCAACGTAATACAATGGCTTGCCCCTGACCGACATACGATGCCGGTATCGCTGGTATGCTTGGAGCTGAAAGATCTGCTCCCGGCTGAGTTCTCGGACCAGCCGACAGAATCCGGTGTCGTCCCGCTGGCTCAGGAAGTCCTCCTTGATGTTGAACACGACCCAGCCCGGTGTGTCAATTAGGTCCAACGCCTTCAGGAAGGCGGCAGTGGGGATATCGCCGAATCCCAGCGCGGCTACGATAATAAGGCAGTCCAACTTGAAACTACGCAGTCTCTTCTCGTCGGACTCCGGCAGATCGGTCAGGTCGGTAACCAGGTAATCATCGTATACTTCCGGACGATCGCGGTACGCGGCTTCCTTCGCCTCTGCCAGAATATCCAGGCCGACGATGGTCTCGGCCTGGTGGGCGAAAAGCTCATCGCCAACCATGCCGTTGCCCGCGCCGACGTCGAGCACTCGCAGATCTTGCAGATCATCTTCAGTGTCGCTTAGTACCTCACGAAACAAGTGGACGACGCGGCTGGGCGAACAGCACTCCAGCCGTTCATAGAAGAGCCGTTCGTAGAGCCCGGGGACATCGTACAATTGGTGGTAGTCGTGGAATCTGATCCGTCGGGCATCACCATCGATGATGACCTCACACGATTCCTCGTCTTGCGATATCTCACCTGTATCGTGGCAATTGAATCGGATGGCGTCCACGCTGCATTGGATCTCGCTCAGGCGGTCTTGCCACCGCGGGTTGATCTCTTGGAGCGGCATACCAAAATCTCCTTTCTGTCTTGCCCCACTGCGGCGGGGATTCTAGGCTTTATTTCTAACGTACACAAATGACTATTCGGGTAGAAATCGCCCATTCAACCGGGATTTACATCGTGTTGCAACAATCCTCTCTTGCAATGCACGGCTTCCCCCGAAACACTGAGAATACCAAATTGCCACGAATGTACCAAGAGGGGCGGCTCCCCCTACGCCCAAGTTCCCCATGCGGGATTGACAATTTCTTTCCAGTGTAGAAAATAATTGTGTACGCTGTATCATCGAGGGGATAATGGAGACAATTGATGTCGAATGCCTTGTCTTTGGAGGATCAAGTGATCGTCGCGCTGCGACGGATTACCCGGGCAATCGACCTCCACTCCCGGATTCTGCTACACAAAAGTGGACTGACTATTCCCCAACTTGCGGTTTTAAAGTCAATCCAACGATTGCAGCCGATCTCTGTGGGGGCCATCGCGAGGGACATTCACCTCAGCCAGGCAACTGTCACTGGAATCTTGGGACGTTTGGAGGAGCGAGGGATCCTGATCCGGACGCGAGGTGATCGTGACCGTCGAAATGTGGTGGTCCGGTTGACTGACGACGGGACGGAGTTGGTCAGAGAGGCCCCTTCTTTGCTGCAAGATCGGTTCCATGACGAGCTAGCGAAGCTCCAAGAGTGGGAGCAGACCATGATCCTGGCAACGCTGCAGCGGATCGCCTCCATGATGGATGCCGAGGAAATCGAGGCGGCTACGATACTAACTCCCGGGGCGGTAAGCGCTGCGCCGGAAGAAGTGTCGCGTTACCTGGAGAAGGCCGTCGTGCCGACGGACGAAACTCCTTTCGCGGAACAGGAGTTGGGCTCATAATCCGGTATTTCAGATACCATGAAAGAGCAAGAGGGTCTCCAAGAAACGTAAACTTGGCAATTGTACTAACCCCAAGTTTACAGAACCCTTTCAAGGAGACCCTACGATAATATACCTTGGTATCGGTATTCCGGGGACATCATACCAGTTTTCCTTGACGCCGTGCTGCTGCCTCGGGTAGACTTTGGATATGGTGAGATTGGCGAGAGTTGTTTTGCCGGGATACCCGCATCACATCACGTAGCGGGGCAATCGGCGTCAGCCGACGTTCTTCGAGGATGACGATTATCGAACGTACCTCGAAAGGGCGCTTCGCCTCGTTCGTGATGGACAACGACCACCTGCCGGCGGCCGCGCGGTACATCGAGCTGAACCCGGTGCGGGCGAAAATCGTTCGCAAGGCCCATCGATATCCTTACAGCAGTGCCCGGTCGCACGTGCAGGGGCGTGCCGATCCGCTGGTTTGCGATTCCCCGCTCACGCGGATGGTGGACGATTGGGCGAAATTCCTTTCCGCCGGGACGAACGAGGAAGAGCAAGCG
>DATLAN010000433.1:0-6659 GCA_035527455.1 Thermoguttaceae bacterium
CTTGTCGGTGCCATGGCGGCGGTCATCGTGCTCGGCTGCGCGGCGACGACTCGCGCGGCGGCCGACAAGAAAAGCCCGCCCAACATCATTCTCTTCTATACTGACGACCAGGGATGGACGGACACCTCCGTGCCGATGATCGCCGGCCGGCCGGATTCCTGCAGCGACGTCTGCCGGACGCCCCATCTGCAGCGGCTGGCCCGAGAAGGCATGGTCTTCTCCAACGCCTATTCGCCCGCGCCGGTGTGCAGCCCTTCGCGCGACAGCATCCTTTACGGCAGAACGCCCGCGCGGCTGCACCACTCCATTCTGTTGGGCAAGGCGAACTGCCCGGCGGATGCGATGACCGTTCCCCGGGCGCTCAAGGCGGCCGACCCCGACTACGTCACGGCGCACTTCGGCAAATGGGCCTGCTCGCCGCGCACGCCCGAAGAGGCCGGTTTCGACGTCAGCGACGGCCGCACGGACAACTGGCACGGCGACTGGCGCACCGTGGACGGCCGGAAGACGCCCCTGCCCGCCGACGACCCCAAACGGATCTTCAGCGTGACGCAGCGGGCCAACGACTTCATGGAGCAGCAGGTCGTAGCGGGCCGGCCGTTCTACATGAGGGTTTCGCACTATGCGCTCCATGTCGGACATCAGGCCCTGGAAGAAACCGTCGAGAAATACGCCAAGGCGGGTCACGACGAAAACGCCGCACGGTACGCCGCGATGACGGAAAACCTCGATACGGGCCTGGGCATGCTGCTGGACAAGATCGACTCGCTGGGTATCGCCCACGAGACGTACGTGATCTTCACCTCCGACAACGGCGGCGGTTTCCACGGAAACGGACCGCTGCGGGGCGGCAAGGCGTCGCTGTGGGAAGGCGGCATCCGGGTGCCGACCGTGATGCGCGGGCCGGGAATCGCCGCGGGCACCTATTGCGACGTGCCCATTGCCGGCTGGGACTTCCTGCCGACGTTCTGCGATCTTGCCGGCAGAAGAGAACCTCTGCCCGACGGGCTGGACGGCGGAAGCCTGCGCCCGCTCTTCGAGCACGGCAACCAAGGAAAGGTCCTGCGAAGCGTCGAACCGCTGATCTTCCACTATCCCTGGTTCGACAACGTGCCCATGTCGGCGATCCGGCTGGGCGACCACAAGCTGGTGAAGGACCTGAACACGAATCGGTTCCGCCTGTTCGACGTGGCCGAAGACGTCGAAGAAAGCCGCGACTTGTCGAAGTCCCTGCCCGAAGTGGCGAAGCGGCTGCACGAAACGCTGAACCGATACCTCGACGAGGTAAACGCCGAGAAGCTCGAGGATCTGCGCGCCTGGAGAGAAGAAACTCTGCGCGGGTGGATGGAGCGTGACCGTAAGGAGCTTGCCCAACTGCAGGAGCGGATAACGCAAACGATTGACGAGAAAGAAAGGTGGGGCCTTCAAGAGAAAGCCCGCGAGAGGCAAAGTCGCCTCGAAGCCCATCGAAGCGCCATGGAGCGTGTCGAAAAGGGTCGCCGCGTGACGGCATGGTAGCGGCGGCGTCCCGGGAATTCGTTCGACGAAGCCGCCGTTTCGTTGCATCCAAAGGCCACGTCAGGAAACCAGAGGGTCATTTGCATCTCGCCGTGTATCGATGATAGAATAGAAGCTGTCGACCTTGTTCAATGGGGTGGCACGCCCTGAGGAACGAAGGGCGTGGAGAACCTGCCAAACCACGCCCTTCGTTCCTCAGGGCGTGCCACCCTCGCCAAGAAAGCGTACAAGTTATTTTCGAGCAGACACTTAGCCGAGAGTTCGCACCATGTCGCAAACACCCCCGCCGGACGGCCGCACGGCCAAATGGATCCTGTTGTTGACGTTGCTGTTGATGCTACTGGGGCGGCTGGCCTCCGGAGCGGAAAGCCCGGCACGAAAACCGCTGGCCGACGTCTATCAGGAGGCGAAACGGGCCTCGGTCGAGGTCCTCGTGGACGGGCACCTCGGCGGGTCGGGCTTCTTCGTCGACGCCGAGGGCCTGCTGGTGACCGCCGCCCACGTGGTCGCGCCGCCCACGCGCCCCATCGAAATCCTCTCGCCGGTGGCCGGACGCATCGAGGCCGACGTGGTGGCCGTCGACCTGGGCCACGATCTGGTTCTCCTGCGAGCGAAACCGCGCCAAGACGGATATCCGGCGCTGCCGCTGGCCGAAGAGCTGCCCTCGCCGGGAGACGACGTCTTCCTGCTCGGGGCGCCGCTCTATCGCCATGCCGTCATGCTGCGCGGCATGGTCGCCCGCGATGACACGGCCTTCGAGTTCTACACGGGGCACTACGTCGAGGCGGTCCACGTGGCCTGCACCGTGCAGAACGGCATGTCGGGCGGACTGTGGATCAACCACGGCGGCCAGGTCGTGGGGCTTCAGTCGGGCGTGATCTCGATGAACTCCATACCGATCGGCGTGGCCAGCATGATCCCCTGCACGGCCATCCGCACGCTCTTGAAGAACGGCCGCAGCGCCGCCACGCCCACCATCGGCGCCGCCATCGAAGAACTCTGGCAACACGGTGCCGACGTGCTGGGCCGGTTTCCCCCGCGGACCGAGGGCCTCGTTTTTCGCACCATCGAAAAAGACGGGCCGGCCGGCCGGGCGGGACTGAAGGAATGGGACGCGATAATCGCCGCCGACGGCCAGAAGGTCCGACTCAGCGGCGACCTGTTGCGGATCGTCCGCGCCAAGCAGCCGGGCGAAGAGCTGAAGCTGACCATCCTCGGCCCCGACGGCACCGGCACCCGGGAAGTAACCCTCCGCCTCGGCACGCTCGAAGTCGGCTGGCCGGGAGCGGAGTAGGCCCCCGCCGACCATGTTGCGCTGCCGAACGCTTGGCATTGTCCCCCTCAGAGAGAGGGGCGTGAGCCTTCACGCTCCCGGTGCTTGAGCGGCGCCGCTACAATGCGTGGTTTTGCCGCGGAAATGTCCGAAAAGGCCGGACCGGCAGAACTTTCCCGAACCTGCCGTGGCGTTCCGTAGTCGATAATTGGGAAGAAGAGCTCTGTTGCGGAGCCCGGACTCTCCGCGACCGCCCGATCAGTTGGAGTTTTCCTCAGCATGCGACAAATCCTCGTCACCAGCGCCCTGCCTTACGCCAACGGCCATATCCATATCGGACATCTGGTCGAGTACCTCCAGACCGACATCTGGGTGCGATTCCAGAAGCTCCGCGGAAACCGGTGCATCTACCTCTGTGCCGACGACACCCACGGCACGGCGATCATGATCCGGGCCAAACAGGAAGGCATCGCCGAGGAGGAATTGATCGCCAAGATGCAAAAGGCCCATATCGACGACTTCGCCGCCTTCGACATCGAGTTCGACAACTACGGCAGCACCCACAGCCCGGAAAACCGCGCGCTGTGCGCCGAAATCTGGCAGTCGATCCGCCAGGCCGACATGATCCACGAGCAGGCGGTCACGCAGCTCTACGACACCCAGGCGGGCACGTTCCTGGCCGACCGCTACGTCAAGGGCACCTGTCCCTTCTGCAAGCTGCCCGGCCAGTACGGCGACAGTTGCGACAACGGCCACCACTACGGCCCGGTCGATCTGATCGATCCGGTGAGCACCCTTTCGGGCACCACGCCCGAGGTCCGTTCGGCCGATCATTTGTTCATCAACATCGAGAAGCTGCACGACTTCCTCGACCGCTGGACCCAAGGCGGCGAGCACCTCCAAAGCGAGATCTCCAACTACCTCCAGGGCCACTTCCTCAATCAGCCGCTTCGCGATTGGGACGTCTCGCGCCCGGCGCCGTACTTCGGGTTCGAGATTCCCGACTCGCCGGGCGACTACTGGTACGTCTGGTTCGACGCGCCGATCGGCTACATGGCCTCGACCCGGCAGTGGTGCGACCGGCACGGCGAGGAGTTCGACGACTGGTGGGCAAGCGAGAAGACCGAAATCCACCACTTCATCGGCAAGGACATCACCTACTTCCACACGCTCTTCTGGCCGGCCATGTTGAAGGTTTCGCGGTACCAACTGCCCACGAAGATCCACATCCACGGCTTCCTGACCGTCGACGGCGAGAAGATGTCCAAGAGCAAGGGCACGTTCGTCCGGGCGTCGACCTACCTTGAACACCTGGACCCCTCGTACTTGCGCTACTACTACGCCTCGAAGCTGACCAGCCGAGTGGACGACCTGGACCTGAACCTCGACGAGTTCGCCGCCAAAGTCAACGCCGACATGGTCGGCAACCTGGTCAACCTGGCCAGCCGCACCGCCAAGTTCGCCGCCGCCACGGGCCTCTCCGAAACCTATCCCGACGACGGCGGACTGTTCCGACAGGCGGCCGACGACGGCGACGCGATCGCCGAGGCGTACGAGGCGGCCGATTACGCCCGGGCGATCCGCACCGTCCTGGCCGCCGGCGACCGGGCCAACCAGTACGTCGAGCACAACGCCCCCTGGCTGTTGCGCAAAGATCCCGAGAAGCAGGACCAACTCCGCGACGTGTGCACCGTGGGGCTGAACCTGTTTCGGCAACTGGCCGTGTATCTCGCGCCCGTGCTGCCTCGCTTGGCCCGGCAGACCGGCGAGTTGCTCGGCCGGCCGATCGAGCGATGGGAGGAATCGAAGACGCCGCTGCTGGGCACGCCGGTGGGCAAGTTCCGGCACATGATGACGCGCGTGGATCGTGCCAGCGTTGACAAGATGATCGCGGCCAGCACCGAGGCCCAACCGGCCGCGTCGCCACCGGCCGCCGCGTTGCCCGAAGACGACGGAGCGGCCGTCGCCGCCGAGCCGCTGGAGCCGACCTGTTCGTTCGACGATTTCACGAAGGTCGATCTCCGCGTCGCCCGGGTGCTTTCGGCCGAAGACGTGCCGGAGGCCAAGAAGCTCTTGAAGCTCACGCTCGGTCTCGGCGGCGAGCACCGCCGGACGGTTTTCGCCGGCATCAAGGGCGTTTACGAACCCGAGCAGCTCATCGGCCGGCTGGTGATCTGCGCGGCCAATCTGGCTCCGCGCAAGATGAAATTCGGCACCAGCGAAGGCATGATCCTGGCAGCCGGCCCCGGCGGCAACGACATCTTCATGCTCTCGGTCGACGAAGGCGCCAAGCCGGGCCAGCGGGTGCATTAGCTCCACGCCTTCGGAGATCCGGCCGCCGCTGCGTTGATGTAGGTCCTTTCGCGGAAATGCGTTCCCAAGCCGGAGCTTGGGAACGAGAGCATAGTCGTCGCACCGTTTAGCGGGCGGGCTTGCCCGCCGTTCCATTGGTTGCGACTCTCGTGCGGCGTAACGGCGGGCAAGGCAAGCCCGCCAAACGGTAAGTGGCAAGTCGTTTAATTCCCCCGTTTGCCCAATTATCCTCCTTTACACCCCATTTCCGGCCGGTTACTTGTCAATAATCGTGAAACCTACTACAAAATGGGCTTCCAGATGTGCTGGCGGCGGCGGCGAGCGCGGTGCTCGCCCAAAATGGCCTCAAACTCATGGAGAAATCAACGACCATGTGTGCATCACCTATCGTGACGAAGGACAACGTAGGCGCGATTCTCGAGCGCGCCATGGATGCCGGCGGAGGATTGTTGCGGCTGACCCCGGCCTGGGTTCCCCGCAGCTTCCTCCACCCCGGGAAGCGGATCAAGTTGGCCCCGACCGACTGGTATGCCCTGGGCGTGCACCGCGGCGGGATCGACGAGCGGTGGTTCGCCAGCACCACCGAGGCGATGAACGACAATCGGGCCGATGACGAGGGCCTGAGCTATTGCGTCTTCGAAGGCCGGCGGTTCCTGCTCCGCGACGCGGTCGCCGAGGCCGGCCCGCGGCTGGTCGGCCAGGCGATGTGGGACGAGTACCAGCGGTGGCCGGTCTACTCGAAGTTCTTCGACAATATGGGCCCCATCCCCCACCACATGCACCAGTCGGCCGAGTTCGCCAGGCTGACCAACCAGGAAGGCAAGCCCGAGAGCTACTACTTCCCGCCGCAGTTGAACGCCGCGGACAACCATTTCGACTACACGTTCATGGGCCTCGAGCCGGGCACCACCAAGGACGACGTGCGGAGGTGCCTGGAAAACTGGAACAAGGGCGACAACGGGATTCAGGACCTTTCGCGGGCGTATCGGCTCAAGCCGGGCACCGGGTGGCTGATCCCGGCCGGCGTGCTGCACGCCCCCGGCTCGCTGTGCACCTACGAGCCGCAATGGGGCAGCGACGTCTTCGGCATGTTCCAGTCGCTGGTCGAAGGTCGCGAGGTGCCCTGGGACCTGCTCGTCAAAGACGTGCCCAAGGACAAGCACCAGGACCTCGACTTCATCATCAGCCAGCTCGACTGGGAGAAGAACGTCGACCCGTATTTCAAGGAACACAATTACCTGGAACCGGTCGTGGATCGCGAGTGCTCGGGCGACGGCTATACGGACCGCTGGATCGACTACGGGAAGATCGACGGCTCGCAGTTGTTCTCGGCCAAGGAGTTGACGATCGAGCCGGGCGCGAAGTGCGTGTTGAAGGACCGCGGAGCCAGCGGTTGGATCACGGTGCAGGGCGGCGGCCGGATGGGTGCGCTGCAGTTGCAGACGCCCGTGATGATCCGCTTCGGCGAGGAGCCGTGGGACGAGGTGTTCATCACGCACGAGGCGGCCGCCGCGGGCGTGGAGATCGAGAATACCGGCGGCGAGCCGCTGGTCGG
>DATLAN010000434.1:0-22109 GCA_035527455.1 Thermoguttaceae bacterium
CGGCCAGGTCGGCCCGGTCGTTGATCACCAGCAGCGTGTCGCTGCCGGCGGTCAACTCGCGGAGCAATCGGGCACGCTCCAATAACGTGCGGTCGTCGAGCCGCTTGTCGCGAAGCTGGAGGACGTGGACGCCGGCCTCGATCAGGGAAGAGGCCGATCGGCGGAACTCGTCCTCGGAAGACCGGCCGTCCATCAACACGTACAGCCGTGCGTGCTCGAGCCGCTTCAGACTCGACCGAGTGATTTCCACCGCACGCTGCAAGGTGTAGCTGCGGTATCGAAGCTGTTTCAACTCGGCGGCCATTTCGGGATCGATCAGTTTCCCGAATTCCTCCAGACTGCGCAATCCCTCCTCCAGCCGAACCAGATTCGCCGTCAACACCTCGGCCGCTGCCCGGCGGCGTTGTTCGGCGGGGGTCGCCAACACGGTGCCCACGTCGGCCCGGGTTTCCCGGGCGGCCAAGCGGTGTTCGGTCGGAATTCGGTCGAGTGCAGCGGTCAAATCGTGCCGCAACCGCTTGCACAGGTCGGTCAGATGCCGATCGTCCAAAACGAAACGGGCGTAGTCCTCGACCACGCGAAGTCCCTCCCGGGCACGATTGGCCGCCGCGTCGAGCACTCGCAGCACAGGAGTCACCCCTCCTCCCGGAGGCGGGTAAGGGTCGGGATCTTGCGGCGTGCAGCGAGGTGTCCGGTCAGTAATTCGCCGTTCTTCGTCATTATCTTTTGCTTCTTCTCGACCACCTTTCTCCCCGACCATGTTCGAGGTCGAGCAAGGGGCGGCAGAAGCATCGTCCGCGTGCAAAGGCAACGGCTCCAGCGGCAGTGGCCCGGATTCGTGCCCGCGACGGCGAAGAATCCGTTCGGCCAGAACGACAGGATCCAGGCCATGCCCTCGAAGCCAAACGGCCGTGTCGTGTTCGGCGGCAGTGAGCCCCAAGAGCAAATGTTCCGTGGCCAGTTCCAGCGGCTGCGGAAAATCGGCCAACCGCCCACAGACGGCCTGCAACGATGCCTCGACATCCGGGGAGATGTCTGGAAGGGGGCATGGGATGGTCCGGACGAGTGGAGTCACCTCCCTCAGTTCGGGCCACTGACGACGCACGGCCGGCGCGTCGATGCCCGACTCTGCCAGGATCAGGGCCGCCCGACACTCCGACTCGGCCAACAGCCCCAACAAAAGGGCCGGCGGCTGGAGGTCGTCACCACCCTCACGACCGGCCCATCCGGCGGCTGCAATGATTGCCCGTTCGGCGGCGGGGGTGAATTGATATTGCATGATGACGCAGGTGTCCGGTCTGAAACAGGTCCAAGGTGGCCGTGTCAACCATCCTTCGAACGACTTTGCCGCGGAACTCCGTCAAGAGGGACCATCTTACACTTTGTTCCCAAATGTCCCAGATATACCGCTTGTCCGCAATACGGCAGCGAAGTCTGCTCGTTATCGGCTTCGTCTCGGGAGGACGAAGAATGGACCGGACACCGAGTTCCTCGCGTGTTGTGCGTTATGCGATGCCCCCACTTGCGGCCGTGATTGTAACCTCAGGCGGCGCCTTCAGTTGCCTTGATTCAACTCGTTTTAGGAGTTACAATTCTCAAGCCGAGGACACTTCTGGCCGACAGGACGCGGCCGTAATGGAGCCATTCGTCATGCGCAGGATGCCGTGGACGGTGTTTTTTTGGCCTGGGTTGCCCCAAGTTTGGATCCGCGGAAGTTGGACCGCTCTGGCGGTGGCCGTGGGAACCGCCGGGCTCTTGAACCTACTCTTGTTGGGGACCTTTGCCTGGAGTGAACTGATTGCCGCGGACGTGCGTGCGGCGCTTTGGATCACCTTGGCTGTGGTTTGGGCCGCGGCCGCGGCCGTCTCGGCCGTGTGGAGCCCGCGGAAATTGGCGGAACCATTGCCGGACCCGCCGCAGCGCACCTTCGACCAGGTGTTGGACACTTACTTGAAAGGAAACTGGTTCCGAACTCAACGCGACCTGGGCGAACTGTTGAAGCGGAATCCGCGAGATCTGGACGCCCGGTTGATGTTGGCCACTTTATTGCGACACGCCGGCCGGATTGAAGAAGCCCTCGGGCACCTGGAGACGATGGAGAGGTTCGAAGGCGTCCAGAAGTGGAACTGGGAGATACGTCGAGAACGGGAACTGTTGGCGGAAGCCCAGAGAACAAGAAGCAACCCGGAAGTCGAGGAAGACCCGAGTCCCGATTCGATCGGGCCGCCGGCCGGAATGACGCACGCTGCATGAAGCGCCGTCGATAACGCGTCCCGGCACGGCCCGGAAAACTTGAGACATACGTCCACCGGAGAGCAGCCATGTATGAACGATTTACAGACCGCGCTCGGAAGGTCATGCAATTGGCCAACCAGGAAGCGCAGCGGTTCAACCACGAATACATCGGGACCGAGCACGTCCTGCTGGGACTGATCAAGGAAGGCAGCGGGGTCGCGGCCAACGTGCTGAAGAACCTCGACGTCGATCTGCGGAAGATCCGCCTCGAGGTCGAGAAGCTCGTCCAAAGCGGACCGGACATGGTCACGATGGGCAAGCTTCCCCAAACCCCGAGGGCCAAGAAGGTCATCGAGTATTCGATGGAGGAAGCCCGCAGCCTCAACCACAACTACGTGGGAACCGAGCACATTCTGCTGGGTCTGCTGCGGGAACAGGAGGGCGTCGCCGCCCAGGTGTTGATGAACCTGGGGCTGAAGCTGGAAGAGGTCCGCGAGGAAGTGCTCAACCTGCTGGGACACGGCACGGAAGGCGCCGAGGGAGCGGAACGCGCCGGCGCCGGCATGGGCGGCGGCGGAGAGCCGCAGCGCAGCGGCAAATCGAAAACGCCCGCCCTGGACAGCTTCGGCCGCGACTTGACCGAACTGGCCCGCCAGGGAAAACTCGACCCGGTCATCGGCCGGCTGAAGGAGATCGAGCGGACCATGCAGATCCTCAGCCGCCGCACCAAGAACAACCCCGTGTTGCTCGGCGAGGCCGGCGTGGGCAAGACGGCCATCGTCGAGGGGTTCGCCCAACGCGTCGTGACCGGAGACGTCCCCGAACTGCTGCTCGACCGGCGAATCGTCGTGCTCGACCTGGCAATGATGGTGGCCGGAACGAAATACCGCGGCCAGTTCGAGGAACGCATCAAGGCGGTGATGAATGAAGTCCGCCGGGCGAAGAACACCATCCTGTTCATCGACGAGTTGCACACGCTGGTCGGAGCGGGCGGGGCCGAAGGGGCCATCGACGCCTCCAACGTGCTCAAGCCGGCCTTAAGCCGCGGCGAAATCCAGTGCATCGGGGCCACCACGCTCGACGAGTACCGCAAGTACATCGAGAAGGACAGCGCCCTGGACCGCCGCTTCCAACTGGTGATGGTCGAACCGTCGACCAAGGGCGAGACGATCGAGATCCTCAAGGGGCTGCGCGACCGCTACGAACAGCACCACCACGTGCAGATCACCGACGACGCCGTCGACGCGGCCGTCGAGCTTTCCGGCCGCTACATCACCGGCCGCTGCCTGCCCGACAAGGCCATCGACGTGATCGACGAGGCGGGGGCCCGGATCCATCTGAAATCGATGACCCGGCCGCCCGACTTGAAGGAAATCGACGAGGAAGTCGAGCGGCTGAACAAGGACAAGGAGGAAGCGGTCGCCAACCAGGACTTCGAGAAGGCCGCCTCGCTGCGCGACCAGGCCGACAAGCTGAAGAAGAAGAAACAGACCATTACCCGCGAATGGCGCGAGAAATCGCGCGAGACCGACGGCGTGGTCGACGAGGACGTGATCGCCGAGGTCGTTTCCAAGATCACCGGCATCCCGCTCACGCGGCTGAGCACCGAAGACTCGATGCGGCTGATGCAGATGGAAAGCGACCTGCACAAGCGGGTGATCAGCCAGGACGAGGCGATCCATTCGATCTCCAAGGCGGTCCGCCGCAGCCGCAGCGGCCTGAAGGATCCCAAGCGGCCCACCGGCTGCTTCGTCCTCGCCGGGCCCACCGGCGTGGGCAAGACGCTGTTGGCGAAGGCCCTGGCCGAGTTCATGTTCGGCGACGAGGACGCCCTGATCCAGATCGACATGAGCGAGTACATGGAGAAGCACAACGTCAGCCGGCTGATCGGGGCCCCTCCGGGCTACGTGGGCTTCGAGGAAGGCGGCCAGTTGACCGAGAAGATCCGCCGCCGGCCCTACGCGGTCGTGCTCCTGGACGAAATCGAAAAGGCCCATCCCGACTGCTACAACATGCTCCTGCAAGTCATGGAAGAAGGCCGGCTCACCGACAGCTTCGGCCGAAACGTCGACTTCCGCAACACGATCGTGATCATGACCACCAACGCCGGGGCCGAAGCGATCAAGAACGAGTCGGCCTTCGGGTTCCAGAAACCCGACGCGGACGCCTCGTACGAGAGCATGAAAGAGCGGGTGCAGGAACAGATCGAGAAGGTCTTCCGGCCCGAGTTCCTCAACCGCGTCGACGACGTGATCGTCTTCCGCCACCTGACCAACGAGGACCTGGCCGACGTGATCGAACTGGAGTTGGCCAAGGTCCGGGAACGGCTCGGCGAACGCGGCTTGAAACTGATCCTTACCGACGAGGCCAAGAAGTTCATCATCAAGAAGGGGGCCAATCTCGACTTCGGGGCCCGGCCGCTGCGTCGGGCACTGGAAAACTTCGTCGAAGATCCCCTCTCCGAAGAACTCCTCAAGGGCGAGTTCCAAGGCATGGACACGATTACCGTCCGAGTCAAGGAGGTGGGGGATAAGAAGCAGTTGTGCTTCAAAGGCTCGGCCGCCGAAGAAACCCAGGAACCCCCCACCGTCGGCGCCGCAGCCAACGGCAGCTCCGGCGAAGAGGCCGCCTCGGGTTCGGAGTAAGACGTAAGCCGTCCGTGTACGAGATCCACCAAAGCCCACGGCTTGTCGCCGGTGGGCTTTTTTCCTGCAAACAGAGGGGGTGAGAATGGGCTCGGCTGGCCCAGTACTCGCATTTTTCCGTTTAGCGGGCGGGCTTGCCCGCCGTGTTGTCTGCTGGAGACCTCGCCATGAAAACGATGCAAGTGCTCACGTCCGTCAGTTTGGCAATTCTCCTCCCGGCATTCGCGGCCGCCGACGGCCGCGGCGCCGAAAAGACAGTCACCTTCGAGTCGCTGCTGGAGGAAATGGTCGACCGCGACGCGGCGGCCCGGTTTCCCGATCCGGCGTATAGCTGCCGCCAAACCAGCAGTTACGATCGTGCGTCGGTCTCGCCCGACGAACCCGGCACCTGGATGGCCAACAACGACCGGAGCTTCTTCATCCGCTCCGAGCAGATCGACGGCCGCGAGGAGTGGGTGATGCTCGACGCCGAAGGCCCGGGCTGCGTCGTGCGGATTTGGGCCACCTCCGGAAATCCGATCGGCAATATCCGCGTCTACATCGACGGGGCCGACGAGCCGGCGATCAACGAGCCGGCCAAGCAACTCATCGGCGGCGACGCCCTGGTCGGGCCGCCGCTGTCGAAGGTCCGGGCACGCGGAATGAATCTCTACCTGCCCATTCCCTACGCCAAGAGCTGCAAGATCACCTACGACCGGCCGAACTTCCACGTCACGAAAAACGGCGACGACCTGCTCTATTACCAGATCAACTACCGCACATACGAAGCGACGGCAAAGGTCGAGTCGTTCAGGCGGCAGGTGTTCGACGCTGCCGAAGAGAAAATCGCCCGATTGCAGAAGAAGCTGCTCCAGCAGGACGTCTGTGGGCCGAGAGGCTTGGAGCCGATCGGACAGACACTGCGCCCCGACGAAGAGATGGACGCCAACATCCTCACCGGCGATCGGCCGGGCGCCCTGCGGAAGCTCATGGTGCGCCTGGAGGCCGAGGATCTTCAGGCGGCAACGCGGTCGACCGTGATCGGCATCGAGTTCGACGGCCGGCAGACCGTGTGGTGCCCGGTCGGCGACTTCTTCGGCTCGGGCGTGGGCGTGAACCCTTATCAAGGCTGGTGGCGCAAGGTGGACAAGGACGGCTGGATGACCTGCCTCTGGGTCATGCCTTATCAGAAGTCCTGCAACGTTCGGTTCATCAACCTTGGAAAGCAAGACGTGACGGTAACGCCGATGGCCTTCACGGGCCCTTGGACCTGGGACGACCGCTCGATGTACTTCCACGCCAACTGGCGCCACGAGTACCCGATCGACACGAGCACGAAACACGACTGGAACTACGTGAAGATCACCGGCCAAGGCGTCTACATGGGCGATACGCTCTGCGTGAACAACCCGACTACTACCTGGTGGGGCGAAGGCGATGAGAAGATCTATTTCGACGGCCAGCAGTTCCCCTCGCACTTCGGCACCGGCACGGAAGACTACTACGGCTACGCCTGGTGTACGCCGGAGTTCTTCGAGTCGCCCTTCCACAGCCAGCCGCTGGCCGAAGGACCGCAGAACAAAGGCCACGTGACCAACACCCGCGTGCGGCTCTTGGACGGCATCCCCTTCACCAAGGACTTCCGCTTCGACATGGAGGTTTGGCACTGGCGGCCGGTCAACGTGGCTTACGCCGCGACCACGTATTGGTACGGCCTGCCCGGCGCGAAAGGCAACTGCGATCCCATGCCGGAAATGGCCCGGGTGATCGTGGCCGAGGGTCCCAAGCCTCTCAAAGTGGAAGGGGCCATCGAAGGGGAAACCCTGAAAATCCTGGAAAAAACCGGCGGCATGACCGAAATCCAGGACCTGGCCCAGTTCCGCTGGAGCGACGACAAGCAGATCTGGTGGCGCAACGGAAAGCCCGGCGATAAGCTCGTGCTGGCCTTCCAGGTCGAGAAGGCCGGCACGTATGCCCTCTCGGCGGCCCTGACCAAAGCCATCGACTACGGCATCGTCCGACTCTACCTCGACGACAAGCCGCTCGGCGAACCGCTGGACCTGATCAACAACGGCGTGATCAGCAAGGTCTTTCCGTTAGGCAAGCACCAACTCTCGGCCGGCCAGCACACGTTCACCGCCGAGATCGTCGGCTCGAATCCCGAGGCCGTCCCGCGCCGCATGTTCGGCCTCGACTACCTCAAGCTCGATCCCGCCGAGTGAGCGCTCATAGTAGCCGTCTCGCTCCGCGAGACGTGGCTTCATCTTGCGGAGCAAGATGGCTACTATCTCCCGCCCCCTCTTCAATACCCGAACGAGAACGCAAATCCTCGGCCGTGGTAAGAGAAGCCGAACGGGTAGGCGTATCGCGGATAGCCGTAATACCTCGGGTAGTAGCCGCTGCGGAACGAATCGTACCGATACGGATTGTACCGGTACACGCCGTAGCGGGGCCCGTGGTCATAGTACCGGTCGTGCCCGTGGAAACGATAGTACTTGTGATCGTAGTGGTGCCTGTAGTGGCCGCCACGTCCACGGTGCAGGTAGTGGCCGTAGTACCGCCCGTCTACACGGTGTCGCGCACCGACGGCCTCGACACGACCCTCTTGCAGCACGTCCGTGTAAATCGCGGCCGTCGCGGCAACGGTCGTATCGGTCGGCAAAGCGGCGACGGTCCAGAGCGACAGTATCATTGCGGTCAATCCCATGGCTGAACCTCCCTTGCGGTCTTCTCCGGTCGGATCTTTGAACAGCCCCTTTCTTCAGAACCCAAGGAATTATTTTCCCCGCGGATCGTCGGGAACAGCCGTTTCCCGATGGGAATTCGCGGTTTCTTTGACGCTCTGAAGGCAAGAACTTCCGCCGCTGCGCCCGACGGCCAGCACGGCGCAGAGAAAAAGGGGCAGCAGTCACACGGCTGCCCCAAACGGGTTCGACGTCAAAGGCCCTTAGGTTCCGCGCAGAAAGAACCTGTCCGATTGGGTGGCACGCCCTGAGGAACGAAGGGCGTGGTTTGGCAGGTTTTCCACGCCCTTCGTTCCTCAGGGCGTGCCACCCTCGCTCAAAAAATGTACAGGTTATTTCTGCGCGGCCCCCTACGCCGAAGCCAGCGCCTCCAATTCCTTGGCCAGGCGCTTTCGGGCCGTGTGCAGCCGACGCTTGATCGTGCCGACCGGAGAGTCGAACTCCTCGCTCATCTCGACCAGCGAACGGCCGTCGAAGTAGAACGCCACCAGGGTGTCCCGATCCAGCGCGCGCAGCCGCCCAAGACCCAAGTGGACCTGGTCCTCCCGCTCCCGGACGAGCACGCCGGCCAGCGGCGTCCGGTGCTCGACGCAGTAACCGTCGTACGCCTGGGAATCGGTCGACGACAGCGGCGCACGCCGCAGCACCCGGTTGATCGCCATCCGGTTGGCAATCGACCGCAACCACCCGCCGAAGCAACGCGGATCCCGCAACTGATCGATCTTCCGCATCGCCTGCATGAAGACCTCCTGGCAGAGTTCCTGCGCCTCGGCGTGGTTGCCCAGCCGGCGGAAGGCCACGGCGTAGACCGACCGCTCGTAGCGCGTGATCAGCTCGCCGAAGGCGTCCCGATCGCCGCGCTGCGCAGCCCCGACCAGGCGCTCCGGCGAAGTCTTCTCGCGAACGGTCTGACGGTACTGGGTTATCATGATTCTGGTCTCCGCGAAATCCGAGGGCCCAAGCAGGCCGGGACGCCGGAAAGGCCGAGATCGGGCGGCAAACGTGCGAAGGGGGAATGCCTTCAACCGCCGGCTCGGCCGCGAGTCCCGGGTGCGCCGTGGAGCAAACTCGAATTCCGGGCAGCAATGCCTAGAATTCTCGTGTGGTTGCTCCCCGTTGCACTGGGCGGCGGCAGCCGCGCAACCAGGCCATATTCGGGCCGTGATGATGCCCTGGCAGCCTGCTTGCGCTCCGATCGGCGCCGGCCGAATGCAGCGGGCGCGTTGCGGCCACCGGCACATAAGCGGGCGTCCGACCGGATAGCCGGGCCAGAAATGACCGCGCAAGATCGAGCGCGCGCAATCGAAGCGTCGCGATGCCGGTCACGACGATCCCGCCGGGGCGAATGCCGAAGACGGTGGTGATCGTATCAGTGATCTGCGTAATGAAGCGACGCATGGTAGCACCTTTCGTTGCGCGGTGCGCGGTTACGGAAACCGGAAAGAACGTCAAACCGACAGCGGCCCCTCTTCTCCTATCGGAAAGGTGGCCGCTGTTCCTCTTTCTTCAATTTGCCACGACCGGCAATCCCTGTCAAGCGATATGCCGATCCGGGGTGTAGACGACGAATTCTCCACGAAGGTTCGCAAGAAAACGGAAGATTTGCCCGAAAATCCTCGAATTCCCTCCGGTCGCCCCGGTTCCTGCCGTTCGAACACGTGTCCGGATCGCCGCAGAGGCCCGAAATACGCCATCCCTTGACTGAAAAAGCCGGCGTCGTCACACTTACAAGCCTCCACTTTCACCCCCAATCGAAGGATTCTCCATGTCCCGCATCTTTCACGAACTCCTGGCCACCGACCGCGTCCTGCGCGTCTTCTCCGTCAGCCGGATCGTCCACCCGGTCGTGTTCGACGTTTTCGGTATGGCAGGCGGCTTCGACGGCCTCTGGATCGATCAAGAGCACGGGGGGATGACGGTGCCGCAGATCCGCGACGCTGCGGCCTTCGCCCGGGCCAACGGACTGGGAACGATCGTCCGGATGGCCCCGACCGGATACTCGCAGGTGACCCAGAACCTGGAGGCGGGAGCCGACGGAGTCATGGCCGCGCGGCTGAACTCGGCCGCCGAAGCCGAGGAGTTCGTCGCCTGGTGCAAGTTCGCCCCGCGCGGGGACCGGGGACTCAACAGCAGCGGGTTCGATGCCCGATATACCTTCGATCCCCTTGGCGAATTCACCCAGAACGCCAACCGCGAGAACTTCGTGGCCATCCAGATCGAGACGCTCGGCGCGCTGGCCGAGGTCGATGGAATCGCGGCGATCGACGGCGTGGACATGCTGTTCCTGGGACCGGCCGATATGTCGCAGGCACTCGGGATCATCGGACAGGTCGACCACGAAAAGGTCTGGGAGGCGATCGACCGGATCTCGGCCGCGTGTACGAAGTATGGCAAGACTTGGGGAACCGTCCCTGCCGGGCCGGATTACGCTCAGCGCTGTGTGATAAAAGGCTGTCGCATGCTCACCCTGGCCAACGAAACACTGGCGCTGCGACAAGGTGTGGAGGCGCTCAAACGCGGGTACGCCGCGTTCTTCTGACCGCGCGCCGCTCGACCCTGCGCAGACCGATCGCTCAACCCGGTCGTCTCTTACGGCGCCGGCGCCAAACGAAACCCAATCCGCCGGTCAAAGCGAGACTAGCCAAGCTCGCCACCGTAGCGGGTTCCGGAACCGGCTGTCTCAAGAAGGTCTGTTGGTCGTCCGCCGTAAAGACCGGCTGGTTGACCTCAGCACTCAGATCGTGCGGGTCGGGGATGGGGTCGTCGTCGGGAATCATCAACCCGCCCGGGCCTTCGTTCAGGGGATACAGATCGTATCCGAAATGAACTTGCGCGCAAGCGACATTGGCCATTAGGCCGCACGCCGCCACACATATCGCCACCAGTGCGCATACCTTGGGCGCGCAGTACCTCGCCAAGTCACTTGTTACATACACGACGCTGCCTCCACTTTGGGCTAATGGTTGCCGACTCTAACCGATTATCACACTTATCCTATTTATATCATGTAGGCTAACATTTCGTCAACTATCTGCCTCGCGCAGATGCCGGGATTTCTCGGGTTTTCCCAAAAAACCGAGTGGGGTTAGCATCGTTGGGGGGGTTGTATGCGATCGAACGTAGCTGCCTCGTCCCGTCAGGCAGACGTCGGGGGGCACAAAGAAAGGCAGACGAAAGCAAGCGCCAAGAAGATGCCACTTTCGGGTGGGACTACATACCCAGGCTCTAGCATATGCGGCGGACCGGAAAAAGGTCGCTCGGTTGGGTGCCACCCTTCTCCCGGCCGCTTTCGCGCGAACGCTTACCGGCCGGGCTCTTCCACGTCGAAGCCGAAGTAGCTCACCGCATTGTGATAGCAGATGTCCCGTACCATCGAGCCGATCAGCGCCGTGTCGTCCGGCAGCAGACCTTGCTCCATTTCCGTGCCCAGCCGGTTGCACAGGATCCGCCGGAAGTACTCGTGCCGGGTGTAGGAAAGGAAAGAGCGGCTGTCGGTCAGCATGCCCACGAAACGGCTCAGCAACCCCTGGTTCGACAGGGAATCGAGTTGCTTTTCCATGCCGTCTTTCTGATCCAGGAACCACCAGCCGCTGCCGAACTGCATCTTGCCGGGCGTCTTGCCGTCCTGGAAGTTGCCGATCATCGTGGCCACCAGGTCGTTGTCGGCCGGATTGATGTTGTAGACGATGGTCTTGGCCAGCCGGTCGTCGTAATCCAGCCGGTCGAGGAACTTCGACATGGGCCGGGCGAGTTCGAAGTCGCCGATGGAGTCGAATCCCGTATCCGGGCCGACCCCCATGGAGAAGCGCGTGTTGTTGTTCCTCAGTGCGCCGAAGTGGTACTGCTGCACCCAGCCCTTCTCGTCGTCCATCAAGGCGAACTCGTAGAGCATGGCCGACTTGAATTTCACGATCTCGGCGGCCCGGAGGTTGTTGCCGCGGCGAATCCGGCGGAAAACCGTGTTGATCTCCGACTCGGTATACTCGTCGCAGTACATCGTTTCCACGCCGTGGTCCGAGAGCCGACAACCCATGCTGTGGAAAAAATCGTGGCGCCGGCGGAGCGCCTCCAGGTAGGTGGCGAAATCGTCCTTGATGTCGATGTTGCTGATCTCGGCCAGCTTGTCGACCCAGGCGTTGAATTCCGCGGGAAAACCGACCGCCATCGCCTTGTCGGGCCGGAAGGCGGGCAGCACCTGGATCTCGAACGACGGGTCGGCCGCGATCACCGCGTGGTATTCCAGGCTGTCGATCGGGTCGTCGGTCGTGCAGACCAACACCACGTTCATCTGCTTCATGATCCCCCGGCAGGAGAACTCGTCCTGCTCCAGCAGCTCCTTGGTCTCCTCCCAAATGCCCTCGGCCGTCTCCGGTCCCAAGAGGCGGTCGCTGATGCCCAACGGCCGCTTCAGTTCCAGGTGGGTCCAGTGGTAGAGGGGATTACGGAGCGTTTGGGGGACGGTTTCGGCCCACTTCTGGAACTTCTCCCAGTCCGTGGCGTCGCCGGTGCAGTATTGCTCCTCGACACCGGCGGCCCGCATCGCCCGCCACTTGTAGTGGTCGCCGTATAGCCAGGCCTGCGCGAGGTTCTGGAACTTGTGGTCCTCGGCAATCAGCTTCGGCGAGAGGTGGCAATGGTAGTCGACGATCGGCATGTCGCGAGCGTACCCGTGGTACAACTCGACCGCCTTATCATTCTGCAAGAGGAAGTTTTCCGTGATGAAGATATCGTTCACGGCGTTCCTTTCCACTAGAGGATCGCGCCTGGAGACCGGACGGATACCGGTCAGAACCAGCGGCCAGTCTATCGGTGCCGGCACCACTTGGCAAGCGGGGGCGCGGAGCAAGTCTTCGTACATTGCCCAACCGCCGATACCTACGCATATTACCCAAACCGGCATCCCTCCCGAATTGGCGGCCAAAATGGTACGGAGAAGTGCGGCGTTCTGCCATCGCCGCCGGTTTCAACGGTCCATGAGCCAAATCTTCCGGTTCAGCCGGTAACAGTACGCCAAGGGGAAGAACCCGAGAATTCCGAAAGAGCAATCGATCAACCGCCAATAGAACGGGATGCCTCGAATGCTGCCGCAGATCAGCGCCAGGGGGATTACCAAGCCGCAGGCGATCATGCCCGAGATGAAAATCCAATCGCCCTCGCCCGGCTTCAGCAACGGCCCGAGGAAGAAGACGGCCACCACGATGTGTGCGAAGGCAAGCCAGTCGGTGCCGTAAGCGATGAACGGATAGGCCCGGTAGGAATCTTCGAGTCCCTGGCGGACGTAGCCGACCCAGTGCCGCAACCCGTCGAACGTCCGGTAATCGGCCCCGTCGGGGATTCCCAGCATCTCCGCGAGCCAACGAACCTCGTACAACAGCGGGAAGGCGGTCAGCCCGCTGAGGACCAGCCCCGTGATGAAAACGAGTAATACCGCTCGAAAACGGAGCAGCAACGCCCGTCTTGCCGGGGCGTTCAGGTCGGGATCAGCCATGGAAATGTCAACGCCCCGTGCCAGGTTCGGGTTGATTCGGGAGCCCTTTCAATCTCGAATCGAAACGCAGCGGAGCCGCAACCAAACGGCGGGCAAGCCCGCCCGCTAAACGTCGCTCTCACAATCGGTAACGTCGCTCTCACAATCGGTAACGTCGCTCTTACAGTCGGTTGCGTCAATCATGCACGCACCGTGCGCACGAGTTACGACGTAAAACGCTAATCTTCGAAGCTGACCTCATACGTTTCTCCCGCCTTGACCTCGATGGTCGCCGCGCCCTCGCCGTGGGGTTGCATCGGGACCGGCTTTCCGTCGGTGCGGATCTCGGCGATCCGGAGCCCCTTGGGCGGGCGAATCGTGTGCGTGCCGTCGGCCGTGGCTCGCAGCGTGGCCGAGGTCGCCTTGCCGTCCTTCCAGGCGATGTCGACCTCCACGCCGCCGCGCGCCCGCAGCCCCTTCACGCTTCCGGTGGCCAACGCGCCGGGCAGCGCCGGCAGCAGGGCGATCTCGCCGAGGTGGCTTTGCAGCAGCATTTCCGCCACACCGGAGGTGCCGCCGAAGTTGCCATCGATCTGGAAGGGCGGACAGGCGTCGAACATGTTCGGGTACGTGCCCGTGGCGATCAGGCTGCTGAGCATCCGGTAGGAATGGTCGCCGTCGAACAGCCGGGCCCAGAAGTTGATCTTCCAGGCCTTGCTCCAGCCGGTCCCCCCGTCGCCGCGTTGGGTCAAGGAGACCCGGGCCGCCTCGAACAGCTTGGGCACGCCGGGATTGATCTCGTTGCCCGGGAAAAGACCCCAAAGGTGCGAACAGTGCCGGTGGGTGTTTGTCGGGTTGTCCTTGTCTTCGAGCCATTCCTGGAGCTGGCCGTATTGGCCGATCAGGTTCGGGGCGATCCTGGCCCGAATCTCGGTCAGTTGTTTGCGCAGGTCCTCGTCGACCCCGAGCACCTCGCCGGCCTCGATGACGTTGCTGAAGAGGTTGCGGATGATCTGGTGGTCCATCGTGGGCCCCATGACCAGGCCGCCTTGTTCGGGCGAGTTCGAGGGGCCGGAGATCAGCCATCGCGTGTCGATCCGCGGATCTTCGACCAGGTAATCGACGAAGAACAGCGCGGCGTCCTTCATGATCGGATAGGCCTTCTCGGCGAGGAACTTCTTGTCGCGGCCGAACTCGTAGTGCCACCAGAGGTGCTGACAGAGCCACGCCCCGCCGGTCGGCCAGATGCCGTGGTTGCTGGCGTTGATCGGGGCCGTGCCTCGCCAGAGATCGAAGTTGTGGTGCAGGACCCAGCCCCGGGCGTCGTAGTGCGCCTTGGCCACGCGGCTGCCGGAGACGCGCATCTCCTCCAGGGCGTCGAACAGCGGCTGGTGGCACTCGGCCAGGTTGCACGGCTCGGCCGGCCAGTAGTTCATCTCCGTGTTGATGTTGCAGGTGTATTTGCTCTCCCACGGCGGGCTGGTGCTCTCGTTCCAGATCCCCTGGAGGTTGGCCGGCTGGCCGCCCGGCCGCGAACAGGCGATCATCAGGTACCGGCCGAACTGGAAGTACAGGGCCGCCATCTGCGGGTCGTCGCCGTCGCCGAATGCCTTGATCCGCCGGTCGGTCGGCAGGTCGATCTTCCCGGTCGTGCCCACGTCCAGGATCACGCGGCGGAAGAGGCCTTGGTGGTCGGCCACGTGGGCGTCGCGCAACTGCGAATAGCTCTTTTCGGCGACCGCTTTGAGCGTCTCCACGCATCGCCGGCCCGGATCGCCGCCGGTGTCCTCGAAGTCGACGTAATTCGTGGCCGCGGCCAAGACCAGCAGCGCCGAGTCGGCCCCCTGGACCTCGATCCCTTCGTTGGTCACGCGGTAGCTGCCGCCCTCGGTCGAGACCTGCACGTGGGCCTCGAAACGCAGCGGATTCTCGATGATTCGGTCGTAGCTTCGGTGTTCCTTGCGGACCCGGCCCCGCAAGGCCAACTGCCGCTTGCCGGCGGCGACCAGCGATTTTTCCTCGTGCACAGTGTCCAAGGTGGCCGTAAAGCTTACCCGGCCCGGCTGGTCGGCCGAAACGCGGACCGCGATCACGTCGTCCGGATGGCTGGCGAAGACTTCCCGCGTGTAGGTCACGCCGCCGACCTTGTAGCTGACCGTGGAGACGGCCGAATCGATGTCGAGTTGACGCCGATAATCGGTCGCGTCGGCGTGTCCCGGGAAGCTCAGTTTCAGATCACCGCACGGCTGATAGGGCGTTTGACGCAGCGGCACGCTCATGAACTGCTGCCCGGCCAGGCTTTGCGCTTCGGCCTGCTTTCCCTCGAACAACAGCTTGCGGATTTCCGGTAGATACTCGGCGGCCCCTTCGTGCGAGTAGTCATGCGGCTCGCCGAACCAGAGGGTGTCTTCGTTGAACTGGATCCGCTCGTTCTCGACGCCGCCGAAGACCATGGCCCCCAGACGTCCGTTGCCGATCGGGTTGGCCTCGGTCCACGCGCCGGCCGGCTTCTCGTACCACAGCAGCATCGGCCCGGGATCGGCCGAAGCCGCAGTGCTCCAGAGTCCCATGAACAACGCAACAACGAACCAGCGAGCCAGGGGGCTTGTCCCCCTGCGCGTGCGAGCGACGGATTGGGCTTTTTTCATCATCGTGTGATTGCTCCTTTGCTTTGCGAGTGCGGCGTGCGAAGCCGCAAGCGGCAAAATGGGTTACTTCTTCTCTCTGGCGGAAGCCTTGTAGAGTCCGAATTCCCGGATCGTCGGACAATCGCGGGAATCGTGAATCAGCAGCCGCACCTTCGACGCGGTGACCTCGGGGAACCGCAGCAGCCGCTTATAGCCGATCGTGGTCGCCCGGGCGATCTCGTTCCACGACTGGCCGTCGAAGCCCTCCAGCGAAAACGATTCCACCCGTTGGCCGGTGGCGATCATCTCCTGCACCATGGCCCGGTCGAACGTGACGGGCACGCCCAGGTCGATCTCGAGCATCGCTTCGACCGCTTCCGGCCTGGTGGTCCAATAGGTGTCGCCGTTGCCGTCGGTAATGTGGTTGGGATCGAAGCCGTCGCGGCCGTTCTCGGCGGTGACCCGGGCCCCGGCCACCAGATTGGTCTTGAAGGTCTCGTCCAGCACGGCACGCAGTTCCCGCAGCCGGGCGACGTCGTTCTCGTGAAACAGCCCGCGGCGGTCGGGCGGGACGTTCAACAGCAACACGGAATTTCGGCCCACCGAGCGGTAGTAGATCTCGAGCATGTGCTCGAGCGATTTCACCCGGTCGTCCTGGCTGGCGTGATAGAACCAGCCCGGGCGGATCGAGACGTCGCACTCGGCCGGATACCACATCAGGCGCTCGGCCCCGACAAGATACTTGCGATCTCCGAGGTCCCGTTCGCGGCGGTCGCCCATCTTGAAGGGCAGCACGCTCCATTCGCTCTCGCGTGCCAGTCCGTCTTCGTTGCCCACCCAGCGGACGTCGGGCCCCTGGCCGAAGATCACGGCCTTCGGCTGCAACTGGCGGACGACCTGGATGTATCCTTCCCAATCGTAGACCTGCCGCTTGCCGTTGGGCCCCTCGCCGCAGGCGCCGTCCCACCAGACCTCGGTGATTTCGCCGTAGTCGGTCAGCAATTCGCGGAGCTGATTCTTGTAGAACTCGTTGTAGGCGTCGGAGCCGTACGTCCTCTCGTGGCGATCCCAGGGCGAGAGATAGACGCCGAACTTGACGCCGCCGCGTCGACAGGCGTCGGCCAGCTCCTTGACCAGGTCCCCCTTGCCGCCCCGCCACGGGCTGCTCTTGACGCTGTGTTCGGAGTACTTGCTCGGCCAGAGGCAGAAGCCGTCGTGGTGTTTGCAGGTGAGGATCAGCAGCTTCATGCCGGCGTCCCGGCAGGCGGCCACCCACCGGTCGGCGTCGAACTCGGTGGGGTTGAAGATCGCGGGGTCTTCGCTGCCGTCGCCCCATTCGCGATCGGTGAACGTATTGACCCCGAAGTGGGCGAAGCAGGTGAACTCCAACTCCTGCCAGGCGACCTGCTGCGGCGTAGGCTTCACCTGGGCCGCGCGGCGGAGGGTTTCTTGGGGAACGTCTTCACCGAGAGATCGTGCGACGAGGCCGAAGATAGAAAACACTGTTACTAGGGCGAGCAAGTTCTTGCTCATGGCATGTTCTCCAGTGACGTGCGTGTAAGCCGGAGTGTCCTCGGCTGGCACAAGATTACTTCCCATAACAACTACTCCTTGCGGCCAAGACGGCCGGGCCACTTCAGATCGCGCTTCTTGGGAAAAAGGAACCAGAGAGTAATCACCGCCATTCCCGCCAGCACGGCAGCCATCCCGAAAACGTCGAATACATGTATCAAAGCTGGTACACGTTTGGATGGCGAGGCAACCATCATCTGCACGTACATGCAGTGACTTGCGCTCAGGACGGTCAGACCGATGGGAATGAGCAACACGCCGATCACGCGCCGTGACGGTCCATGACTCCTTCTTTTTCGCCCCTCGGGGGCCGGGTCCGCGGTGCCCGATGATCCATGCGGATTTCGCGACATCAGAAACCTCGACTCTCGCGGGGAAACATGCTCCCGCTGTGCTCGGGTGCGGCAGGTCCGGATCAAGTTCCGGATATTATAGCGCACCGCTACCACATTTCCAAATAACCCCCCGAAGTTCCATCTCACCTGGAAAATACGTGCCCGCCGATCCCGTTGGTCCAGTTGTTGGCCTGGTTCTTTCGGAGCATTGGGCGGTCTGCAATGGCAAGTGCTACCGCTTCCGGGTGAACCAGTAGAGTGGCAGCCCCAGAAAAACGATGGATATCGCGACAACCGAAAGCCAGGGGTCGTACGTCACGGCCGCATAGATCAGAAACGCGCACACGGCGCAAAAGACCAGCGTGGTCACGGGGTAGCCGGTCGCGCGGTAAGGCCGCTCCACCTGCGGTTCTTTATGCCGCAGCACGATGACCGACAGCCCGGTTGCCAGGTAGAAGAGGTAGACGACGGGCGCCATGTACAGCACGGCGTCGATGAAGGACCCGAGAATCACGATCAACGCAACCGCCAGCGACCCCTGCAAGAGCAGCGAGCGAACGGGAGTCCCCCTCTTGGGGTCCCAGGCTCCCAGCGCACGGAAAACGCGGTGGTCGGCACCGACGGCATAGGAGATGCGGGCACCGGTGAAGATCAGGCCGTTGATGGCTCCCAACGCCGAGATGCAGACCAACACGCTGATCAGCCGCCCGCCGATCTCGGGAAACACGGTCGAGACGGTGTCCGTGGCGACGGCTCCGGAGAAGACCAGACCTTTGTAACCCAACGCGTAAAGAAACACGGCGTTTAGGAGCAGATACAGCACCGTCACCGCCACCGTTCCCAGCAGCAAGGCCCGGACGATGTTTCGCTTGGGATTCTTGACCTCCGCGGCGACGAAACCCATCTCGTGCCAGCCCCCGAAAGTGAACAAGACAAAGATCAGCGCCATGTGCCAAGGCTGCAACTCGAACTTCGACGTCTTGTCATCCAGTGCTTCGTCCGATACGCCGTCGACCAGCGGCGGTGCCGCCGCGGCAAGGTCTTGCTTTCCGACCAAAAAGTACTCGCTTCGGTCGTCGTGGTTGGCCTTAGTCCGGTAAATGCGCAGCCGGGAATACTCGGAGGAGGGATCGTCGGGGAGGTCTGCGACGGTGACCTGATTCTGGTCGGCACCCAGCGTCACCGGTATGGATACCGATGGCGGACTCGTTCTCTTGGTGTCGGGTTCATAGAACGCGACTCTGTAGTAATATCGTCCGCCGGAAGTCAGGCCGTCCGCTGTGGGCAGGCCGAACGATCCTGCGGTCAACGTCGGGGCGTCGGGCACGATCCGGGAGGTCGTGTTGGTGGGAGCGGCCAGTCCGACGACCACAATGGCCACCAGCCCCAGCACCTTGACGACGGTCAACGAGTTTTGCGTCCATTTGCCTTGTCGTACACCCAAGATATTGATCGCTGTAAGCAGGAAGACGGCGGCACATGCGCAGATCTGCTCCATGGTCGACGTCTTCAGATTTGCCAACGGATCGAAGATCGTGCCGGCGTACATGGCGAAGGCGAACGCCATCACGGCGATATCGGCCGGTCGTACCACGGCCAACTGGACCCAGCCGAAAAGAAAGCCTGCCCAACGGCCGTAGGCGCGGGTCAAGTAGACGTAGTCGCCGCCTTCTTTGGGATAGGCCGTCGCCAGTTCAGCGTATAAGAACGCACCGCACAGGGAGATCAGTCCGCCAACGCACCAGATTAGCAGAACCCCCCACCAGCAGTACGCTCCACCAGCGATACTGGGGGAAAACTGGTAGATCCCCACTCCGATGATGATCCCTACGAAGATGCAGGTCGAATCGAACAGCGTCAGTTGGCGACGCGGGGCGGCCGGCTGGTCGGGGGAGGTTGGGTCGGACATGACTGCCAGGATACGAAAGAAAACGCGTCAAGGGAAGCCCCCGACCCGCCTTGGAAGGGCTCGGAGAAAATGGTAGAATTGCGCGATTGCCGGCGGCTATGGTCCCGGCATGTTACCGTCGTGGAGAGGTGTATGACCAAAAAAGAAGAAGCTATCGAGGTAGAAGGCACCGTCACCGAGGCCCTGGCCAACACGCGATTTCGCGTGGAATTGGACAACAAACACAAGGTAATCGCCCACGTGGCCGGGAAAATGCGCAAGCACTTCATCCGCATCGTGCCCGGCGACCGCGTGCGCGTCGAATTGTCCCCCTACGATCTGAGCAAAGGCCGGATCACCTTCCGCGAACGGTAGCACTTCAGAACACCGGCACTTCGACCGGCTTCTCTTCGGAAGGCGGCACGTCGATCGTTTTCTCCGTTGCCTCGTCCAGATCCCGGAACTCCCGGCGGAAAGTCTTCTTCACCTCGACGATGAAGTCGCCGACGGCTCGCAAGACCGCCTTGGGCACCACCGTGTGCGAGACCACCTCGCCCGGAACTGCATTTACCGCGAACGCAATAGGCGGCGTGGGGGCGAACTCGGGAAGCTGGATCTTCTGTTGCGGCGGCATGGGCATGACCGCCATGAACCGGTTGATGAAGTCGATCGTGCCTTTGGGACTCAAGTAGCCGACCCATTGGGCCTCCGCCGACAGCATGGCGGCCGTCTTGGCCAGTCGGGGGTTGCTCGACAGACGCGCCTCGGGATTCTTCACGGCTTCAATGCACCGCAGCAAGGCCCGCTTGTTGGCATAGGCCGACACGATCGTTTGCCCGTCGGCGGCAGCCATGTACGTGACCACCCGGTTGTTCGGGCCGACCATCATCTTCATCATCTCGTCGAAGCCCGGCATCTGGGCGGCTTCCTCAGGCATGGGGAATTTCATCCGCACTTCCAGGGCCGGCACGCCCTCGATTTCTATTTCCTTCACCTTCACGCCCGAGAACATGGAATTTTTCTTGTCCCCCATTATGGCGTTCATCGCGTCGATCGTCTTACGATAGTTGGCCAGGAACGCCGGAGCATCGTCCACCTTCATGACGGTCGACATCGAACTCAGCAGCGGCTCGTCGGGCTTGCCCACTCCGACCATGAACGCCATGCCGCGGACCCCTTTCATCGAGTCGCGGGAGATCTTGATCAGCTCGTCGGTTTCCTTTTCGTCCAGCCCGTAGAGCTTCGGCATGACCTTCATCATCTTGCCCGAGAAGTTCATCAACGCGTCCATGGCGTCTTCCGGCACGGCACCGGCCATGGCGAAGAAGAAGGGACCCTTCGGCAATCCGGCCAACAGGTCTCCGTCGGGCCTCTCGACACGGCCGAGCATTTTGGCCAACCCGCCGCCGGGCACCAGCCGCGTCCGCTCGTCGATGTGGATCGTGCCCTGTTTGTCGACCCTCACCGCGGCCGCGTACGTTTGAATGTTCCTCTCCAGAGCCACGAAAATCTCCTCGTAGACTCCGAAGACGGCGATCGCCGGCTCCATCTGTTCCCGGAATTCCGGCGGCATCTCGCCGAAGTTCTCTCGCACCTGGCGCAGCCCCTTTTGCACCATGGCGGAGATGAACTCGACGCCGGCCCGCGTGACCACCAGGCCGCCGGAATGATCGGCCAGCCAGTCCTTGAGCGGGGCCAACTCGTCGGAGAGTCGATTGGGCGAGTCGATCGCCGCCTTCAAGGCGCCGCGGTGCCGTTGCTCGGCGAACACCGCGTACCCGCCGTCCTGCCCGACGAGGAACCGTCCCCGCAGGACCTGGACTTGCGACAGCCCCTCTTCCGGCTCGGCCGGCTCCAGCGCGGCAATGAACTGCCCGTAGTCGGTCACCGGCACGTAGAGCAGCACGGCCGGCTCGTCGTCATCCTCGCTGGGCACCACGACGAAGGCGGCGCTGCCCTTTTCGTCCAGCCCCTTGTCGATTCCCGTGGCCTGTTTCAACTGGTCCAGCAGGCTCGGCACGGGGAGTTGCAGGTCCCCGGCCACCTTTTGGATCGTGGCGTCGGTCTGGGCCAGGCGGTTGATCACGCCGAAGCCCAACGCCCCCTCGGGAATCACGCTGAGCACGTCCTCGGCCGCCTGCGAAAACGCCGCGAACGTCACCGCCAGGCATACCAGCGGCACCACCAGAAAACTGCGTCGTCGAGTCATCTCTGCTCACCCCTTCGATTTGGAAAGAAGAATTGTTGTCAACCGCCGCCGGGCGGACACTCGCGTATTGTAGCCGAAACGACCGGATCGGCCCACCGGGTCAACCCAAACATAGCATTTTCGGGATCTTAGCCACTTTCTCTGCCTTAGACGCCTGCCATCTTCTGTAAGTTCGTCGGCGGGCGAGAAATATTGCCGGTTTTCCATGCGGAAGCGGAGCAAGAAAAGACCCACCCCCCATTAAGAGTGGAAGAAGACCGGCTCGTAGATAGTAGCCGTCTCGCTCCTAGGACGTGAATCTATTACAGGACGAGACGGTTAGACTCTTTTCGAGTGCTGTTTTTTGTTTTCTGTTGCCAATCGAGCAGTTCGTTCTGCTGGTTGGTCGTATCTGTTGGGTGCGTGTTG
>DATLAN010000435.1:0-3883 GCA_035527455.1 Thermoguttaceae bacterium
ATCCGGGTCGATGCAATACTCGTGAATCAAACGGTCGTGCACGTCATAGACGTAGTGCTTGGCCTCCCGCTCCTCGCCATATGCCGTGCCGCCGCCCGGCATAACGATCGGATCGCCGCCGAGCGGGACCGTCCAGCTTCGGACCGACGCGAGACGGTTGCAGCCAGTTCGCCGATCAGCCAACCCCTAGTGACAAAGTGCGCTCTGACCCCGATTACTCTGACCCTCAAGTGATTCCGCATTGCTCAAAACGATACAGCAAAGCTCTCTTGTATGCGTCTACGAACTGCCTAGCCTTGGTAATCAACGGAAGAACCTGGTGGTTTCCCTCAGCAAGTGCAGCTTCCTCGCACTCGCTGAGCAAAGCTCGCATCAGCGGTTCATCATGCTCCAAGTAGTTGAGTTCGGCTTCTGTCGGCTGCGGTGTCATCTCAAGCCATCCGTCAAGAATAAGGTCGTACGAAATGAACTCATAGGCAAAAGAGGCGAACGACTGCTCTTTCAGTCGCGTCTGAGAAAACCACTCTTGGTCTATGGCCTCGTTCCCAAGAGTCTGCCATTCGATCTCCCTCCCAACACACACATCGCACGCCTCAGCATGTACTTGTAACGCGCGAACAGCTGGGTGGTCTCGCTCGTATCTGGCGAGGAGAAGGTAATTTGCTGGATAGATCCTCGGGTGCTGTGTACTCATGCGCTTTAGTAAACTCCGGAGGCCTTTAGCACGTCGAGCGCACGTTGGATGGCCTTTTCGGCTCCTCGGTCTGCCAGTCGTTCGTTTCTCCCGAATACGGTTAATCCGGCCTCCCGAGCTTGGCCTCTAACGACCTCAACCGGGTTGCCTTGCGCCAAACGCTTTTCAGCAAACGCCTCTTGCTCAGAACGCAATGCTTCACCACTCAATCCTGAGTTTCGCCGAGTCGGAAACACTTTGCCGCTGCTTGCCTTATAAGCACCCGGTTGGGAAGCGGGGGTCGAGTATCTGCCTTTCCACCAATAGTAGGAAAGCTCGGCAGTTGTCTTTGGCGCGACACTCCCCATTCCTCTCATAGCAATGATTGACGAGCTTGTCAAGGCGGCGGACGAGATTGCGACGCCCTCGGCGCTGATGCCCGCTCCAGCATAGGCCACGGTTGTCAGGCCCGGCGAGGCCGCGACTGCCCCTGTCTCGGCGTCAATGCCCGCCCCGGCGTAGTAGGACCGCGAGGCAAGCGGGGATTGCTGCTGTATAGGAGTCGTCGGGGCGGCAGTCGGCCGCGCGAACGCCCGGTAGCCCACATAGCCGATCAGGGCGACGTTGGCCGTGTGGTACGCAGCCTGGAAGTAATTGCCCTGCCGATAGCTCTGCCACGCAGCGGAGCCTTCCTTATAGAGACCGTACCCGCCAAGCGCGACGCCACCGGTGGTGACAACCCCCGTGGCGGCCCACGCGGGAAGAACATACGATGCCGCATACGGTACCAGGGGCAACGCCGCGCCGACGGTCGTACACATCGCAGCGCCTTTCCAATAGTCGGCGCTATACGGAGTATTCGACGGGTTGATCGGCTGGTCCTGGACAACGGCGTCGGCCATGACCGCGTTGTTGCCCCAGACCCACAGGTTGAGTCCGATCAGGCCCAAGATAATCATGTCATCGACCAGGGCCACACACCCACTCGGGTCGGTGAAGTTCGTCGGGCTGTTGCCGCAATAGCCGTAGAGGTTGGCGTCGCCGGCGGCGAAGCTGAGGGGGTCTTCGCTGAGGAAGCGGCCGGCGCCGGCGTCGTACCAGCGGGCACGGTTGTTGTACAGGCCGGTGAAACGGTCCAGGTCGCGGCCGGCGTAGAAGGTGTTGACCAACGCGGGCAGGCCGCCGGTCCGGGTCGGGACACCGAAGGCCGTGTACTTGACGTGCCAGGTTTCGAACGTTGCGCCCTCGTCGCAGGCCAGCGCCCGCACCGTGCCCTGCTGGTCGGTCAGCGTCCAGATGACGTGCCGGATTGCAGGGTTCGGGTCGGCCGGGGGCACCACGTGCTCGACGGCCAACGGCATGTCGACCCCCGGGCCGTACAGTCGGTAGGCGACCGAGCCGGACCCCGAATCGTCGAATTCGACCACGCAGTGCCCCTGCCGGTAGACGAACTGCTGGGCGCGCGTCAGAGTCCCACCCTCGCCGTACGCACCATACTTTTCGGCGGCGATGAGTTGATCATGGACGTCGTAGAGGTAGTCCTTCCACCCGGTCAGGTAGAGCGTCTTCTCTCCCACGTCGGGAAACGTCACGGTCACGGTGTCGCCGCTGGGATAATAGGTGTCGGTGTAGTATTTTGCCTTCGCAAGCCGGTTGCGGTAGTCCCACTCGAAGCCCATCCGGGACTGGAATTTCTCCAGGTCGACCTCTTCGGAGGAGATTATCGGATCGCCGACACCTTCGTCGAAGTGGATGATGAACGATCCGGAGAGAATAACTCCCCATCCATCTGAAGAATCCCATATGGCGTCCCCGTTATTCCGGGATTCTGAATTCCGATCGACCCTCCCGACCCTTCATCTTTTCCACTCAGTATCAGTATACAAAAGGCGAAGCCTCCGCCAAGAGGTCATCGAAATCCCCTTCGGAAAACGCGGTCACGGCCAGCTGTGATTCGTCCCAGTCATGGATTCCAGTAATCGCTATTCCTAGCCTCTTCAACACAATGAAGCCGTAAACATCCTTTGGATCGCCATCATGCTCACAGGCTTTTCGCAAGAAGTCGGGATCCCAGGTCACCGCAATACCTTCAATTGTGCAGATTGCTCTCGGGAGCAACGTACATTCACGAACCACATTTGTTTTTGCATTGAAACGAACGATGAAGCCCTCGTAGTGATACTCCTCTGCCCCTTCACGATTCGTGCGTATGTTCTTCGGTTCTCCATAAGAGGCGACGCAATCTTCCCGGGTACTGTCGCCGAACTGTAACTTGCCGAACGATCGATATGGGACAATTCTCATTTCCTAATCAATCCTTCCCGGTAGTTGACCACTTTTCCGTGCATAATCAAGCATCTCACGAATTGCCTCATAGTACTTTCGTGGATCGTTCGATACTTCGTCCGCAGCGCGCCTGACATCCTTGATTTCTCGGGCCATCGCATCGCGGTAACGTCCTTCCTGGATCAGCCTTGCTGTTTCTGCGCGATAGCGAGCACCAGCCGCGCCCTGTCGACCATTACTACTTGTTGCGTAATGGTCCGGCAGATCCATCTGAATCGCAGGGCCATCATCCACATTAGTCGACGGATCAGCATCACGACTGGGCATATGGTGTGAGTCGAGTCCGTCACCCCTCGTCTGTGCGCCTGACATGTCACGATGCGATCCGCCGCGATACGGACCCTTCTTCGGCCCAACGTACTTCCCCTTGATGGGAAGCCCGCTATAGACGCACGATACGTCTGGGCGGTAGTTTAGCGGATTGAGGCGGGGATGGCTACCGAAGAATTCGCGGGTTGTCCGGAAGGCGCCGGGGGCGCGGATGGCGAAATGAGTGCCGCCCAGGCCGGCGCCAACGAGGTTCAGCGTGCCGCCGAGGATGTCGCCCTGGCTGAAGGCCTTGTAGGAATTGATGCCGGATTGGGCGGCCTGATAGGCGTTGATGCCTGTGTCGATCTTCCGTCCCACCTCCACCGCCTTGTAGGCCGTCCTCGCCGCACGATTGGCCACGCTCACGCCACCGGGCACTCCAGGCAACAACATGGCGACGATGTCCACCCCGAGCCCGAACAGGTCCATCCCCAGGTCTGCCCAGCCTTCGCCGGTCGTCGCAATGTGGTAGACGTCGTAAGCCACACTGGCCACACCCACGATGACCGAGAAGATGTCCCACGGCGTTTCGAGGATCATGCCCGACGGATCGGT
>DATLAN010000436.1:0-3573 GCA_035527455.1 Thermoguttaceae bacterium
TGTTGACGTATTTCGTTCCATACATTACACTTAGGTTCATCCATGAACACGTTCGAGTCCTCCGTGGACAAGTTGTTGTGGAAAAACAACCTACATCCGCGAGGACTCGTTTTATGTCAAGACAAACTTAGTGCCGTTGGGGCAAGCCCTGACGGATATTCCGCCGCCAAGTGACCGCGGATTGTCGAGCGCCGCGCACCGTTGTTGCGCACCGCCCCGTCAGGGCGAGCCCTGACCTACGTTCTTGAAGGCGGCGCGGGCTGCTTGGACGAACGCCTCGACGGCCGCCGGGTCCTTTTTCCCGGGAGACGACTCGACACCACTGGCCGTGTCCACCGCAGCCGGCCGGACCGTACGAATTGCCTCGGCGACGTTATGGGGCGTCAGGCCGCCGGCCAATACCATCGGGGGGAACGTCTCGCCGGGTGGGATCTTCTGCAATGCGTCCCAATCCGCCACGCTTCCCGTTCCGCCGTATGCCCCTTTCACGTACGCATCGACGAGCAACAGCCGGGGCAGGCACCCCAACTCCCGACACCGCCGCAGGTACTCGCAGGCCGGCCGTAGCCCGTCCGGCCCGACGCGAAACGCGCGGATCACCGGCCGGTCGCCCAATTCGGCCAGGAATGCCGGCGGCTCGTCGCCGTGGAGTTGGATGAGATCGAGATCGAGGCGGTCGAACGTTCGGCACACTTCCTCGGCAGCCGCGTTGACGAACAGGCCGACCTTGATCAGCTCCTGCGGCAATACGTCGGCGATGCGTCGGGCCTTTTCGAGCGTGACGTATCGCGGGCTTTTCGGATAGAAGTTCAGCCCCACTGCGTCGGCGCCCGCCTTCACGACGGCTCGGGCATCATCTCGACTCGTAATGCCGCAGATCTTGACGCGGAACATGGCCATTACCCGAAGGACCGCAAAACGGTGCCCACTCACGTGAGCATAACCGAAGCGGAGCCCGAGGCAAAGCTGCCGGTTGCGCAAAGGCTGCACGGTGCGCCGTCGATACTGAAGCTCCAGGCCGCTTGCCGTCGATCTCGAATAAGCGGGATAGTCTGCGCCGATCGGGGCGCGTGCGAGAGGAGCGCCAGGTGCTTCGCAACGCCCGATTCGGTTTGTCGTTTAGCGGGCGGGCTTGCCCGCCGTGTCGATGTGCGTGCCGGTGGTACGACCGGACGAAACGGCGGGTAAGCCCGCCCGCTAAACGGGATCGCTCGCTAAACGGATCGCCCGCTAAACGGGTCGCTCGCTGAACGGATCTAGTACGCCAGAGGGTTAGCCATGTCGGCAGGTCGGCGAGAATCGAGCCGGACGGTTCGGCCGCGGTCGAACGGGAGGGTGCCGGTGGCGCTCTGTGTGACGGTGTTTGCCGTGGTCGCCGCGGCGGTCTACTACTGGGGACAGATCGTGGCCGAACGCTCGAAACCCCGTCGGACCTATACGTCGACCGCCCTGATCGTGCAGCAAGGCGACGTTTCGAGCACCGAGGTCAACGCTGATTCTGGAACCACCGCTCAGGGGGATCCCCGCGAGATCGAGCGGCAGATCGCCTCCGAGACGAACGTATCTCGGGCCGTGCGCCGGCTGGACGCGACGGTCGAGTCGCCGCTTGAGGAGCTTTCCGAGACGCCTCGTCGGTCGGTCGCCGATGTGTGCGAGAATCTCGAGGTGAAGGCCGCGCAAGCATCCGCGTCGGGCGAGCTGGCCGTTTCGCTCTCCTGCACGGACCAGGATCCCCAGTACGCCGCCCGATTGGCCAACGCGTTGGCCGAAACCTACGTGGCCGATTTCCGTTCGCGGTGGAAGGTCCGCCGGGAGCAAGAGCACGAGGCGGCCCGGCAGGAGTTCGAGCGGGCGAAGCGGGCGGCCTTCGAGGCCGGAGTTCGCCGAGACACGTTCTCCGAGGTCCACTTCCAACAGCTCGACCCGACCGACGACGAGGCGGCCCGTTCCCCGGCGGCTTCCGATCCGCCCGCGCCCTCTCCCGCAACGACGCCCTCTTCTGCTGCCGTGCCGATGATCGACAATCCGCATTGGGTGGAACTCTCCGGGCAACTTGCCCAACTGAAGCGGCAACGGGACGAATTGCTGCGGACCAGGACCTTGGAGCACCCGGAAGTCAAGTACGTGGACGTGCTCATCGCGGCGGCGGAGAAGGATTTGGAGCAGGTCGATCGGAAGATCCCCGGCGATCCGGAAGAATTGCCGCAACAGATCGCCACAGTGCCGCCGGCCGACGTGGTTGCATCCTCCGGGAAACGACTCGACCCGGACGCGCTGGAGAAGTTCGAACAACTCACCGCGGCGGCGGCGGCGGCCCAAGGGGCTTGCGAACAGGCCGCCGGCGAGGAACGCCGGGCCTGGCAAGTCTCGCAGAAGGAGCCGCCGATCCAATGGACCTCGGCCCAGCCCGCCAGGCTCCTGCCCGAAAGCGACCCCACGTGGGGTTTGATCCTCGTGGCGCTCTCGGCCGGCGCGGCATTGGCGGCCGGCGTCGGGCTGATCGCCCGAGGTGCCTCGATGGAACCGGCCGTCGAGAAACTCGACCAGGTGGAAAAGGCCTTGCCGGTGCCGGTGATCGGGACGATCCCGCCCAGCGATGCGACCGGCCCTCTGGCAACGTTGGCCTCTCGACCCTTCGGCCGCGTGACGACGATCTCCAGCGGCCTGATCCTGATCGCCGGCTGCGCCGCGATTCTCGTCGTGGCCCTGGGCGGTTGGTAGGGGGAGTGGGTAGTGGGTAGTGGGCAGTGGGTAGTTTGCCGTTTTGTAACACTTCAGCCAAATGGTAGCCGGATTCGCAAGAATTCGGGCGTTGCCCAGGTTCACGCGAAATGGCCCGAATTCTTGCGAATCCGGCTACCTTGCCGCGCCCTGGTTTCGGTCACGGCCAATAGGTTGCCAGAAGCAGATCGACGGCTTCGGCGGCCGTGTCGGGTTTCTCCGAATCCTCGGTGCCAGCATCGTCGGTTTCGGCGCACTGGCGGAGCCAGGCTGCCTGGTCCGCTGAGAGGTCCCATAGGGCCGACGGCAGCGGCGCTTGGGCCACCGCGGCGGGGGCAGGGGCGGAGAGATCGATCAGCCTCAGCGCCGAGAGGAAGTTCGTCTGGTTGTTGCGGGCCAGCAGAACGTCGGTCGAGTTCACGCGGCCGTCACGGTTGTAGTCGTACGCGAAATCGACTTCCGCGGGGTTCAAGAAGCTGCGGGGATTGTTCCGGGCGAGCAGCAGATCGACGGTGGTGACTTGTGCGTCGGCCGGCTGGTTGCCCGACTCGGCCAGCGCGTGGCCGAAGTAGAAGACATCGTCAGTGGCCAGACCGAGCGTATCGGCCCGCACGCTCACCTGCAGCCATTGATTCTCGATGGCATGATCCGCCCAAACGATCGTCACTCGATCGGAACCGCCCACACCTGCGCCGGGGCGAACTTCCACGGACTGCGGCGTTGGGGCCTCTGCCCAGTTGCTCGGATCGGTCTGGTTGCCGACGTGGAAGAGAAAATCGCCGGCGGTGATCGCGCCCGGTGCGTCGGCCACGTCGACCATGATCCCGTTGATGCCGCGGTGGTAGCTGGTGT
>DATLAN010000437.1:0-5533 GCA_035527455.1 Thermoguttaceae bacterium
GCCTCGCCGACCAGCGCGAGATACTTCGGCTGCTCGAACGATTCGATCCGCACGTTCTTGACCACCACCAACTGACTCTGGCCGGGCAGGACCACCAGGGGCTCCAAACCGTCCACGCCGGCGTAGTCGATCTCGACCGGCACCGGCTGGGACCGGCCGCAACGGAACATCAGCCGGACGGCCGCCGGATCGAACTCCACCGGCTCACGGCCGACGTTGGTCACGTACAGCCCGACGAACAACCGGTTCGTGTCGTGGGCCTGCGAAAAGCTCCAGTCGAGCCCGGCCACCGTCACGAACTCCAATCCTTGCCAACCGAGCGGCTTCGAGCGAGTCGTCACGCGGCTGACGCTGTACTGGTCGTCCACGCGAACCATCGACCACAAGGGGTCCGTTTCGTCGACGGCCGGCTCCGGCACCGCGGCGGTCTCCGCTGCCGCGTATCCCGGGCTGGAATGGTCATCGGCGATTCGTACGCTTTCGTCGGATGGTCGGGGCGTTCCGTCACCGGGTGTTTCTCGTCGCTGTCGTATCGGATCCGACGGCGCGGCGCTGGGGCGATGCTGGGCAAGTTGGCCGACCGTGTCCGAGCCGTCGCTCCTCGGCACTTCAGGCGACTTCGTGTCGGCGGCGGCGAACACAGGCAAGGGGACGTTACCGAGTTCCTTCAACGCGATCACCGCCTGCCGCGATGGTTTCCAAGATCGCACGCGGCGCAGCCCTCGATCGAATTCCGCTTTGGCGTATTGAATCATTCGGGCCAGCGACGGCGCGTCCGTCCCCGTGAACCGCCCGGGCTCGCCGAACTCGGCCGTGCGATTGGCCGCCGGCGCGAAGTCGGGCCCTCCGTCAGGTTGTCCGAGTGGCTCGTCGGCCTGCGGCGGAGATTCCGTGGTGGCATTGGCTTGATCGTCTTCCGCTTCTTCCGCCACGATCCGTGTCCCCGCGACGATCGCCACCGCCGCCAGAAATACCAACGCGACCGGCAGCAGCACCAGGCGGTGGATCTGCGTGACCAGCCTTCGCCTCTTGTCGAGCAGACCGGCCACGCGACCTTCCAGCGGACACCGCGGCTGAAGGATGCCGATGGCCGCCATGGCCGATCGGGCCGGCGACGACCCTTCGGAGAGCCTCAGCAGCGTCCGGGCGTAGCCCAGCACGTCGCCGGCCTTGATCACGAAATTGTCGCAGACTTCCTCTCGCGCCCGGGCCAGTTCGCGGCCCAACAGGTAGATCAACGGGTGCGGCCAGAAAACGACGTGCACCAACCGCTGCAAGAGTCCCACCGCATGGTCGCGCCGGACGATGTGGGCACATTCGTGCACCAGCACGTCGCGCAACTGCGGCGCGTCCAAATGCCAAACGAGATTCGTCGGCAATACCACTACGCGGCGGAAGATGCCCAAGCTGATCGGGCTGCCCAGCCGGTCGCAGGTGGCGATCGGCGGCAAGACGCCGACGCCCAGCGCACGGCGGACCTGATCGGGCAAGGGGCCCAGTCTCCGCGGATCGAGCGGGACCAATTCGCGCCGCAAGACGATCAGCAGACGCCACCCCCAGGCCAGCCGGGCGACGAGAACCACCGCTCCGCAGATCCAGACGACGACCAGGCCGCCCAGCGCCGCCCGAACGCGATCGGCCCACGACATGGGCGGCTCGGCCGGCACGGTCGCCGCCACGCCGCCCTCTTGCGAAAACGGACTACCCACCCCCGACGCATCCGCCGAAGCGTCGAGAGTCCCCGACGCGGCGAGCGAAGCGAAGGTCGTGCCCGCTTCTTCTCCCGCCGGCGGTGAAGCGGCTGCTTCTTCTTCAGGCGGCAAGAGCGGCAGACGAACCAGCGACCACTGCGTCTGTTGAAACGCCCACGCCGCCAACGGCCCCACCGACACGCAGGCCAACGCACAAAGCCAGATCACGTAGTGGGCCGCCGGGTTGCGTCGGGCCAGCAGACGCGAGAGCATCCACGCCAACAGCACCACGCCGGCGATCTGCACCGCCACGTTGACGATCAGCACAACCGTCTGATCGCCCGGGTAGAAGTCGAGCAACGCTTTCACGGCACGCTCCTCTCGGCCTTCTCGATCATGGATCGAATGCGTTGGGCTTCCGCTTCCGAGACGCCGCGCCCTTCCAGCAGCGCCATCACCAGCATGTCGGCCGATCCGGCGAACGCGGTATTGACCAGCCGCTCGACCATTCCCCGCAACGTGGCTTCCCGCCGGCGCAGCGCGAAATACCGATACGCCGTGCCGTGCGGCTCATGTGCCAGCCAGCCCTTTTCCTCCAGCCGGGTCATCAACGTCTGGACGGTGTTTCGGGCGACTTCCCGCCGGGCGAAAAGGGCCTCCCACACCTCGGCCACCGTCGTCCGGCCGCGCTCCCAGACGACGTTCATGATCTCGATTTGACGTTCCGACAGCGGGGCAGGTTCATGGGGGCTCGTCATGGGATGACTCCTTCGCGAATCTCACCGACACGTATCAACCAACTTTACGTTCTAACCGGTTTGGGGGCCGCTGTCAACTACGACCGTAGGCAGAAAAAGGCGTCGCCTCGGCAGGATCCGTCCGCTATAATGCGGTTAGCCCCCTTCCTGGGTAGAAGCCTTGCGTCGCCTCGATCCCGAGTAACACCCCAACCACCGTTTTCTTCGTTCATCATTCATAATTCCTCGTTCATCATTCATCCATTCCCCATGTCCCACCGTGCCCTGATCACCGGCGTTTCCGGATTCGTCGGGGGCTTTCTGGCGGAACACCTGCTCGAGTGCGGCGACGCCGTGCTGGGATGTTCGCCGGACGGAAAGTGGGAGCCGACCAGCCCGGAGGAACTCCGCGATCGTGTGGAACTGGTCGGCTGGAACATCGGCGATCCCGAGGGATTGTCGTTGGAATCCCGGCGGCGGATCGAATGCTTCCGGCCCGATTGTGTCTATCACCTGGCTGCCTTGAGCGTGCCGCAGGATTGCGGGCAGGACGAACCGTTGCCGCGGGCCGTGGCCGTGAACGTCGACGGGACGCGGCGGGTGATGGAACTGGTCGCCTCCTTGCCTTCACGGCCGCGGGTCCTCTTCACCAGCAGCAGCCACGTCTACGCGCCCGTCTCGCCCCAGTCGCCGAAGATCGACGAAACGGCCCCACTGGCACCCCGCCGCGGCTACGGCCGGACCAAGCTGGCGGCCGAGAGCGAGGTTCGCCGGGCCGTGGAGCAAGCCGGCTGCGACGCGGTGATCGCTCGCAGCTTCCAGCACACCGGCCCGCAGCAGAACCCGCGGATGATGTTGCCCGAGTGGACCCGGCAGTTCGCCACCGGCGGATCGGAGCCGGTGAAGGTCTTTACACGCGACGCCCGGATCGACCTGACCGACGTTCGCGACGTGGTCCGCGCCTATAAGCTGCTGATGGAGCGTGGCGAGCGGGGCGAGATCTACAACGTCGGCTCCGGCGTCAGTCGCCGCAGCGGCGACGTGCTGGACGTGCTCCGAACCATGGCCGATCCCAAACGGCCCATCGAGGAACTGCATCCCGGCTTCAAACAGGATCCCATCGCCGATATCACCCGGCTCGTCCGATGCACCGGCTGGCGTGCTAGAGTTTCCTTAGAAACGACCGTCGCCGACACGCTGGCGTGGTGGCGGTCGGCTGGGGGCTAGGGGCTGGGGATTGGGGATTGGGGATTAGGGGCAGGGGATTGGGGATTAGGGACGAGAGTTTTACGTCACGGTTTCTGCGCGCGGTGCGCGCATGTTTGACATAACGATTGTGGTAATCACGTTTAGCGGGCGGGCTTGCCCGCCGTTTGGTTGCGGCTTCGCCGCGTTGCGGAAAGGGACTGTCCACTCCCGAGCCCCGAGCCCCCAGCCCCCAGCCCCGAGTCCCCCAGCCCCCAGCCCCCAGCCCCCAATCCCCATTTTTCCTCCCAGGAGACAAAATCGTGAGAATCACTGTCGTCGGTACCGGATACGTCGGGCTGGTCACCGGGAGCTGCCTGGCCGAGACGGGCAACAACGTGCAATGCGTGGACTGCGATCGGCAGAAGATCGACCGGCTCAACGAGGGCGAGATTCCGATCTACGAGCCGGGGCTGGCCGAGTTGGTCCGGCGAAACACGGCGACCGGGCGGCTGCATTTCACCACCGATCTGGCCGCGGCCGCCGCCACCGCGAAGCTGATCCTGCTGGCCGTGGGCACGCCCTCGGCCGATGACGGGTCGGTCGATCTGTCGGCCCTTTGGAAGGTCGTCGAGCAGATCGCCCCGTACCTCCGCCGCGACGCGATCGTGGTGCTGAAGAGCACCGTGCCGGTGGGAACCAACGCCGCGGTGGCCGGGCGGCTGAAGGAACTGACCGGCCGCGACTGCGACGTGGCCAGCAATCCCGAGTTTCTCAAGGAAGGGGCCGCGATCGAAGACTTCATGAAGCCCGACCGCGTCGTCGTCGGCACCCGGCGCCAAGAGGTCCTGGAAGTCTTGCAGGACCTCTACCAGCCCTACCTGCGGACCGAAAAGCCGCTGTTGGCCATGTCGCCCGAGAGCGCCGAAATGACCAAGTACGCGGCCAACTCGCTGCTGGCGACCAAGATCAGCTTCATCAACGAGATGGCCAACCTCTGCCAGCGCGCCGGCGCCGACGTCAACGAGGTCCGCCGCGGCATCGGACACGACTCCCGCATCGGATTCGCCTTCCTCTTCCCCGGCGTCGGCTACGGCGGAAGCTGTTTCCCCAAGGACGTCTGCGGGCTGGCCTCGGCGGCGCGGCGGCTGGGGATGGACCCGCGGGTGCTCGACGCGGTCCACGAGGTCAACGTGCGGCAGAAGAACGTGCTGCCGGAGAAGATCGAGGAACATTTCGGCGGACGGGTCTCGGAACTGACGATCGCCGTGTGGGGTCTGGCGTTCAAGCCGGGCACCGACGACGTCCGCGAGGCCCCGGCGCTGGTGCTGATCGATCGGATGCTCGCCGGCGGCGCGAGGCTTCAGGTCCACGACCCGGCCGCCATGGACAACATCCGGCGGGAATACGGCGACCGGCTCATCTACTGCGAGCATCGCGACGACGCGCTTCGCGGGGCCGACGCGTTGGCCATCATGACCGAGTGGAAACATTTCGTACACCCGGACTTCGACGAGATGCGCGAGTTGATGCGCCGGCCGATCATCTTCGACGGCCGCAACCTCTACAACCCGTCGGCCATGAAGCGGGCCGGTTTCACGTACTACAGCATCGGCCGGCCGCCGGTCCTGCCAGACGGCGAGGTCGTCCCGCCGGTGGATTTGCAGTCGTCCGTTGCGCTGGAAGCCCCGCTGGGCGGGATTGAGAGATGATTCTATAGTAGCCATCTCGCTCCGCGAGATGCAGCCACGTCTCGCGGAGCGAGACGGCTACTTTGACCTTGCAGACCGTTGCCATTTCCGCCAGGTGCCGAATGAACAAGCTCGCCGAAGCTGGAGCTTCGTAACGAGCGGAAACGGCGATTGTCTGGGAAGCGAAGCAAGGAGGGCGCGACTTTGTGGGGAGAAGGAGGGCGCGACC
>DATLAN010000438.1:0-11823 GCA_035527455.1 Thermoguttaceae bacterium
CGGGTGATCGCCCGGGCGCACAACCAGCGGGAACAGCTCCACGACCCCACGGCCCACGCCGAGATGATCGCCATCACCCAGGCGGCCGAAGCGGTCCAATCCTGGCGGCTGGACGACTGCACGCTCTACGTCACGCTGGAGCCCTGCCCGATGTGCGCCGGGGCCATCGTCCAGGCCCGAATCCCCACGGTCGTCTATGGGGCCGCCGATCCCAAGGCCGGGGCCGTCCGCACGCTCTTCCGGCTGCTGGACGACCCGCGGCTGAACCACCGCTGCCTGATCGTCTCCGGCGTATTGGCCGAGCCCTGCGGGCAGATCCTCACGCGGTTCTTCCAGCAGCAGCGGCAGTTGGGGAAAAAATAGCGGGTAGCCCGGACACTTTTCCGCAAAGAGCGACCCACGGGGCTGGACGTGTTCGGAAAAGTGTCCGGGTTGCGCAGCAACAAGAGGTACTGCCGGGGAGCACAGAAGATCGGATGTCGCAAGCGGTCCGGGATTACCTATGACGCAGAAGGGAAATCCGCGAGGCGGTTCGACTGGATCTTCCCAAACACCTCTTGTTGCTGCACAACCTGGACACTTTTCCGAATACGTCTTGCGATGTGGTGTATCCCTTGCGGAAAAGTGTCCAGGCTACCCGCTATGAGGGCTGCTCCATCACCAACACGCCCGTGCCGTTGATCCGGTCGTTCTTCAGGTCCTGCAAGGCCCGATTCGCCTCGGCCAGCGGATAGGTGGTCGTGTGCGGGCGGATGGGGATCTCGGCGGCCTCGGCCAACAGGTTGCGGCCGTCCTGGCGCGTGTTGCACGTGACCGATCGCAGGTCGCGCTCGTAGAAGACGTATCGCTCGTAGTCCAGCTCGGGCACCGGCGTCATGTAGATCCCGGCCAACGCCAGCGTGCCGCCTTTCTCCAGGGCCGCAAGCGCCGGCGGAACCAGCTCGCCGGCCGGGGCGAAGATGATTCCGCTATCGACCTTCACCGGCATCTCGGCCGCATCCTCGCCCACCCACGCCGCGCCCATCCGCCGGGCCAACTCCCGATGGCTCGCGCCGCGCGTGACCACGTAGACCTCGCAGCCGCGATGCCGGGCGATCTGGATCACCACGTGGGCCGACGAGCCGAATCCGTACAGGGCCAGCTTGCCGCCGTCGGGCACCCGGGCACGCCGCAGCGCCGCGTAGCCGATGATGCCCGCACACAAAAGCGGGGCCGCCTCCACGTCGCTGAACGCTTCGGGGATCTCGTAGGCGAACGCCTCGGGCACCACGGCATACTCGGCGTATCCTCCGTCGGCGTGATACCCGGTGAATCGCGCCGACTCGCAGAGGTTTTCCCGTCCGGCCGCACAGAACCGACACGTTCCACAAGTCTGCCTCAACCAGGCCACGCCCACGCGGCGGCCCGGTTCGATCCGCTCGCAGCCGGGCCCGATCGCATCGACCGTGCCGACGATCTGATGACCCGGCACGATCGGCAGCTTTTCCCGCGGCAGGTCGCCCTCGATCACGTGCAAATCCGTCCGGCAGATCGCACAACACCGCACCTTCAGCCGCACCTCCCCCGTCCCCGGCTCCGGCACCGGCAACTCCGCCAAGCGAAGCGGCGACGAGTCGATCGCCGCGATCCGTTCCAGCAGCATGGCTTTCATGGCGTTTCTCCGCGGGCGCCATCTGTCCTTGGTATCCTCACAAGAATACCATGTTCCATTGCGAACGAAATGGGTGGCACGCCCTGAGGCACGAAGGGCGTGGTGATCGGGCCAATCCTCCCCTCTCCCGCCGACAATCCGTCCGGTGATAGCAGCGGTGCCGACCGTTCTCGTGCGGGGAGTCTGTGTGTATGGCTTGCAGGAGACCAACCATTGGTAGTATTATGATCGACAAGGGCAATCGATTTCGGGCACCGCACGCAAGGTGAAGGACATGGACGCCGAACGACTGGACCGACCGCCCGTACTGTCGGCGCTTTCGCACGTCTTGGCGTTGCTGGGCGTGCTGGCCGGCACGTGGCTGGCGCTGCTGGTGTTAAGGGAGCATATTCACGCCCTGGGGCACAATCCGCACGAACTCTCGACTCTCGGGCAGATCATGGGGGACCATAGTCGGGTTCCTCGGACCGTGGCCGTTTGTCTGTTCGTTACGTTGGCCGTGGTGCTGTTCTCGGAACGTTTGGTGTCCGGGAGGTCGACAAGCAGGAGGTTTCTCGCCGTCGTCTCCTGCGGCGCGGCGGTGTCTCTTGGCCTGTTTATCGCCGTGGGTGCCTACCTGCACGTGGCCGACGTTCGATTCATTCCGTTCGAACTGCAGGACCTGCCCCACCCCTTCCTCTTCGTCAGCACGGCGACTCTGGTCACCGCGGCGGCCGGGCTGCTCGTGCTCGTCTTGTACCTCTGGCGGCGTAGCGAGTTGTGGCTGCTGGTCTACGCCATGCTGCCGATGGGCGGCGCGGTTCTCGTCACGCTTTCTTTTCCTCGCGAGAAGGTCGCGGAAATCTTCGGCACGGGTATCGATAACTTCGGAAACTGCTATCCGCGAATTGCCCGGGTGTCCGCGGCCATCGTCCTGCTGATGGCGGCCGGCGTCGTGCTGCAGCGTCTCTGGCGTCGCAAATCCGCCGAAGAGCACGCTCCCCACATCGGCCTTCTCGTGGCGGGAACCTGGGCGTGGGCGCTGTTTTTCCTGGTGAGCCTTGGGGTTCTCTATCCGTACCACCACATGTGCTTCAAGGCGCCAACGCCCATTCAGGAGCAAGCGGCTCGCGCGATCGCGATCACTTTCCTCGCACTGTGGGCAATCACAGGAGCCGTCCAGTCGTGGCGATACTTCGCCCGACGCCGATCCACAACACCTCCTGCCGGGGGGCGACCGCCCGAGTCGTAGGATCCGCGCACCCGACACGGCGGCGACGGTTGTCTTGACATTTATATCATATGATCCTATAGTCTATTGGACGGAAGGCGCCAGCAGTGGCCGTCTGGAACGAGACGCGGAACAATATCCGGTACAAGATCAACGACATTGATCACCAGCCGCCCCATTGCCACGTGCTTTTCAGGGGGCGGCGCCTGAAGATCGGCCTGGAAACGTTCGAGGTGCTCAAGCCGCGCGGGATGGAGTTGCCATCGGAGGTCCGGAAATACTTGAAGGAAAACCAACTCGGGATGCTCGAGGCATGGCAGCGCGTTCAAGATCCCGAAGCCCTGTGAAATAGCTGCGGCGAGAATCGCATGCAACTGTTACTTACCGATGTCGGCAGTGTCACGATCAAGAAGCGGCTCTTGGCCTATTTCGAGGAATACGGGCCGGTCGAGCCGTTGCGGTCGGCTGCGGAACTGATGCCTCGGCCTGCCGTGGTCGTCGGCGATTTGTTCCGCGTGGTGGAGCGACTGACCGCCGCGTCCTCCGACCCGCTTTCGCGACTCGTGCGCCGGCAACCGACCGCCGTCGCCGGGCTGTTGCGCACACGCAAGGACGAACTGGCCGTCTCACGCCTTCACCAGGTGACGCGTTGCGTGGAGGGCCGGTTTCTGGTCAAGCGGTTTCCGGCCCCGAACGACCCCGACGAAGATCGTGAATTCGTCGGCCGCATCTTGGACTGCGTGTCCCCCGATTTCCTGTTGACTGCCCGCCTTCTCCCGAAAGGTTCCATCGCGCTCGAGTTCGGCGACGGCTTGACCGGCGAGATTCCCTTGCCAGCGCTGCGTCTCGACCGGCTGGACAGGAAACTGCTGCCGGAGACCGTCCGCGCGTCGTGCGAAGGCGATTCGCTGCAAATCGACGATCGCACGGGCTATACGGTCGACGTGGACTGTGAAGTCCTTCGCGGTCTGCTGGACAAGAAGCACGCCGCCGGCCTGCGCGGCGAAGCCGACGCCGTCCGCCGCGAAGTGGGCCGGCGAATCCGCAACGCCCGGCGCAGCCGCGGGGCAACTCAGGCCGGCCTTTCCAACACGTCGGGAATCGCGCAGGAAGCCATCAGCCGCATCGAGAACGGCAAACAGGCCCCCCGGGCCGACACCCTGATGAAGCTGGCCGACGCGCTGGACCTGCCCGTCGATCAACTGCTCGGTGCGGGGGAAACCGGGTAGCCGTGTCGCCCAACGGTGCAGGTCATTGTGTTCGTGCCACCCGTGCCACCCGACGTGCCACTGGGCTTCGGCGTCAAACCTTCCACCCTTCGCGGAACTCCGGGAAGATGTACTCGTCGGCCTTCGGGTTGCCGGATGCCTTGAACTGCTTGGCGTCCCAGTCGAAGCCGCCGCCGGCGCGGAAGGCCGTGTTGGCCAGCAGGACCGCTTCGGCCAACGGGCCGGTGTAGTCGACGAAATTGCACGTGGCCGGCGGCCCGCCCTTGCAGGCGTCGATCCATTCCCTGTGGAAGCCGGGCGACGGCGGGATCGTTGCTTCGGGGACCTTCGGCTCCGAGCCGTCGTACATCTTGGCCTTGTGCCCGTTGAAGCCGGCCGAAATCGTCCCCTTCTCGCCGACGAACAGGATCATGTCGTCGTAGGCGTCGTGCTTCTGGATGACCTCCTTTTTCGGCCCGCCGTGCCACCAGTGCAGCGAGAGTGCGTCGTGGCCTTCTTCGGCGGGATATTCGAGCCGGGTCAACATGCTCTTTGGGGTCCGCTGCGGATCGATGTCGGCCGGAGCGGGAACCTCGTCGAGATCGACCCGCCGGGGATGCTTCAGATTCAGCGCCCAGTAGGGCACGTCGAGGATATGGCAACCCCAGTTGCCCGTCTCGCCGGTGCCGAAGTCCCACCAGAACCGCCAGTTGTAAGGGCAATAGGCCGGGCTGTACGGCCGCGCCTTCGCCGGGCCCAGCCACAGGTCCCAGTTCAGATGCGCCGGCACGGGCGGGAACTCGGTGGGCACGGCGGGCATGCCGCGCGAGCCGCCCATGAAACAGTAGACTTCCTTGATCCGGCCGACCATGCCGGCCTGCACCGCCTCGACCGTGCGACGCATGCCGGAATTGGCGTGCCGCTGGTTGCCCAGTTGCGTGGCGACCTTCATCTTCGCGGCGATGTCGGTCAGCTCGCGAATCTCCCAAGCGGAGTGGGCCAGCGGCTTCTCGCAGTAGCAGTGCTTGCCCATCGACATCGCCAGGCGCGCCGGATGGAAGTGGGTGTGGTCGGGCGTGCTGACGACCACCGCGTCGATCGACTTGTCCATGTCGTCGAGCATCTTGCGGAAGTCCTGGTACTGCTTCGCGCCGGGGAATCGCGTGAAGTTCTTGCCGGCCCGGTTCTCGTCCACGTCGCACACCGCGACGACGTTCTCGCCCGAGACCCCGTTGACGTTCGCGCCGCCCTGACCGCCGACGCCGATGCACGCGACGTTGAGCTTCTCGTTCGCCGAAGCGCCGCGGGCACGGCCAGCCACACCCAGGTAGAAACCGGTTCCCAGGGCCAACGAGGTCTTCAGAACGTCGCGACGATTTGGATGACGCATGGGTTCATCTCCTTCGAGTAGGTTTGATTCTCTTGCGGGACAACGGCCGGGAGCCGATCCCCGGCGGACGGCGCCGGCCATCCTGCCATCTTACACCGCCGCCTCGCGGGTTGCCAGCGCGTTTTGGGGGCCGCACAACCAAGGTCGTTTAACGCCCAGCCGAAGGCGCCGGCTCGAACGGCGTTCGAAACAGGCCGGCGTCTTCGGCTGGGCGTTGAACGAATTCGCGCGTGGCACCGTCGATCTTGCGAGAACGATTCTACCACGTCGCTTGACTCATTCGCAAGATCGCCGGTGTTGCTCGGCAACAAGAGGAATTCACAAAGCCTCTCTTATCCGCACGGCAAGTCGATCACGCGAACATCAGGCGTCCTTTGGGCACGGGAATAGTGCGGCCCAATTCCTTGGCCGTTTCGATCCAATGACGGATCACCACTTCCACATTGTCGAGTGCTTCGCGATACGTCGCCCCGTCGGCGGCACACCCCGACAATTCGGGAACCTCCGCGATGAAGGCCTCGTCTTCCGCGCTCCAGTAAATGATGAGTTCGTATTTTGGAAGGTCATTCATCGAGGTCACTTTTTCGCGTCGAGCCATCAAACGTGAACCTCCAACTCTCCTCCATGTTAGGCAACAGACTAATCATTGTCAAGACGATCCATCCGCCGGTACGGTGTATCGCGATCGACCAAGAAGAGGTTGGCGTCTCGGCCGTCGTACGGTCACAAAGATAGATGACAGAAGAACGATGGACAGCGAGTCTTGCCGGCTCCACGCACCCTACGCATTCGGCCGCCGCTCAGCGGGACGCGCCGTTGTTGCGCCCGAAGCAAGTCAAACACATGTCGTCGCTTTGGGCCCGGGTGCCGACAAACCGTTTGACGTCGTCGAGAACGGCGCGTCCGATGTCGCCCACTTGTCCGCTGGCTGAGGCAAGCCGGGATACGACTCGCTCGTGACCGTAGAGTTTCCCGGCGTTGTTCATCGCCTCGGTGATGCCGTCGGTGAACAGGGTCAGCGAATCGCCGGGGGCCAGCGGCATCGTGGCCTGGGCATAGGTCGTCTCCGCGTCGACTCCCACCGGCAGTCCGGTCACCGATTCGGCCACCGCCTCCACCGCGGCCGAATCGCGGCGCAACAGCGGCGGCCAATGCCCCGCGTTGACCACCGTCACCTCGTGTCGCTCCGGATCGAGCACCGCCAGCACCAACGTGACGAACCGGTCGTCCCAGCCGCGGCTGCAAAACACCCGATTCAGCCGGGCGATGGCTTCGCCGGGCGTGGGCTCCATGGCCAGGCAGTATCGGGTCTCCGCCGAGAATCGGGCCATCAGCAACGAGGCCGTGATCCCCTTGCCCGCCACGTCGGCCACCACCACCGCCAGCCGACCGCCGGGCAGGAACACGTAGTCGTAGTAGTCGCCGCCCAGTTGATTGGCCGGCTCGTAGAACTCGAAGAAACCGTAGTGGTCGAGTTCGGGCGATCGGGCCGGCAGAAGGCCGCGCTGGACCTCGTGGGCCACGTCCAGTTCCCGCTCCAACGCCTTCTCCTTCAGCGCCGTCTCGTGCAGTTGGGCGTTCTCGACGGCCACGGCCGCCAGGCACGCCACGCTGGCCAATACCTCCAGGTCCTCCCGGCTGAACCGGTGCCGCTGATCGAGCGTGTCGATCTGGATCACCCCCAACGCATTGCCCTCGCTGTCGACCAGCGGGGCGCACATCATCGAACGGATCTGATAATCGACGATGCTCTCGGCCATGTCGAAACGCGAATCGGCCGCCGCGTCGGCCGAGAGGATCGCTTCCTTGGCCTGCATCACGCTGTAGACGATCGTCCGGCTGATACGGGCCGTTTGCACGTTGTCCTGGCGATATTTCACCGCCCTGGGCACCAACCGCCTGGTGGCTCGGTCCTCCAGCACGATGAATCCCCGATCGGCTTGCACGAAAATGGCGAACAGGCTATCGAGCAGCTTGGTCAACACGGCGTCCAGCCCGATGGCATGGCCCAGGTTCTGGGCGATTTCCATCATCGCCCTGAGCTTGGCCTGGGGATTCACCTCCAGTTGCAGACCGGAAGAACCGGCCGAGATGTCGACTTTCGACATGATTCTCGAACCGTCGCCCGGCCGATCGTCGTCGAACACGACGGCCGTGGTGTCGGTGATCTTCGGCCCCACCTGGAAAAGCGACGAATCCGGACCGGGCGAACGGAGGTGGAAGACGAACGTCAGGTCGCAGATCCCCAGTTCGTCGTCGTCGCCGAGCAGTTGACGCGCCAGGACCGGCTCGCCGTTGACGAAGGTGCCGTTGCGGCTGCCGAGATCTTCGACGTAGTACCTGCCGTCGATACGGGACACCCGAGCGTGCTGGCGGCTGACGGCTCCGGATTCCAACACGATATCACAATCCGGGTGTCGCCCCAGAACGGCCGAATCGCCCTCGACGGGGATGAGTTGTCCGGGATTCAGCCCTTGCACTACCCTCAAAACGGTCATCGATAACACCTCGGAATCGGATACCCGGCAACGGCTTGGGCAACGGGGAAGAGTCGTCGAAATCCCCGCTTGACACGGGACTCCCCCCGGGTCGATTCTAGATGCGCCGCCTCAAGGTCGTCAACCTGTCCGCCCAACGTGCCCTTGACGGGAAGGCCATACCGATTTAACTTCTCTTGGAGTGAGTTGGCGATTGTGGACAATGCTAAAGTAAAGGCAACCAGAAAACTGCCCTTTTGGGGAATAGTGTAACGGCAGCACGAGTGACTCTGGATCACTTAGTCTAGGTTCAAATCCTAGTTCCCCAGCTTCATAAAGCCTTGCGTAGCAAAGAGTTACGCAAGGCTTTTTCTTTCGCCAGAAGGGGTATTCCAGAACGGTGCTACCCCGGTGCTACCGGTAGACGAGCATTTCCAGAAACTCGGAAATCGTCTATCCGAGGTGCTACCGGTCGGTGCTACCACCTGGTTCTACCGCTCAGAGCAGAAGAAAGCCCGGCCGAGGGGGTGTCGTGGGGCTGGCCGGGGGCCGCACTGGAGCGCCGTGGCCGGGAAAGCTAGAAGAAGGGTTTAGCCGAGAGACTGACGAACCGATGCTCCAATGTGCAGCGATGCCGACTTCCAGGAACCCGTATGGAACGAGGAAGCGAGCCAGAAGCACAGACGGGCTGGGCCAGAATGGAGGCGCAAATGGGATAGCAGTGATTTCGTCAAGATGACCCGTGAGAGAAAACCATATTCGATTTACAGCCCATATCTCACCCAGGACCAGATTCATCTTCGTACAATGGAATAGGGACGGAGCCGTCCACGGTTACCCAGTAACGGACCAGTACCTCCAAGACAGGGGGGCCCAGCTATGAGACGCGTGAACCCATCGCTCCCCGAGGATGCCAAGGTCTACAACTTCTTGTACCCGACAAGCGACCCTGAATACTTGGTTCAAGACCTGCTCGTGGTTCGCTTAGCGACTGGCTATTGCGTTGACGTTGGTTGGTGGCCTGAACACGACCCAGAGGGTTGCTACGAGATTCGCGTCTTCTATGAGGAGTGGGACAACCAGCAAATCGAGCCGATTCAGACTCGTGACATTGGCGAGGTTGCCCGTAACGTCGAGGCTCTGGCGTCGCGGTTCAACGAGTCGTGCGTTTCGGTGCCAAGTTCAGGCGCGTCGACAATTATACCGGCTGTGCTCACAGAAGAATGGTCGGGAACGCAGTCGGACACGCAGGGCTCACGCTGGTTGGAGTTCGCCTACTAATGGTTCGACCACGCTTCATAGTCTGCTCTGAAGGTCGCAGCATAGACAAGATAACCAATCTGGTCACCTTCTACAATGTGATTGATCAGTTGACCACGACAATTTCATCTCCGGAGCCCAAACAGCCTGTGTTCTTCGGTTTGCCGATACACTTATCGGCCGTTTGGATGAGAGAAAGGGACTCGGAGAAGGAAATCGAGTATGAGGCTGAAATCAGGCTTTTTTCTCCAGGGTCGGAAGAGCCTGCGGTTTTGCATCCCGACAACTTCCGCTTCGGCCAACACCGCTTTTTCAGGATAGACGCCCTGATTCGGCCAGGGCTAAGCGGAAACGAGACGCTAAAGCTTGAGTTGCGCGACGGAATCATGCGTTTGGAATGCCGAATTCGGCCTGTCGGAGAGACTGAGTGGCTTTCTCAGGATTACCCGATTCCGGTCAGGGTCAATCGGCCGAAGTCCTCTGACGCGGAGACCGGCTCTTCTGACGAATAGCCCCTTTCTGGTAAAGCCCACGCCGCGCCTCCAGAACCCTCTCGTATTCACTCTTCGCACACAGCGACCGTCTCCTTTCTCGCAAACGCCCCGACCCGGCGCCCGGTTGCGAGTCCGGAACACCGGGAAGGGGCAAAGGTTGTGGGTTGATAGATCCCAAGCCATTCTCTCGATCGGCATCTCGATTCGGATTGGTGGGCGGTGCCCACCCTACGTCGACTCGCACGCTGAAATGAAGGTGCCAACTTCGACCCCGTCATCGGCGTTGTCACCGTCATCTTGACCACACAACCGCCGATAGACTGACGCGTGTCAGTGCGTGCGAAAACACGTCGCCCGCAACCGCTTGATAGACCCGATTCCCCCCAACAAAAACGCCGCCTCCCCGCGGGCACAGGGAGGCGGCTGGGTCGCAATGGAAACTTGTCGGTTGCGGATTCGGAAGTTGTCGAGTCGAACGGCCGGCCCGCACCTGCCATGTTCGTGCTTTCCGGGCCGAGGCCCGGAGGAGGGAACACTTCGTCGGCCGGGTCAACGGCACGAGATGCCCGTTACCCGATATCAAGCCGCACCGTTCCGACGTTGCGCTCCCCGGCGCACTTGCCACACGACTTGTCCTAGCCAGAAATCAACCCCGTCTGAAGTTGCTTTCCCCCAAGGTCTTTACGCGCCGTGAACCTGCGGGAAGGTTCGGCGGCGGGGGGTTGACCGTGGTCACGCGGGGGCCGCTACAAGCTCCCATTGCGGTTGTGTTGGTGTCTTGCCGAACTCGCCCTATCGCTTGGTCATCGTAGTCGATGGTGGCTCGGCGGAAGGATCACGCCTCAGTCTAGCGACTTGCCGGCGAGTTGCAAGCACTTTTCCAATCGAAAAACCGATTTTCCCCAACTTCCCAAAACGGTGCCGTCTGGGCAAGCGCCGAGAAGGAGGGGACCTCGACGGTGCCCGGGAATACTGCCTTCCGAACGGACTTCTTCGACACGCCGCGTCGAGGTTTCCGGCCTGCACGTCATTAAAACACACCCCGTTGGGGTTGGTTCCTGCCGAGGATAGCCGACTAATTAGGGGGCAATGTGCTACCCACCGTGACATCCCAGGCTTCATGCCAAACCGCCGAAAATCCGTTTGGTGCCAGCGAAGAGGATGGCGCCCGAGGAAGAGCGGAGGAGAAGCAAATCGCAGTCGTGACAGCGCAAAAGGAATTGGATCGGGCGTTCTACATCATCAACTACCGAACCTACGCCGAGGACGCTGGGCGAGCGGCAGCTCGAACCGGGCGAACACCGCCTGTTGATCGAGATCGTCGGCACCCACCCCGACGCCGAGCCGCGTCACATGCTGGGACTGGATTATTTCAAGCTGGAAAGCGTCGAGCCGTAGGCGGCGTTTTCAGTGGTCAGTTTTCAGTTTTCAGTTTTCGGTTCTCATCCTTTGTGGTGAGTGGAAAATGGGGACTGGCTCCGAGCCGCAAAGGATATGAAAATCGACGAGAAACGCTGCCGGCTCGGTGCCTGTCCCCTTTTTCCACGGGCTATTCGCAGGACCGCCCGAAAATGGGGACTGGCTCCGTCGACCACGCGAAACACCGCTGCAAGACCACGTCACGACGGAGCCAGTCCCCATTTTCGGGCTCCCGCACTTGCAGTTGCCGGTTGTCATCCTTTGAACTTGTGCCCCGCTCGGGTACACTTGACGATGGGCGGTGCGCAAATCGGGCGTGGGCTTGCCGGGAATGGATCAAGGTGCGATGAATTCGCCGGCCGACGAGCAACCGCAGCCGTTCCAGTTCAACATGGCCACCGGGCTGCGCGTGGTCACCGGCTTGAGCGTGATCCTCTCGCTGGTCACCTGGCAGCCGGTTCTCGGCACGATGCTTTCGAGTCTGGTCGTGGGAAGCTGGTGGTCCCGCGCCGCCGTCCGCGCCGGCTGGCGCAAACTGGCGTACTACCTGGCCGCCTGGGCCATGGGCGGGATCGTGTTCGTGGTGGGATGCCTGCCATTTACGATTTTGGTCCTCTTGACCGCTGAACCGGATTCGGAAGCACTGATTCCCCTGTTGCTGATGCATCTTGCGTGGCTGATCACCGCGAGGCTCTTGCGAGGCAAGATCAGGAG
>DATLAN010000439.1:0-19033 GCA_035527455.1 Thermoguttaceae bacterium
CGGGCGTACGAACTGGCAGTGCCGACCGTCCCGCTGGGCGAGATCTTCGATTGGCGCGTGCGGACGGCCCTGGCGAAGCGAAATGTCGCCGTCCACTTGGGCACGCCGATCCGGCGGATCGAAGGCGACGCGCATCGGGCCGCGGCGATCGTGTTGCCCGACGGCACCCGCCGGGCGTTCGACTTCGTCGTCGCGGCCGTGCCGTGGCACCGCGTCGGGTCGCTATTCTCGGAGGCCATGCTCTCGGCAATGCCCGCGCTCGAGCACGTCGGCGAAATCCGCCCGGCCCCGATCACGGCGGTACACCTCTGGTTCGATTGCCCGATCACCAGGCTGCCGCACGCCGTGCTGGTCGGGAAACTCGGCCAGTGGATGTTTCGAGGCAACACTTCGCAACACAAGATCGCCTCGGCGGAGGCCGATTCGCGTCCGCCGGCCGAACGCATGATTCTCTACACCGGGAAGTCGATTCCCCAATGGTCGTGCCAGGTGGTCATCAGTGCGTCGCACGGGCTGTTGGGCCGCCGGCGGGAAGACATCGTGGCCAAGGTGTGCGACGAGTTGAAGGCGATCTGGCCGGGCGCAAGCTACGCCCGGCTGCTGCACTGGCGGGTGATGACGCATCCGTCGGCCGTTTTTTCCTGCGTGCCCGACCTGGATCGCCTCCGTCCGCCGCAGCGAACGCCGCTGGAGAACCTCATGCTGGCCGGCGACTGGACGGCAACCGGCTGGCCCGCCACCATGGAAGGCGCCGTCCGCAGCGGCTATCTGGCAGCGGAAGCCGTCCTCCACACAAAGCCGCGCCCGCTGGTCGCGCCCGCACAACAACACAAAGCAAAGTAGGCCGGAACAAGCGCAGCGCCGTTCCGGCACATGGCTTCATGGGGCCTTTCCTCACCAAATGCCGGAACTGCGCTGCGCTTGTTCCGGCCTACGCTCCGTCAACGCGTCTTCCCGTCCTCCAGCCTCACCGTGCTGGTCGTAACCCGGTCGAGAAACTCCCGGTCGTGGGACGCGACGATCAGGGCTTGCGGCAGGCCGGCGAGGATCTCGGCCAGCCGGTCGGTGGCCCGATCGTCCAGGCCGGAGGTGGGCTCGTCGAGCAGGAGGACCTCCGGCTGCATGGCCAGGACGGTGGCCAGGGCGACCAGCCGCTTCTCGCCGCCGGAGAGCCGGTAGGTGATCCGGTGCTGATAGCCGGCCAGACCGAGCGCGTCGAGCGTTTCGTCGACGATCCGCCGCGACTCCCCTCGGGTCTTGCCCAGGTTCATCGGGCCGAAGGCGACGTCCTCGCAGACAGTGGGGCAGAAGAGCTGATCGTCGGCGTCCTGGAAGAGCAGCCCGGCGCGGCGGCGGACCTCGTGAAAATCGGCCTCGGCCGAGCGGACCTTGCCGAATGCCTCGATCCGGCCCGCGTCCGGACGCAGCAGGCCCACGATCAGGTGCAAAAGTGTGGTCTTTCCGCAGCCGTTGGGGCCGACCAGCGCGACCCGGCCGTGGGGCGGAAGCTGGAAGTCGCACCCCTTCAACACCGGCCGGTCGGGGCCGTAGGAGAAATCGACGTCGTGGAAGCGGATCAGCGGTTCGCTCATGCCCACTCCATCAGAACCAGGGTGAGCAGAAGCAGCAACGAGACGGCGCAAAACGGCACGTCGCGCCGCGAGAAGTGGAAGTGCTCGAAGAGGTAGAACCGGCCGTGGAAGCCTCGGCACTTCATCGCGGCCACGATCCGCTCGGACCGTTCGAAGCTCCGCACCAGCAGCATGCCGACCAGGTGGCCGTACGTGCGATAGGTGTGCCGATTCATCCGCGGCCGAAACGCCCGGACCTTCATCGCCGCCCGCATCCGCAGGTACTCGCGGTGCAACACGTCGAGGTAACGGACGGTGAACAGCAGCAGGTGCGTCAGCTTATCGGGCACGCGGAGATGGCTCAGCGTATGGCCCAGCGTGGTGGCGTCGAGCGAATCCAAGAGCACCAGCAACAAGAGCACGATCGCGTTACCCTTGACGGCGATCAGCGCGGCCAGCTCGAATCCTTCGCGCGAGAAGCTCAGCCATCCGATTTCCAGCACCGGCTGCCCGGGCGTGGTCAACGGCAACACCAGGGCCATCAACAGCATCAGCACGTTCAGCGGCAAGAGCCGGCGGACGGCCGTGGGCATCGACACGCCCGAGCAAAGCGTGCCGAGGAGGCCCGCCGCCAGGGCCGTTGCCGGCACGGCGAACCGATCGGCCGCTGCAATCGCGATTGCCAGCAGCACCACCGCCACAACGCGCGCCCGGGGATCGATCCGGGCGAGGTAGGAAGCGGCGGGGTGGTGGTCGAGGGTCATGGGGGCTTGAGTATCGAATATCGAATGGGTGGCACGCCCTGAGGAACGAAGGGCGTGGTTTGGCAGGTTTTCCACGCCCTTCGTTCCTCAGGGCGTGCCACCCTCGCTGAGTTCCTCAGGGCGTGCCACCCTCGCTGAAAAATGCACAGGTTATTTCTGCGCGGAACCTAATGGTCGGACTTGTGTTGGGGTTGCTGCGAAGGAGCGGGCGGCCTTTTCTTGGCGCCGAGGAAATAGAACGCGATGCCGGCGACGCCGAGGATGTAGCCGACGCCGCCGAGGACGTCTTGCAGGCGGATGCGGTCTTCGTAGGACTTCAGTTGTTTGCGCAGCTCGACGATCTGCACGAGGAGGGTCTTGTTATCTGGCTGTCCGGCTTCAGGCGCCGGCGTGTGTGCGTGTCCTTCGTCCGGGGGCGAGTCGACTTCGGGGGATGAAGAGGGCGGCGGGCTACCCGCCGAACCGTCGCGCGGCGGGAGATCCTGCGAGAATTCCGACGCGGAGACCGTATATTCCCCGCCGTGCCCGTCGCTCGTGCTCACCTGCAGCAGGTGGTCGCAGCGGTATTGGGCCTCCAGGGTGAACTGGCCATCGTCGTCGGTCGTCGTGTCGCCGATCTGCTGGCCGGCCGGGTCCAAAGCCGTCACGGCGATGTTGCGTGCCGGGCTGTCCTCGGTGAAATAGGCCTGACCGTGGATGGTCGTGCCCCGGGCGTAGGCGAACACGTGGATCTTGTGGGCAAGTGCGGAGGCCGGGGAAAGGATGAGGCAGAAGGCAATCAGGGCGAGAAGTGACTTAACCACGCGAGCCCTCCTCACCGGCGGTCACCAGCAACGGGGCCGCCAACAGTTCCGGACAGATCTTCCGCAACGATACGACAACGCTGGCGGTGACCAGACCTTCGGCCGCGGCCAGGGGGAGATGAGCGATCAGGAACGCCGCACCGATCGCCTCGAACGGCTTTCCGCCCGCCGCAAGCGAGGCGCCGACCAGCAGGGCGCCCAGGAGAATGCCGGTGGCGCCCGCGGCCATGCCGGCGGCGAAGACCACGCGTTCGGAGCCCCCGTGCGCCGGGCGGCGGAAAAGGTAGTAACAAACGACGCCCGGCAGCGCCATGACCAGCGTGTTGAGCCCCAAGGTGGTCATGCCCCCGTAGAGCGGACAGAAGATCGATTGCAGCAGCAGGGCGATCAGCACGGCGGGAAAAATCGCCCAGCCGAGGATCAGGCCCATCAGACCGTTGAGCGTCAGATGGACCGCGGCGAGTCCCAGCGGCACGTGAATCAGCGAGACCACGAAGAAGACCGAACTGAGCACGGCCGCCCGGGGGATCCGCTCGTAGTCCAGCTTGTAGAGTCCGATGGCCGTGCCGACCGCCGCGGCCGCCGCTCCGGCCAGGAGCACTTCTTTACCCGCCGTCGTGCCGGCCAATACGCCTTCGTAGATGTGCATGATGCGTTTTGCTCTCGGAAGTCAACCGGCGGCTCCCCCGCAGCGCAGTGCGGGGGCGTTGGTGCGCGGTTTTCGGAGTTGCTGTTGTCGGGAGTATCTCGCTTAGTCGGTTTCCATGTCGACCGTCTTGACCCAAATCAGTCCGCCGAGTTCGACGTCGGCCGGTTCGCCGTCGGGGTCGTTGATCTTCTCTTCGCCGTCGACCAACGCGGCGAATCCCCACCAGCCGGCGCGGGGCATCGTGTAGGAGAAGACGCCGTTGGCGTCGGCCTTGATCACCTGCGTGATCAACGCGTCGTTGGGGATCTTGACTTTGCGGTCCTCGTTGTAGTACTCGACCTCGACCTCGGCGAAGGGGACCGGCTTGCCCTGGCGGCGGACGATCCCGCGGAAGGCGTTGCCGGTCCACAGGCCGAAGGGTCGGACCAACGGCTCGATCTCGACCGGGAAGCCGACCATCGCGTCCCAGCCCTCCGCGGCGCCCATCACGTCGACCACGACCTTGGTGTAGTGGACGATCATCTTCCCTTCGGCCGGCTCCCAGTAAGGCGCCGGCTCGATGTAGAAAACGTAATCGCCCGGCGCGGCGAACCGGACCGAACAGTCGTAGGCCGTCTTGCCGCCGACCTGCTTGGGCTGCAGGTGAGGGCGCAAGTCGTATTTCTTCCCGCGCAGGAGCACGCCGAACTGGTTCGGGGCGCCCATTTCCATCACCGGGCCGAATTCCATGGGATGGGTGAAGACGACGTTCAGTTCGATCTGCTTGCCGTCCTCCGCCCCCACCACGTCGCGGGAAGGGATGAGGACCTGGAAATGGGCCTCGGCCTCGACGGCCGCCAGCCCGACGGCCAGCAGAGCGGTCGATAGCACGTTCACTGCCGCCTTCATGTTTTCCTCCGCTGCGGGCTGATAATACTGCCGAGTATATTGTAACACCGAGGCGCCGCCGGGTCGAGGGGGTGGGCAATTCGGCACGTAACCCCAGACCAGCTAACGGGTTCCGCGCGAGACACGTAGGCCGGAACAAGCGCAGCGCAGTTCCGGCGCAGTTCCGGCGCCGCTGCGGCGCAGTTCCGGCATTGGGTGGGGAAAGGACCCGTGAAGCTGAATGCCGGAACTGCGCTGCGCTTGTTCCGGCCTACTTTGCTGCCGGCTGCTACCCGGCTTCGAGCACTTCGCTGCCGCGGCCTTGCTGGATCAGCGGGACGTAGGTCTCCAGTTCGGCGCAGGTGGCCGGGTCGGTCAGATCGACGGTGGCGCGGCGCTCGGCCGACAGGTAGGCGGCCATCGTCAGCCGGGTGATCTCCAGGCCGTAGTCCCAATCGAGCAGCGCCTCGCGGCCTTCCGTCACGGCTTCGACCACGTCGACGTTCTCGTCGGTGTATCCGTAGAGGTCGGACTCGTTCGGCTGGACGGTCAACAGGCCGCGGCTGGATTGGGTCTTCTCCAGCGCGGTCTCGGTATCGGCCACGCCGGCGGCGGCCACGTCGCCGACGAAGACCTCCAAGGGCGAGCGGAGGCTGTTGAACTCGAACGCGTAGCCCGGCCCGATGGCGTCCATCATCAGCCGCAGCCCTTGCTTGTCGTACATCCACGAGACGGTGAACTGGGCCTTGACCAACTGGCCGGTTTCCGGGTTCTTGTAGGTGACCATGCCGGTGGCGAAATCTTCGGCGGGCGTCTTGCCGTAGTCGACGCCGAAGCGATCCAGCAACTCCTGCCGCCAACGGGGTTGGCCCCATTTCAACAAGGAGAGATCGGCCATCACCGACTGGGGCTCGAGGAACCGCGTCGGTTTGCCGGGCGGGGTGAGCACGTGCCAGCCGACGGCCAGGCAATGGCAGCCCATGTCGCACATCACGCCGCCGCCTTGTTGGACGGGGTCCCAGAACCAGCCCTTGTGTGGCCCGGCGTGCTCCTCGTTGCTGCGGACCAGCACGGGCGCGCCCATGGCCTCGAAGACGGGCTCGAGTTGTCGCCGCGCCGCCTTGACCGACTTCATGTGGACCTGGTTCTCGAAGTAGCTGGTCGGCAGTTCGACTTCCCTGGCCAACTCGACGATCCGGCGGCCTTCGGCCACGTTGCGCGCCAGCGGCTTCTCGCAGATGACCATCCCGAGTTCCGCGCCGGCCCGGACGGCATCGACGATCTGTTCGACCACTTCCAGCCGGGCGAAGTTGGGTACGAAGACGGCCACCACGTCGACCTGCGGGACCATCTCCTGGATGCTGCCGAACACGCGGCCCTCGCCCAGTCGGTGCTTCCGGACGTAGGCGACCAGATCGTCCAGCGGGTCCTTGGAGACCAGCCCGGCGACTTCGATTCCGTGGACCTGCCGTAGGGCGTCCAATTGGAAGGCCGCGACGAACCCGCCGCCGATGATCCCGTAGCGCAACGTACTCATGGTTCCTCCTTGTTCTAGCCCGGATTATTCATGACCCCGGGAATTGCGCGACACACGGTCGTAGCCACGTTCGCCAGAACGTGGTCGTAACCCGTGGGCACGCTCCACGTTCTGGCGAACGTAGCTACAAGCCTATGAATAATCCGGGCTGGCTGGTTGGCAGGCGCGGGTCCCGCTCAGGCGTTTTTCTTTGCGGCCTGTCCGCCCGGCTGGTCCTGCGGCTTCTTGTTGTCCGGTTTGTCGGCCGGCTTGTTGCGTGGTTGGAGCGGAGGCGGCCTGTAACCGGGCGGGGTGGGTACGAACCGGTAGGTGCCTCCGTTTTCCTTGGAGATCTTATCGAGCACCGGCTGGCCGTCTTGCTGGAAGAAACCGATGGTGTGCACGGCCGAGCCGGCGACCGTGTCGCCGTAGGCGTCCTCGCGCTTGTTGTTCTTCTGGAGATACCCGTCCGTGTCGTCCTGGATCTTGCCGTCGGTCAGGAAATAGATCGCGTCGGGCCGGAGTTTCAGGGCGAATTTCATCGACTCCAACGGCTTGGTACCCCACTCCAAATCGTACGTGTAGAGCCACCGCTCGAGTTTGGCGAAGTTTTCTTCCGACGCCCGCAGCAACACCTCTTGAGGGTTTTCGTCGTCGAACATTCGATGGGCGTCGGAGGCGAAGAGAATCACGTAGAAGTACTGGTTGGGTTTCAATCGGCGCACGGCGCTGAGCAGCTCGAGCTTGCAGTAGTCCCAGCCGTTTCGGCGCATGCTCTGCGAGCCGTCGACGACGAACACGAACCGCTTGCCGCCGGCCTTCACGCCGAAGAAGGTGGCCCCGCCCTTGCCGTCGCCCGACGACGCGAAGCCGTGCCCGTCCCTGCCGAACAGCGTCCCCACTTCGTCCGTCGCCGAGCGGATCGCCAGGTCGCCCACGTCGCCCAGTAGATCGGCGTCCAGGCCGGGCAGTTGGCCGAAGGCGGCCATGCCCGGGTCGTCGACGTCGAACGGGATCGCCTCGGGCAGATCGGAAAGGTCTTCCAGCGGCTCGTCCAGGAGGACGTCTTCCAGCTCTTCCATCTCCTCCGGCGGATCGAGGGAAGAGGTCAACGACGTCTCTTTCGTCGTTTCGGCCGCTTCAATGGCACACAGGCCGAGCACCAGCATCACGAGGGCGTGGAAGATCGCGCTGACCAGCCAGGGCGGAGAACGCCACCAGATGGCCGCCAGCCGCAGGCGACTTTCGTCGGCGTCCGAGTCGTCCGACGTGGAGCCATTCGCAACGGGTTGGTCCAGATCGGCGCCGGCGCCCTTCTTCAGGTCGGTTTCCGCCGCTGTGAGCGTTTGCATGCGGGAATCCCCCTTTCCAGTCTGCTAGGGCCAGTATATCAAGACTGCGCTGCCGAGGCAACCGGCAGAACCCCTCCAGAAGTGGAATTGGACGCTTTCTTTCGGGTGGCACGCCCTGAGGGACGAAGGGCGTGGAAAACCGGCCCAACCACGCCCTTCGTTCCTCAGGGCGTGCCACCCCATGGAAACATATTCAGCTCGCGGCTGCCGTATTATTGCGGCTCGTCCTTCAAGGGAAGCTTGCCGGCGAGTTCCCTGGCCACGACTTGCAGAGCGTGGTAATCCTCGCAGAGCGGTTGTCCGAGCGGGCCGAAGGCCGCCTGGTAACGGTCCAGTTGCGAGATCAATTCCTGGATCGTCGCCGGATCGGACATCTGCAGCAGCGTGGGGAACTTGACCAGCAGCCTGCGCCACTGGGTCAACGCGCGGTCGTAGGCACCTCGGGCGGATCGCGGATCGTTCTTGCCCAACGCTTCTTCGGCCTGGTCGATGAATTTTCGCGCGGCCCGGGTTTCGGCGGCGTGGGTGACCTGGGTATGGAGGAAATCGCGCAGCGGAAAGTCTTCGGGAAAGGATTCGTCGAGCGCGGCCAGCGCGTTGCCGTAACCCCGGATCGTGCGGTAGATTTCCTCGGCGGCCAGCCGGTCGGAAAGGAATTCGAGACTGGGGAACGCTTCGAGCACCTCGCGCCATTGGGTCGAGGCGTTGCCGTAAGCTTCCCGGGCCGCTTCCGGCTCGTCGTTGCGCAGCGCGTCTTCCGCCCGGTCGGTGGATTCCCGCGCGGCTTCGGCGGCGGCGGCGTGCGTCACGCGGCTGTGGACGAAATCCTGCAAGACGAAGTTCTCGGGGAACAACTCGCCGAGCGCCGCGAGGATCTTGGCGTAACCCTCGATCAACCCGGTCAACTCCTCGGCCGTCTTCCTGTCGGAAAGGAGCAACAGGCTGTGGATCTGATCGATCACGTCGCGCCAATGGTTCAATGCTTCGTCGTACGCTTCCCGGGCGGCGACGAGGGCCTTGCGGGCGTCGGCCGGATCGGCCGCCGAGGAGGCTTCGGCAAACGACGCCTTGCCGCGGTCGACGGCGATGCGGGCCAGCCGCGTCGGCCGCGCGTCTTCCACGTGGGCGTTGACGAAGTCCTGCAGCGGGAAGTCCTCGGGAAACTGCTCGTCGAGCTGGTCGAGGATCTTCAAGTACTCGTCGACCACGTCGACCACGTCGTCGACGAAAGTCCGATCGGCGATCAACGGCGGCGGCTGGATATCCAGTTCGTCCACGTCGGGTTCCGGCCGCGTGTTCGTGCAATCCTCCAGCACCGCGCGCCACGCCGCCGATCCGCGCTGGTAGTAGTCCCGCGCGGCCTCCAGGTCGCCCTTGGTGCGGGCCTGCTCGCCGAAGTAGATGAGTTCTCGGGCATTGAGGGTCGCCTCGAGCTGTTCCTTTTCTGCGCGGCGCCGCCACTTCTCGAAACTGACCGTGGTACGCTTCCGGCGGATGATCTGGGCTTTGCGTTGGTGCGCGATGATCTCGTTGGCGAGGTTTCGGGCCTCGCTGCGCTTGGGTCCCCGGATTTCCGCGGCGATCTCTTCCGCGGCGATCTCGAGCTTGCGCCGGGCTTCCAGAGCCAGGGCGTACTGTTTGTCCGTCCGTTTGCCCGGCTCGACGTCGTAATAGGCTTCGCGTTGTTCGTCGGTCAGCTCGGCTTTCTTCTTATCGAGGATTCTTCCGCGAACTTCCGGATCGAGGTCTTCCAGGTCTTTCAGCAGCCGCCTGGCCTCGTCCCGCTCTTTCTCGAAGTCGTTCAGACGGACCGTGTCCACCTGCGGGTCGAAGGCGGGAAGTTCGATATTGCCGTACTCGATCCATTCGTCGTAGGCCTTCGCCCATTGTTGCCGGGCCCAATCGTCGAAATTGCCGTCGTTCTCCAGGGCTTCGGCGTAGCGCATCTGGGCCAGGGGGCGATCGCTGTAGAAGAGTGTGCGGCTGGCGTTTCCCAGCGGCGCGCCGTCGGCGACGAGTTTTTCGGCCTCGCGGAACCACTCCTTGGCCACCAGCCAGTTGTCGCGCTGTTTCCTCGGCCGCGAACCGTGAAAGTCGTCGTCGTTCTTGAACAGTTCGCGGAATTGCAGGCGTTCGTCGGAGCGGCCGATCTTGTGGGCGATCATCCAGCCGACGTCGCGGACCAACTGCGGTTCGCGGCGGTTGTAGCGGATGCCCTTCTCGAGGAACTCGATTCCCTTGATGACGTAGCGGTAGCGTTGGCGAAAATCGTCGAACTCGCGCGAGACGTTGTAGGCGATGTTCCACGCCTGGAAGGTCCAGACCTTCAAGAAATTGGGCTGCAGGTGGGTGATCTGTTCGAGCGTGGCGGAGAGGTTGGTCCAATCCTTCTTCATCTTGTAGGTGTTGGCCTTCTCCCAAAGGATCAGCGCCCCGACGCCGCGCAGCCCGAAGGTGGCCAGCCGGATGGTCTCGCCGGTCAGGTCGATCTCGCCGAGTTGGGTCTGGCTGAACTCGTGCCTTTCGCGGAGTTGGGCCAGCACCCCGCCGCGGCTGCCCTGGTCCGACTCGAAGTTGCGAGCCGCCGGCCGCCCCAGAACGCTCAACAGCCCCAGCAACACCACGATAGCCACCAGGTAGACGATCTTCCGGCGAAAAGCATTCTGAGGCTTCATCGGGCCACCTCCCGCATCTTGAGGAAGAGATAGCCGGCCAGCAACAGCGGCACCAGGTATCCCAACATGCGGCAGAGGCCGATGAGAATCTTCTCCGCCGGGATATCGAAGCCGGACGCCACGCGATCGGCGAAGCTGAACTGCCCGAACTCCGGGAGCACTTTCGCCAGCGCAAAGAGACTATAGCCCAGCACCTGGTCGGCCGTTTTCATCACCGTGGTCCGGGTGCCGGGTTCCATTTCCGAGGTGACGTTCTGCTGTTGGACCAGGCGGTACAACGCCTCCAGCGGACCTCCGCCCCAGACGTACTCCTCTTTGGCTTTCAAGTCCTCCATCGGCATGAACTGGCTGGCACCCAGGTCGGACATGAACGTGACGCCCCAAAGCCCGACGATCAAAACGACGAACGTCGTCAACAGGGCGATCGGAGCGCTGAGCAGCGTGCTGACCGTCACGCCGATGCCGATCAACAGCACCATCTGGATCCAGATGCCCAAGTACCCTTTGATGAAATTCAGCGTGAAGGAGGCGTCGCGGGCGTGGAAATACACGTCGGCCTGAGCGGCGCCGAAGAACTGGCCGCCCTTCTCGCAACGCAGGACGACCTCGATCCGGCCGTCTTCCGTGGCCAGATCGTCGAACAGGTCGACGGCCGTTCCCTCGGGCGTTTGAAGCTTGCGGGGAAGGTACTCGACCGTGGTGGTGAAGTCGTTGGCCGTGAAGATTCTCAGCTTGCCGGTCAACCCGGTGTCGGGATTGCGCAGCGCCAGGCTGCCCGGAATGCCGGGGATGTTCGTCGGGTCGTCGGTCTTGCCCTTGTGGGTGCGAAAGACCTCGATGGTCATTTCCAGGGGCAGGCCCTGGGGGAACACGTCGTCGGGGAAGTTGGCTTCGGTCATGCCCCCGAAGGTCCAGATGGCCGCCGCCCGCGTCCCCCCGGCGATGAAACTCCGATAGGTCCACTCGTCGCCCACGTTCACGCCCTTCTCGGCGTCGTCCCCGGCGCGGTTCTTGAAACGGATCTTGCCGTAGATGGGCACCCGGGCGATCAGCCGGCCCTGGGGAGAACCCATCGCGGCGGCGATTCGCACGGTCGTCTTGCCGCCGGATGGTTCGGTCGAGGTTTCATACGAGAGATCGTGCCAGTGGTCCTGCCTGCTGGTCGTTCTCGCTCGGCCTCGTTCCTTCAAGACGATTTCGGTGCCCGAGTCGCCCGAAATCCGCTCGACCGGAGCGATATGGAAGTCGTGGCTGTGGTTGTGGACCCGGGTGGTCCGCAGCGTCAACGGCTCGACGTCGCCGCCGGCGAGCATTTTGTTCAAGGACTCCTCGGCCCTGGCCAGATCGTCGGGATCCACCTGGTGCGTGTGGGCCAGTCCCCGGATCACGAACACGTAACTGATCGTGCCCATCACCACCAGCAGCCCGGTGGTGATGATCGTGAAGCCCACCACGCGGCCGAGCACGATTTCCCCGGGTCGCACCGGCTTGGTGACCACCGTGTGCAGCGTCTTGTCCTTGAAATCCTTCGGCAGGCTCAACGCGCTGATCAACAGCGCCAGCGCCAGCATCAGGTAGCTGGTCGAGTCGATCACGAACCGCATGTAGAGCGTCGCCGGATGATCGCTGTCGGGATCCAGGAACCACCCGGCAAACAAGAGCACCACGATGAACACCGCAAAGACCACCACCGCGCGGCGGCGGATCGACTCCTTCACCGCCAGCCAACTCAGCGCCCAAACGCGGCGGAAGGAGGTTTGCGTGAGGTCGGGCAGGACGGCGGCCAACGCGGCGGTGACCTTGACGCACCCTCGCTTCGGCCCGTAACGCAGCGAGGCGATCAACCACCACGCCACCAACCCGCCGCCCACCAGGGCCCCGAGGACCTGCCCGTAGGCCAGCAGCGCCGGCAGAAACCACTCGAGGAAAGATGGGGTGTCCGTTTCAATGACCATGACCGGAGTGTCTTCCCGACGTAACTACTTGAACCGCGAGCGGTGAGTGGAAAAAGGGGACAGGCACCGTCGACCGCCCGAAATAACACTGAAAAACCGTACCTCGACGGAGCCAGTCCCCATTTTCGGGCTCCCGCACTTGCAGTTCGAATAACTACCCATGGGTCCCTCGCACGCGCCGCCCGGGATGGGCCTCGCTCTGGCGAATGATTCTCACGAACAGCTCTTCGAGCGTCGTGGTCGGATTGCCCATCGACACCAATTTGCCCTCGTAACGTTCGATCACTTCCTTGATTTCGCGACGGGCCTCCTCGCTCAGTCCGGTGGCGCGGATCTCGGTCGTGTCCTGGATCTTCAGCAGGTCGCTGACCCGGCCCAGCTCCTTCAGCTCGCCCTGGTAGAGGATGGCGATCCGGTCGCAGACGTCCTGCACGTCGGCCAGCAGGTGGCTGCACATGAGGATCGTTTTGCCCTGGTCGCGAAGCTTGAGGATCAAGTCCTTCATTTCCCGGGTGCCGATCGGGTCCAGCCCCGTAGTGGGCTCGTCCAGGACGATCAATTCGGGGTCGTTGATCAGGGCCTGGGCCAGGCCGATCCGCCGTACCATGCCCTTGGAATATTCCTTCAACTGCCGCCGCCGGGCCCAATCCAGCCCGACCATCTCGATCAGCTCGAACGTCCGCTGGCGCCGGACGGCCCGCGGGATGTCGAACAGCCGGCCGTAGAAATCGAGCGTTTCTTCGGCGTTGAGGAAGCGGTAGAGGTACGATTCTTCGGGCAGATAACCGATTCGTTCATTCTTGCTGACGTCGGTCGCGTCGCGGTCGAAGACCAAGGCCCGGCCGCTGGTGGGGAACAACAGCCCCAGCAACAACTTGACCGTGGTCGTCTTGCCCGACCCGTTGGGGCCCAACAACCCGAAAACCTCGCCGCGCCGGACTTCCAGGTCCAGCGCCTTCAGGGCCCGAACCTTCTGCCGGCCCCAGAAGTCCCGATAGACTTTGGTGAGGTTTCGGGTTTCGATGACGACGCCGTTGTCCGCTTTTTTCGCGGCGTCTTTATCCGCGTTTTCCGCGGCCGACTTCGTGACCATGGGGCAGGTGTCTCCGGAAACGATTGGGGGCCGTTGCTAACGACATACCGCGAGCGTCCAAACTTTCCCTACGATTTCTCCCTACGCTGCCCGGGCCGTCAATGTTCGACGTTCACAGCCGGGTGGCAAACCCCTTACTGTAAGTCACCCTTCGAAATGTTTCAAGGTCTCGTCCCGCCCGGCGGAGTGGTCCCATGCCGGCCCCGTTTAGGGGGACGCTTCTCGTCACCCGGAAGACAACCGGCTTGGTTTCAGTTACACTGAGATGCTCATGGAAAACTGAGATGCTCACGGAAAACAACGCCCCCGGATTGCACTCCGGGGGGAGAGACGCCGCCGGAGGGAGAACTCCGCCGACCCAACAGACCCCGCCGACCGCAGTCGGCGGGCGTTCGACTCCGATTGACACGATCCCCTTGCCGCCAAGCACATACCACCCCCTTGCCGCCAAGCACCATGTCCCCGCCGTTGAGAATCGACCCTGACGACCTGGACCGGGAAGCCGCCATGCGGTTCCTCTTCGGCCGGATCGACTACGAGCGGGCGCGCAACGTGCCGTACCGGAAACGGGAGTTCAAGCTCGAGCGGATGCGGGAATTGCTCGACCGGCTGGACAATCCCCAGCGATCGGTGCCGATCGTCCACGTCGCCGGCACCAAGGGCAAAGGCTCGACCACCGCCATGATCGCCGCCGTGCTCTCGGCCGCCGGCTATCGCACCGGCGCGTTCACCTCGCCGCACTTCGATCGGCTCGAAGAGCGGATCGCCGTGGACGGGCGGCCCTGTTCGGCCGCCGAACTGGTCGAGTTGGTCGCCCGGATCCGGCCCGCGGTCGAAGCGATGGACCGCGAAGTCCCGCCGGACGATCCCGACGAGATCGGGCCGACCTATTTCGAGATCACCACGGCCATGGCCCTGCTGCATTTCACCCGCTGTCGGGTGGACGTAGCCGTATTGGAAGTGGGGCTCGGCGGTCGCCTCGATTCGACCAACGTCTGCACGCCGCGCGTCTCGGTCATCACCAGCATCAGCTTCGATCACACCAAGCAGCTCGGCACCACGCTGGAGTCGATCGCCCGGGAAAAGGCCGGGATCATCAAACCGGACGTGCCGGTGATAAGCGGCGTGATCGAGGAGGAGCCCCGGGAAGCAATCCGGCAGGTCTGCCGCCGCCACGGTTGCCGGCTGATCGAGCGGGACCTCGACTTCGATTTCCACTATCGGCCGCCCGTTCACCTGGAGCGGGAACCGGCGGCAGGGCAACTCGACTTCCGCTGCCGTCTGCCCGGCCGGGAGCATGCCTATGAAAGCCTCCCGCTGAAACTGCTCGGGCGCCACCAGGCGGCCAATGCGGCCGTGGCCTTGGCGGCGGTGGACGAACTCCGCCGTACGGGCTGGCAGATTCCCGAGGCGGCAATCCGCACGGGTTTGGCCGAGGTGACATGCCCGGGGCGCGTCGAGGTGCTGGCCCGGCAGCCGGCCGTCGTGGTCGATACGGCCCATAACGTCGCGTCGGTCGCTGCCCTGGTGGAGGTCCTGGAAGAGAGCTTCTCGGCCCGGCGGCGTCTGCTGCTGTTCGCCACGACCGAGGAGAAGGATCTTCAGGGCATGCTGGGGCACTTGCTGGGGCGATTCGACGAGGTGATTTTCACGCGTTACCTCGACAATCCGCGTGCCGTGCCGCCGGAGAAGTTGTCCACAGTCGCCGGAGAGCTGACCGGCCGGTCCTACGCCCGATATGCCGACCCGGCCGACGCGCTGGGGGCGATCCTCGCGTCGGCCGGGCCGGACGATCTGGTCTGCATCACCGGCTCCTTTTTTCTTGCCGCCGAGCTGCGCCGCCGGTTCGTCGGTCCGACCATGGCGGCTGTCGAGGAGACCTGCCCATGTACCCGCCACGTCTGCTGACGACTGGTTTTCTCTTGGCGCTGTTTCTTCCAACGGCCGCTCGGACGGCCGCGGCGCAGGACCCTGCGGAGACGACCGACCCCGTGCTCGTCGCGCTGGACGGCCGGATCAAGTCCTTCCTGGAAGGCGTCTCGCTGGGCCAGACGCAGAACGCGTACCAGGAGCTGTTGGCCGACAGCCAGTTGGCCAAGCAGGACCAGGCGCTGAAGGACCTGGTCACCCAAACCATCGAGTTGCACGCCAAGTACGGCGAGTATCGCGGATTCGAACAGATCGCCGCCAGGCGGGTCGGCCAGGATCTGGTGTTGCTGAAGTACCTGTACAAGTGCGAGCATTTCCCCGTCGTCTGGTACCTCACCTTCTACCGTACCCCACCCAAGTCCCCGCCCGAAAACGGCGACTGGCGCGTGATCATCGTCCGCTTCGACACGGAACTGGAACTGCTGGCGTTTTAGGGCGGATCATTCGCGGCCCGTTCGTAGCGACCGCATTCACGCGGTCTTGGCACTGAAACCTATCGAAGGTTCTTCGGGCAATTTCGTGGCTGCCGGGTGAAACAAGCGGATTCAATTGCCGCAAGAGTACGGGTTCCTCTTCTCTGTTCACGACGCTCGAAGACGTGGAATCAGAGAAGAGGAACCCGTACTCGTCCGTGCCGTCGGCTTCGAAGGACCGGGAATTGAGCCACGGAAATCACTGAAGAACCCTATTGAAGCGCTTTCCTCGAAGAACGCGCGGGAAAATAATTCTTATGTGCATGGAATTCCGCACTCACGGCGGGGTTCTCGATCCGAAAGCATCCGCCGTGAGCTAGGATTGTTAAAGGTATGCTCGACCGAACGGGCAGGATGCGCTCCCGACCGGCGCAAAGCGAATACATCCTGCAAACCGCATAACCTTCGCAAAAGGAAAACTCGACCAACCGGATGACCGGCGTCCGTCGCCAGTTGACGGGGCTGCGGGCAAACGGTCCGATAGAAGTGTTCCCTTTTCCTCGTAACGTGGAGTCTGAAAATGGCTTATCGAAAACTCTCTGGGGTCCCGGCCGTGTGCGGCGTGGCCATGATCTTGCTGGCACTGCCGGCCCAGAGCCGGGCCTGTGGACTGTTCGGCTGCTTCGGCGGGTGCGGCAACCAAACGGCGCTTCGCGTCGCGTATGCCCCGGCCTGGGGCGCCCCGGCGGCCTGCCCGACGCAAACCTGCAACTACGTGCCGCAAACCAGCTACCGGACCGTCTACCGGAACGTTCCGATGACGACCTATCGGGCGTTCAGCGCTTGCGATACCTGCACGGGCCGCCCGGTGACCACGTACCGGCCGGTGACGACGTGGGCATACCAGCCGGCGCTGGTCCCCTACACCACGTACCGGCTCGTCTACTCGAACCCGTGCAACCCCTGCGGCGGCTACGGCGGCTATGGGGGCGTCAGTTACGGCGTGCCCGCCGCGGGTTGCGCCTCCTGCGGTTCCGGCACGATCAGCACGCCGGTGGAGCCGTACGGAGGTCCGGCCGAGGCGCAACCGATGATCAACGGCGTCCCGCAGCCGCAGACGTTTCAAGAGAACGGCAATCCTGCGGGAATTCAAGAGAATCCGCTGCCGGCCGTTCCCAGCCCGACCGGCGCACGGATGAAGTCTTCACCGACGATCATCAGCCCGCAGACCCAGGATCGAACGGCCTGGCATCCGGTTCGCCCGGCGACGTACTATCAGCCGGTCGCCCTTCCCGTGCCGCCGACGCCCCCTTATGCCACCGGCGTGTGGCGTGCAGCGAGCCCCTGAGTGCGCCCGAGAAACTACTCCTCCCGCGGAATTTCCCGCACGTAGATGTTTCCGAAGTAGAGCGTGTTGCCGTGGTTCTGCAGCTCGATCTGGCCGGCCGGGTAGATCGGCTTGTCGCGCTCCCAGTAGTTTTCCATCACCACGTCGTCGACGACCAACTCGCCGTTGAGCTTCACCGTCACCCGCTCGCCGACCATCTTGACATAGAACGTGTTCCACTGGCCGATCGGGTTGTCGGCCTTCTTCAGCGGTTTGCTGGGATTTTCCTTGTTGTTGTAGAGGCCGCCGGAGCCTTCCGGCCGGTCCCAGATCTGCACCTGGGGACTGCCGCGGAGATAGATGCCGCTGTCGCCGCCGGGAAGGATCTTCCAGTCGACGTACAGCTCGAAATCACCGTAGTCTTTCGCCGTGCAGAGGCTCTTGCCCTTGCCGTCGAAGACCAACCCTCCGTCGACCACCGCCCAATGGGCGCGAATGTCTTCGTCGGCCTTGGCCTGAGCGTCGGCCAACTGCTCGGGCGTCATCTGGGCACGGCTCTTGGGGCTTCCGACCAGGCCCTTCCAGCCGGTCAGGTCCTTGCCGTTCAGCAGCGCGACGAATCCTTCCGGCGGCGTGTTGTCGGCGGCGTGGGCGGGAAACAACACGCCCAGCGCAAGTGCGAGAGTTACAGCGATGCAAAGCAGGGGTTTCATGGTTGGGACTCCCGGGGATGAAAGGATTTCGTGGTTGATGGTTGCGAATCCGCAAGCGGCTGTTTTACTTGATCGTGACCTCGACCGGATCGATGAAGTCGGCGCTCATCGCGGCCGCCTGTTCGACGGTCATTTCGCCGTCCTGGAGCCAGACGCGGTAATGGACCACGAGGTCCTTGCCTTCGTCCAGCTCGAAGCGGAAGAAGGAGCCGAATCGGCCGTAGGTCCGCTCGTTGTATTCGACCGGCTTGGGGTTGTCGGGCCGGTCGAGGTAGAGGGTCGTGTAGCGGTCCTCGCCCAGCACGAAGCTCATCGCGTCCCAGGGCAGGTCCATCGCCGAGGCCCGGGCCTGGCCCAATTCGCCCTTGCCGTCCGGCCGCAGGTAATAGGTCAAGTTCCCGGTCTTCTCGGCGACTTCCTGGTCGGCGCGGAAGTGGAACCCGGCGTGCGGGGCGTTGCCGTCCAGCGTCACCTTACCCCCCGCCGTGGAGAGCCGCGAGGCGAAGTCGACCATCGTTCCGCCGGGCACCTGGTACACGGTCAGTTCCCGTTGCTCCTTGACGAAGGTCGTCTTGTCGTTGGCCCGCCAGTCGACGGCCACGCAGTGCCGCCCGAGCACGGGCCCGGCCTCATCGCCTTCGAACCCGGCGTGGACCTGATGCCCGCTGCCGCCCCCCCAGGTGTCCACGCGGCGGCCGTCGAAGCCGCAATTGCAGTAGCCGAAGAACAGCCCGCGGTGATGGGTGTACTGGCCGCCCGGCCCCTTGGTGACCACGCGGTCGCCGCCGGGGCTGAACAGGTGGTGATAGACCTTGAACGAGTCGTGGCGTTTCTCGCTGCTCGAATCGTCGTAGCTGAGATACATGTAGCGCATCACGGGCCGATCGCCCCAGAGCAGATCGGCGTGCTCGGCGGCCGTGTCGTTCTTCCATTGGAACGAAGGAAGCGGCGCAGCGGCGTTCGACGGTTGGCCCTTGAGCGTGACCGATCGGCCCTTCTCGAGCGACGGCAGGATGAAGTGCAGCTCGGCCATATTGGGCGACGGCTTCATCATGGTGGTACCCACGCCCGGCCTGGTGATCTGGGCCGGCAGGACGTTTCCGGCCTCGTCGGTCAACGTCGCCGATTTAGCACCGGGAGCCACTTCCAGCAGCACGCTGACCGGCACGTTGGTCCGGTCGTGGTTGCCGGCCTTGACGGTCAACTCGAAGGACTCCGCGGCCGCCGACGCCGCCCAAAGCGCAAGACACCACGACGCAACGCACACGAAGGTCCTGGGAAAACTGGGTTTCACGGCTGCGACTCCTTTTCTGGATCAGGTTGGCTTGGGCAGGGGGGCGCGAAAAGGCCCTCCCCGGCAGGGTGACTCGCTAACAGCCTAGCACGCCCGTCAACCGTTTGCAACT
>DATLAN010000440.1:0-8138 GCA_035527455.1 Thermoguttaceae bacterium
ACTTGCGAGGTGGGGCGATGTTCGAGCGAGAGGTCAATCCCGACGGCGTTACGGAAGCGGAAATCGCGGTGGTCATCCCTTCCTACCAGGAGGCGGACAGCATCGCCCATCCCACGAAGGTGGCTTCCGAGGGGCTGCGGAAGTATTTCCCGGACAAGACCGGCGTGATCATCAACGCCGACAACGCCTCGCCCGACGGAACCGAAGACGTTTTCCTCGGCACCGAGACCGACGTGCCGAAAATCTACATCACTACGCCCGAAAACACCCCGGGAAAAGGCTGGAACTTCGCCAACGCCTTCCGTCGGACCTACTCTCTGGGCACCCGGGCGATCGTCTGCGTGGACGCGGATCTGATCTCGATCACCCCGGAGTGGATTCGTTACATGGCCGAGCCCGTTCTCGAGCAAGGGCTGGATTACCTCACGCCGCTGTATTCGCGGCACAAATACGACGGGACGATCACCAACAACATCTGCTACCCGTTGATCTACGGGATCTTCGGCCAGGACATCCGCCAGCCGATCGGCGGCGATTTCGCCCTCTCCGGACGGCTTGCCCGACACCTCGTCTCGGTTCCCTGGCACCGCACGACGCATCAGTACGGGATCGACATCTTCATGACGATGCAGGCGCTGCTGGGCGATTTCAAGATCGCGCAGGTCGGGCTGGGATCGAAGGTCCACAAGCCGAGTGCTCCGAAACTCGGTCCGATGTTCCTGCAGGTGGTCAGCACGGCGTTGTTGACGGTGGCCGGGAGTGTGCCGCGGTGGAAATCGATCACGTCGGTCACCCGGCCGCCGGTGTTCGGCCTGCAGGAACTCGGCCCGGCCCAGGATCTTCAGGTCGATCGCGAGATGATCCGCCGCAATGCGCTGGAGGGTTTCGACGCCACGGCCGAATCGTTGCGGGAGTATCTCGGTGAAGAGGTGCTCAACCGCCTGGAAAAAACCTTCGCCGACCCAACGGGCCCCAAGATCGATACCGACTTCTGGATCGATATCCTCTTCGACGCGATCGCGGCCTTTCCCGGCTGCGACGATCCCTCCCGGCTGGTGGAATCGATGCGCGGGCTCTACTGGGGCCGCGTGCTGAGTTTCATCAACGCAACCTGGGACCTCACGAGCGCCGAATGCGAAGAGCCCATTCGAGAGCAAGGCGTCAAGGTCTTCCAGCGTCGCGGCGAGTTGATCGAGCGGCTGGAGCGTAGCCGTTTGGCAAAGTAGCCGTCTCGCTCCGCGAGACGTGGCTTCATCTTGCGGAGCAAGATGGCTACTGTCCGCCGGCTTGCCTCCTCCCTTGTCGTGACCTACGGTTGGAAGACCGGGCAACGGGCACCCTTCAGTCAGGGGGCGAAGGAGGGTGCCGGCAACGGAGCTTGATCGAGCATGAACCGCATCGAACTGAAACAGCGGCAAGTGTGCGAGGCCTTGGCACGCACGCAAACGCGCTTCGGCCGCACGAATCTGACGGTCGGCCGGGTCATGACGGCCGGTCCCTATTGCGTCCGGCCGGAAACTACCGCTTTGGAACTGGTGAAGCTCTTCCACGCCAAACAGTTTCGTCACCTGATGGTGACCGACGAGGCGGATTGCCTGGTCGGGGTGGTCAGCGACCGGGACGTGATCCGTTGCCTCGGCCCGGAGAGCCGTCCCGACCACGACGTCCTGGAAGGAATCAGCGCCGGAGAGATCATGAGCACCGACCTGGTGACGGTCGGTCCCGACACGCCTTTGGAGAGGGCGGTGTCGCTGATGCTCGAGGAGGGCATCAGTTCTCTGCCCGTGCTGGCCGGGGGAACGCTGGTCGGCATCCTCACCAACACCGACTTGCACGTCGTATTGCAGCAGATGCTGCTGCAAACGCTACGGCAGTCACGCTCGGAAAAACCGGGCAAAGCGGGCGCATTCAATCCGCAAGACTGACCCAGCCCAACCGTCGCGATGCGCCCCGGAAAACGCTCGTATCGAGCTTGGCTGCCGTGCATGATGTGCGGATTCTTGGGGCTGCTACCGCTGTGTCGGTGAACGGGAATTGTTTCCGTTTCGGGCGACGCGCACGCCGATAAGCCAAGTAGTTTCCGATAGCAGTATGCATCCGCAGGCACCACAGGACCGCGTAGGAGCGAGCTTGATGAAAAAGGACACCTTTCGAGTCGTCACCCGGGGAATCGACGGGCAGATTCGCTTCCACGATTACGATACGGAGGAGGCGCTGCTGAAACGCCACACCCAAGTCGGCGTGGACGATTGCAGCACGGACCTGGAACTTCGCGGCTTGCCGGTGTTTCGCGGCCTGATCGGTCCTATGCCGGAAGGCAGCAACGTCATCCGTTACGAATCGCCGGAAGTCTTCGAAACGATCACCAAAGACTGGGGCGTGACCAAGCTTCCCCGCCGCCCCCGCAGCCGCCAGCGATCCGCACGGTAAGAGGGTTCTGCACGGTAAAGAGGGTATCGTTCTCGGCGCCGCAATTCGGGCCCGGTGAGATTCCCGCGTCGAGACGTCTTGTCAGTTTGCCCCTTACCCAGCACCAAACGGTTTTTCGGCAGTTTCGCATTCAGCCCGGGATCTCACGGTGGGTGGCACGCCCTGAGGAACGAAGGGCGTGTTTTCCCGACGTACCACGCCCTTCGTTCCTCAGGGCGTGCCACCCCAGAGTTTACCACAACGATGTCAAAGAATCGTTTGGTGCTGGTCCCGATTCCGAGCCGGGGGCTTGCAAATCCGGCCGTGATCCGGCATCTTGAAGGGCATCGTCGGGGGATTATCTGCACGCGGGAGGAGTCTCGAAGCATGATCGACAAACAATTGCTGGAAATCCTCGTCTGTCCCGAGAACCGGACCTCGCTCTCTTTGGCCGAGGATGAATTGCTGGCCAGACTGAATCGAGCCATTGCCGCCGGGAAGATCAAGAACCGTGGTGGCCAACCCCTCCAGCAGCAACTCGGAGGCGGGCTGGTGAGGGAAGACGGAACCCTGCTCTATCCCATTGTCGACAACATACCCGTGCTTCTGATCGACGAAGCCGTTCCTTTGGACCAGATTGGCGACCCGTGAATCCTCGAGCGACCGGTCGCCCAGGAGACTGAAACCCATGGCCGAAAAGACGGTTTTCAAGAAGATCATCGACCGGGAAATTCCGGCGGCGATCGTGTACGAAGACGATCTGTGCCTGGCGTTCGAAGATATCCATCCCCAGGCGCCCGTCCACGTGATCGTGATCCCCAAGAAGGAGATCCCTTCGGTCGATGAGCTGTCCGACGAAGACGAGTCGCTGGCGGGCCGTTTGCTGCTGGTAATGCCGAAAATCGCCGCCAAGTTGGGCATCTCCACGGGTTACCGGGTGGTAACGAACTGCGGTCGCGATGCGGGCCAGGAGGTGATGCACCTGCATTTCCATCTGTTGGCCGGCCGCCGTTTCACGTGGCCGCCGGGTTAGATCGCGGTCTGGAACCGACGTGCCCGAACAGACCCGCAGTCGGCGTCCGTGCGAACCCGTCTCACGGGGTGTGGGCTTTACCCACCACACTCCCTCTTTTCCGTCGGCCCCTTTGCGGTGGCGACGGTCTCGGCTACAATGCGATGGTTGCCGCCTCAGCTACAGTGCGGTGGCACGAGGGCATTCTAGCTCGGCCTGGAGGGCTGAACCGTGGCTACCCCGAGAGTGATGAACCGCTATCCCCGCTCGGGAGAGCGTATCGCGCCAAGCACACTCCGGGAGTTCCTGATGGAGCCGATCCCCAAGCAGTGGCAGCAGGAGGCGAGTTCCAGGCTGTGTGACCTGGATGAGACCGCCTGGGATCGGTTTTCCCCCGAGGCGTTGGCGGAGCTTTCCAAGCTCGTCATCGATCGCGTGGCCACGTATCACGTTCGGAATGTCTTGCAGGATCGCCACTTTCCCAGACCTCCCAAATCCCTCCGACTGGAAGACCTGCGCTTGGAGAATCGCACTCGCCGCTGTCTGGCCAGAGAGGGGTTCGAAGAAGACCTTTCCAAGTTGGGGGATTCCACGATCAGCAAGGTCCTTTCGATCCGGGCATTTGGTCCGAGATGCCTGGTCGATTTGCTCAGCGCGTTGGAATCATCGCGTGCAGGCCGCGACGAGGGGGGGGATGGACCCCCGGGACGAACCGTCCTTTCCGGCGAACTGACGGCCGGGGCACAACGGCTGTCGAACCTGCCCGGTGCGAAGATGGCCCGGTGCGACGACCCGCGGTTCAGCCGCATGATTCAAGCGATCGACGTGGAAGCCAAGACGGCGGCGGAATTGGCCCGGCAGTTGTTGACTCGCAGCCACGATCCACCCGACGCGGACTACGCCACCAAGCAGGTGCGGCAATTGGCCGACCGGATCGAGGGCATGTCCAAGTTGACGATCGAGGAGGAGTTGATCCAGATCTTCGGGTCCACGCCTTACGAACGAAACCGGAAGATCTTGATCGGCTACTTCGGCTGGGAGGACGGCCGGCAGCACACGCTGACGGAGATCGGAACTCGTTTCGGGATCACTCGCGAGCGCATCCGGCAAGTCTGCGCCAAGCTGACCAAGAAGCACAAGAACCTCGAGGCGATCGCAGCGCCGGTGATGGATCGGGCACTGAAGCTGATCGCGAGGCGGTTGCCTTGTTCGGCCGCGAAGCTCGAGGCGGAGTTCTCCCGAAAGCGGTTGACGGCGATCGACATGCAGTTGGAGGGTGTGGCCACCGGAGCCAAGCTGCTGGAGCGTCCGGAGACTTTCAAGATCGTCAAGGTCGACGCGGGCCAATCGGAGGACGGCCGGCTGGCGGTTCGGCCCGATCAGGTCGACGCCACGCTGGCGATCGTCGACCTGGCCAAGAAAGAAGCATACTTCCACGGGCTGGCCACCGTGGAGAACGTCGAGCGGGCGATCGTGCAGAAGTTCCCCGATTGCGCCGACCGGGACCTGGCGGTTCAAACACTGAAACTGATCGAAGGGTTTACCTGGTTGGACCAAGCGACGGGTTGGTTCCGGCTGGTTCCGATCGCCAAGCACGGGTTGCCGAAGGCGATCGACAAGATCCTGGCGGTGGCCGGCAAGGTTACGGTTTCCGAAATGCACACGGCGATGTGCCGCAACCGGCGGCTGTGGAAAGATCCGCCGCCGGAGCACGTGCTGTTGGAGTATTGCCGCCGGATGCCCGGCGTGCGCGTGGAAGGCCGCCGGATCATCTCCGATCCGCCGCGCGACTGGAGGAAGTCGCTGACCGGCGTGGAAGCGCAACTGGTCGGCGTGCTCGAGCAGCACGGTCCGGTGATGGAACGCGGGGCGATGGAGGACATCTGCGTGACGGCGGGCATGAACCGCTTCAGTTTTCACGCGTTCGTGTCGTGGTCGCCGGTGATTGCCCAGTTCGGCCATAGCGTTTACGGCTTGTTGGGAACCGAAGTCTCGCAGGAGCAGATCGACGAGTTGATCGCCGACCGGCGGACCAAGCGGTCGTCGCACCGGGTGTTGGATAGTCACGGTTGGACCGACGACGGCAAGGTCTGGCTCAGTTATCGGCTTTCCAAGGCGGCCAGCACGTATGCCGTGATCACGATCCCGGCCGCGCTGAAGAAGACCGTCCACGGTCGGTTCGAGCTGGTCGACGTTGACGGCCGGAAGATCGGTACCCTGGCCACCAAGGAGGGCCGCGCCTGGGGACTGGGGGCGTTCATGCGGGAACACGGCGCCCGGATTGGCGATTACGTCGTCGTCTCGCTGGATCTGCAGATGCGGACGGCGGTGATTTCGCTGGGCGAGGAGCCCCGATAGCCGGCCCGCCCCCGAGTGTTTGCGCAAGACCAACTGGTACGTCCTTTTTGGCGAGGGTGGCACGCCCTGAGGAACGGGTGGCACGCCCTGAGGAACGAAGGGCGTGGTTTCGAAGGTTTTTCACGCCCTTCGTTCCTCAGGGCGTGCCACCCCATGGGACAGGTTGTGACTGCGCGGCCTAGGACATCCGGTGCATGATGCTCGAATCGTTCTTGAATCTCCTCTGTCGCCATCGGAAGGCCACTTTCCTGGCGGGTTCCGCGGTCTTGGCGGCGGCTGCGATCCTTGCCACGCGTCTTTCGTTGAACGATTCCCCCGAGCGATGGCTGCCGGCCAGTTCCGTGGCGGACTGGGACCGGTTCGCCAAACACTACGAATACGCCGATACCATCGCCATCGGGCTCCAGTTCCATCGCGAAGTCCGTGATGACGACTTGCCGTTTCTCGAAGCCTTTCGCGACGATCTGCTGGCGGTCGACGGCATCAAACAGGTGATCGACGTTTCGCTGGTCGCCGACGGGATCGAGGACGTGCCGATCAGCGTCCTGCTGCGGCTGCCGGAAGACCCCGAGAATGATCCGTACGACCTGTATCGAGGGATCCTCTTCGACGACGAACGGTTGTGGCGGTCGGAAACCGCGACGGACGGTCGCCGCGACGCCGGTGGCGAAGGCCGAACGCTGTTGGACTTCGTGCTCTTGGAGACCGGCACCACCGAGGGGCTGGACCCGCCGGGCCGGCAAGCGGAGATCGACGCCCGTCGGCGCCGCGTCGTGTCCGGTGTTTATGGGGTGATCGAGAAGCATAAGCAGCACCATCGCGACGTGACCTTCCACGTGGTCGGCGGGATTGTCATCCAGCACGAGTTGGAACACATCGCCCGACGCCTGGTGCTCACAGTCCTGCCCCTTTCCCTGTTGCTGACGCTGCTGGCGTTGGGAATCGGATTTCGCTCCCCGGCGGCCGTGGCGATTGCCGTATTCGGCGGGGCGTGGAGCGTCGTGGTGATGCTCGGCGGCGTCGCCCTGGCGGGTTGGACGCTCAACGTGGTGACGGTCGGCGGACCCACGCTGATGGCCGTGATCGTCGTTGCCACCACGGTTCATTTCGCGCATCACGGCTCGCTCCGCCGCCACGGGCCGCACGCGCCGTCGACGGAGAAAGACGCCCGACAGAACGACCTCGCCGAAAAAGCCCATTTCGTCCGCTGGGTTGCCGTTCCGTGTCTGGGGGCCGCCACGGTCACCGGCGTCGGGTTCCTGATGCTGGCCTTCAACGAGTTGGGGCCGGCCCGCGAGTTGGGCATCGAACTCTTCGGCGGTGCCATGCTGGCCTTTCTCGGGGCGTTTCTCGTTTGGATGCTGTTGCACCCTTTCCGCGCGGCAGAAGGCACGGTGCTTTCGTCCGAGTGGTTCCGGCGTGCGGAGCAATGGTTGGTACGTTGGCCGCGCACCGTGATTATCGCGTCGCTCGCCGTCATGGCCGTGCTCGGTTACGCTACTCGTTGGGTGAAAGTCGACATCGATCCTTACGCGTTTTTCCGTGAAGACTCGCAAATCACCAAGGCCCTGAGCCACTTTGCCCAGCGCAAGTTCGGACTCTACCTGGTCGACGTCGTCCTGATTCCCAAGAATTCGCCGAAAGCCGCCCGACAGGTCGAGGCCGAGCGAGCTGAGAATCGCAAGGTGGCCGAGGAGTTCTGCAAGAAGATCCAGCACGATCGCCCGGAAGTCCGGAAAGTCGTCTCCACGATGATTGCGCAGGAGAAGATCCCGCACGTCGATTTCGATTTCAACTTCTTCAAGTCTTGGGAGGAAATCAAGCACGGTTTCTCGACGACGTGGAAGGGGGTCAAGCGCAGAATCGCGTTCTACAAGGCGTTCAAGGACTGGACGACCGACCGCAGCGGAGAGGACGCATTGCGGATCACCTTCATGGTGTACCATCCTCATGCGGGCTTCGAACCGCTGGTCGAAGCGGTGGACGAGGCCCTGCCCCGCGATCGCTTCGACTGCATCCGCACCGGCACGGCCGTCCATACGGTCGAGCTGTCCGACGGGTTGGTCGGCGGAATCACCCGCGGGCTGATCGTGGCGGCGGTGGTGATGTCGCTGTTGTGTGCCGTACTGTTTCGATCGCTACGGCTGACGCTGATCGCCATTCTGCCCAACGCCTTTCCCGTGCTGGTGGTCTTCGGTCTGATGGGGGCGCTGGGCGTGCCGCTGAATTCCGGCTCGGCGATGGTGGCCACGGTGGCGTTGGGCGTGGCGATGAACGACACGGTCCACTTCGTGATGCACTATCGACGTCGCCGCTTGGACGGGACCGGCACCGACGAGGCGATCAGGGAGACGTTCGG
>DATLAN010000441.1:0-4565 GCA_035527455.1 Thermoguttaceae bacterium
CGGCGACCCGCGCCGCGGCTGGGACTTCCGTTCGCTGGGCCGCGGCGGGGTGAACTTCGAGGAGATCATCCGGGCTTTGAACGCCGCCGGCTACACCGGCCCGCTGTCGGTCGAATGGGAAGACAGCGGCATGGACCGCGATCACGGTGCCAAGGAGGCCTGCGAGTTCGTCCGCAAGATCGACTTCGAGCCCAGCCAGGTGGCCTTCGACGCCGCGTTTGACAAGGAAGAGCAGACATAGGGGCGTTCTGCGGAGATTCGGACGGGACCTGAACAGGAGGGAACGGAGATCAGGGATGCTCCTTTTCCACAGCCATTCGTGCGTGGTACACTGATAATAGTAGCCGTCTCGCTCCGCGAGACGAAGCCACATCTCGCGGAGCGAGATGGCTACTTTATTTCGCGGAAGTTGCTTCATACGAATGGCTTACGACAAGAGAAACCTCTCGCCGACCGGCCCGCTGTCGATGGCCTTTCTGGCCGGGTGCGCCGTGCTGTGTATTTCCGTGCGCGCCCGGGCCGACGAACTCTATGAAGCGGCCCGGGAGTTGAGGGCGAAGCACACGGCCCAGCTCGAGCAGTTGGCCGACTGGTGCGAGCAGCAGGGACTGACCGAAGAGGCCGAAAAAACCCGGCAGGTCTACGGGCGGCACGATCCTTTCAAGGTGTACCTGCCGGTGCTCCCCGCGCAGAATGGGCGTGACCCTCTGCCGGCCGGGGAGTCGGCCGAGCTGGTCGAGTGGGACGCTCGGATCGGCCGGCTGCGACGCGACCAGGCCAACGAGCTGTACGAGTTTGCCCGGCGTGCCATCCGCGGTCAGCGTGCCTCGCTGGCCTACGAGCTGGTGTTGGCGGCCAGCCGTGCCAATCCGGATCACGAGGCCGCCCGCCGCATCCTCGGCTACGAGGAATACGCCGGCCGGTGGCACACCTTCTTCGAGCTGGACCAGTTCCGCGCCGGCAAGGTCTGCCACGAGCAGTTCGGCTGGCTGCCCGGGTCGCATGTGCGCCGCTACGAGCAGGGCGAGCGGTTCACGGGCCGCAGTTGGGTCACCGCCGCTCAGGACGCCGCGTTGCACCGGGACATCGACACCGGCTGGCTGGTCGAGACCGAACACTACGCCATCCGCACCAACCACAGTCTCGAGGCGGGCGTGCAGTTGGGGGTGAAGCTCGAACGGCTCTTCGGCTATTGGGAGCAACTGTTCATCCGCTACTACGCCTCGGAGGCCTACGTGCAGGCGCTGTTCGACGGCCGTGCCCGAAACCGCCGCGTGCAGACGCCCCGCTTCCACGTCGTCTTCTTCCGCGACCGCAACGACTACAACCGCATGCTCCGCGCGGCGATGCCCAACGTCGAGATGTCCACCGGCGTCTACTTCCAGCAAGTCCAGCGGGCGTACTTCTTCGCGGGCGAAGGCTACGAAGACCGCACGCTGTACCACGAGGCCACCCATCAACTCTTCCACCAATCGCGGCCGGTTGCGCCCCGGGTGGGTGCGCGGTCGAACTTCTGGATCATCGAAGGGATCGCCATGGTCATGGAGTCGCTCCGCCGCGAGGGCGACTATTACGTGTTGGGCGGATTCGACGACGACCGGATGTACGCCGCCCGATACCGGCTGCTGCAAGACGACTTCTACGTGCCGCTGGCGGAGTTCACGACGTACGGCATGGAGCGCCTGCAATCCGACCCGCGGATCGCCACGCTCTACAGCCAGGCGGCCGGTTTGGCGAATTTCCTGGTGTTCCACGACTCCGGCCGCTACCGCGACGCGTTGGTCGCCTATCTGACCACCGTCTACAGCGGCCGCGACACGCCTCAGACGCTTGCGGAACTGACCGGCGTCCCCTACGAAGACCTCGACAAGCAGTATCGGGAGTTCACGGAGGAGAGCGTGTGGCAGGGGAAGTGAGGTGGGGTAAGCATCAACCACCCTCAGCAGCTCCAAGTTCGGTCGAGGACATTGAGGTCCAGCGCATATTCTCTTGCACAAGGGCAAAGGGAAACCCGGCCTCTGCGTCCAGGTCTTGCGAAGGGGTTGTGATTTAGCCAACGGGGGGGCTGCCATCTCCGCGCGGACGGGAACTTCTCGCCGCGATCCGGTATCTAACTGATCATAATCAGCCCGAAACGGCCTATGGCCATTTTTTCAGAAAGTGCAGACCCAATGATGAAGAACCGTCACCGGTCGCAATCATTACTCGCACAATTCACCGTGTTGGCCTTACTGGTCCCGCTTTGGATTTGGCTCGGTTCGGCGTACGTCGGGTCTGCCGAGTTGGAAGGAGCACCCGCCGAAACGGGTGTTACCGTCCAAGGAACGGTCGTCGATGCCAAGACGGGCAAGCCCGTTCAAGGCGCGCGGGTGGCGCCAATGGTCTTCCGCTCGCCGGGCACCTCTCCGGAGTGGGCTCGCAAGGTCGAGACGGATGCCGACGGCAAGTTTACGCTAGAGGAGGATGAGGGCATTCCCGCAATCCAAGTAGCACATCCGGACTACTACGATTTCGAATGCGATTTCTACAACGAAGGCGACAAAAAACCAGGCGAAAAGCTCTATGTCGTGCGCGTCGCACTGAAATCGGGCGAGAAACTCACGGGCGTCGTCAAAGACCCGGCCGGCAAACCGCTGGCCGCGGTCGAAGTCGAGGACACGGCCGGAAAGAAAACGGTTACCGGCAACGACGGCCGCTTCGCGCTCAAGAGCATCAAGCATTACGTTAGTATCACGGCGAAAGGTTACATCGGGCAGACGCTGCAACGCGAGAAGATCCCCGCCGAAGAGATGACCATTGTCCTGGAGCCGCTGTTGAGGATTCCGGGGCGGGTCCTGTCGCCGGACGGTCGGCCGGTGCGGCAGTTCACCGTGGCCGCCGGGCCGGGGCGAAATCCTTCGATGTACGGCTGCGAACGGGCCGAGGTCGACGATCCTCAAGGACGCTGGGAACTTCGCACGCAGCAGCGCGGCACGCACTGGGTCGGTGTCCGGGCCGAAGGATTTGCCCCTTGGGAGGGCTGGACGGAAGTGGGCAAACAGAACAATCCCTTTACCGTCCGCCTGCAATCCGGCGTTTCCGTCACCGGCAAGGTGCGAGGCCCCGGCGGCAGCGGCCGCGAGGCCCGGATTGTGCTGACCCCGCAGCGGGCAGATGGGGACGAGCTCATGGTCGACGGCACCCCGTCCCGCGACATGGGCGTGATAACCGGAGTCTCGCAGGCCGACGGGGCGTTCCGACTCGAACACGTTCGACCGGACAATTACCTTCTGAGCGTCAGTGGAAAGGGGGTGACCACTCTGGACCTCAGTCTGGCGGTGCCCGAGAACGGTCTGGATTGCGGCGAACTGACCGTACAAGGGACGGGCCGGGTAGTGGGCGTACTCTATGACCCGAAAGGAAAGGAACGCCCGCAGCCGTCCGAGAGCGGAGCAATCGTTTGCCCTTATCCCGGTGCCCCGCTTGGAAAGAGCACGGATAGGAGCATCTTTTTCGAAACCGACGAGCAAGGCCGGTTTGCCGCGGAGGACGTCCCGGTCGGGCCGGTAAGCGTGCAGTTCAGCTACATGGTCACGAGCGACTGGGTGGACACTTACGGCCGCACGGCCATCGTCACGGAAGGTGGCACAACGGAGGTCCGTTTCTTCGATCCAAAGAACGCGTGGGATCTGCCGTTGCAGGTCGTCGTGGGCGACGGATCGGAAGGTCAGTTCGGCACCGGAACGGGCATGGCGGCCGCGCAGAAAGTCGAGAACGTGACCACGCGCAACCCCATGTTTCTGGTGGAACTGGAACCGGAGCCCGGCCAGACAGTTTCCTTTCCCCGGCCGGACTGGTACGAGGTCGAGGGTTTCCGTGGAACGCGGATTGACGTTCCCGACGTTCATCCCGGCAAGTACCGGCTGCGGTTGAGCGATTTTCAGGGGAGCAGCGGCATGAAAGGCATAGTCTACGAAACGCCGATCGAAGTGCCCGCCAAGAGTCCCGTCCGTATCCCCTTGGCCGCCTCATCAATCACCGGCCGCGCTCAGTGGACCAAGGACTACCACCGCCTCGTCATGGTGGCCGCCATCGAAGAGAATCACAAGTCGTCGCCCCGTTATGCCTACTGCGATGAAAAGGGAAACTTCTGTCTTCGCTACCTGTCACCGGGACAGTACACCATCTGCCTCCACGACGACGATGCCGGTTACAGCCGGCTGGAACACGTCGTATTGGCCGAGGGGGCGACGATCGCCGTGAAACCGCAGACGCTCGGCCCCGGCGGGACTATTACCGGCACGGTCCGCTGGACGTCATCGCGGCCAATCCCTGACCGCCTGACCCTGACCGACGCACACGGCATTGTCATCGAACCGCGGGAAGAGTTCCGCGGGCTCAACGGCGGAGAGTATCGTTTCAGCGGCCTCTGGCCGGGGCGATGGACCCTCGCGGCGTGGAGCGGCAAGGACATGCTCGCAGCCGATCAGGTAGACCTCCAAGGCACGGAGACTATTTCCCGAGTCCTGACCCTCAACGGCAAGGAGAGGGCGGAGAAACCGCTGCCAGCGCCGGCTGCCCCTGCT
>DATLAN010000442.1:0-4975 GCA_035527455.1 Thermoguttaceae bacterium
GAATCCGCTTCCTTTGAAGACCGTGACCTTCCAAGCCTAATGAAGGCGGCTTCCGATGCCCACACCTGGATCTACGAGCAAAAAAGAAAAGCTACTATAACAGAGCTATCTGACTGACCTTTCTTTCTCGGGCGGCCGTGGCTTTCCTTTTCGGCCGCCTACTTCCGCAAGTTCTTACGTACTCTCCCTGATTTGATAAAACATGGTTTGAAAAAATGTTGCTTAGCGATTTCCCCTGTGCTAGCATCTGCCATGGTCGAGATGGTTCCACTATCCAGAAAGTCGGTAAACGTGCCAAAGGGGCCGTACCGAGAAAAGCTCTTGATTCTTAGGAACGCTCGGCCATCGCTCTCTCGGCTTCCAAGGCCACCCCCCAGAGGCCCTCTCCGATACCACGCGAAGTGTTCGGGCATATCGCCTGGACACTCATCTCGATTTCATCCCCCGCTCCTCACCGAACCTCCCACGTAAAATCTTGCCACCATCGCCCACGTGTGGCCGCGACCGTTGCATCCGGCGCGGGTCGGAGGCGGCGGCGATTCCGCGACGCGAATGGTGACGTCGGGGCGGCCGAGAGGGCGAGGGAAATGCGGCGAACACTTGGGTGGGGACGCTAGCCGCTGGGAACGGCGAGCCGCCGCCGGGCACGGCGCTGGCGTTTGCGGGCCGCCGCGGCATGGGACTCCTCGACACGCTGCATGACCCGGGCCTCCGGATGGGCCTGGATCCAGCGGTCGGGCAGAAGGGATTCCAACTCGGCCGGGGTGGCCGTGCGGATCCGACGAAGGACGTCCGTCAAGTAGGCCTGCACGTCGATCGCGTGCCGCTTGCAGGTCATCGTCAGTGTGTACAACGTGGCCGCTGTCTGGCCGGCGTTTTCGTTGCCGAAGAACAGCCAGGCCTTCTTGCCCATCACCGGGCCTTTGATCATGGCCTCGGTTCGGTTGTTGTCGATGGGAATCGCGCCGTTTTCCAGGAAACGTTCGAACGCCTCCCAGCGATTGCGCAGGTAATTCACGCCCTCGCGGAGCGGCGACTTGGGCAACTCCACCCGGTCGCGCTCGTCCAACCAGGCCCGAATGCCCGTCACGATTGGCCGGGATTCGGCCTGACGCAACGCCAGGCGTTCGTCGTCCGTCATGTCCCGGGCCCGATCTTCGACGTCGTAGAGCTTCTGGATCTCGCCCAGGATCCAGGTGGCCTGCGGATGGGGCCCCGCTTGGATCAGCGGCTCGAACTTGCGGCGGGCGTGAGCCCAACAACCCACGGCGACGATGCGATTCTCCGAAGCGGCGGCAATCAACTCGTAGCAGATGTAGGCGTCCGATTGGAGGTAGCCTTCGTAGCTGCCCGCGATGCGACGGACGTTCTCCTCGTTCTTGCGCGAGGCGAAGCTGAAGCAGACATAAGGGTGAGCATCATCTCCGTACTGGGCGTACAAGTATGCATTGCGGGTGTGGCCAAGTTCGGGGCAAAGCATCGGGCAGGGTGTCTCATCGATCCCCTGCACGCGCGATTGCATCACGCCCTGCCGCATCCGTTCCACCAACGGCAGCACGATCGCGGCCAAGGCCCGCATCCAACGCCACTGCGTCGCGCGGTGAATCGAGAAGCCGACGCGCGACAGGATGTCTTCTTCCCGGTAATACGGGATGTGATCGGCGAAACGGCTAACCACCAAGTAGGCCAACAACGCCACTCCCACGTAACATCGTGGAATCAACGGCTCCGGTGCCGAGGCCGCCAGCATCCGGCTCTCGCCGGTCGCCTCGTCGTCCAGAACGATGACTTCTTCGTAGTGTTCCAACACCCGAACTCGGGCCTCTTGCAGTTCCACTTCTTCCCGCACGAAGCGGTAAAACCGCCGCGCCCCAGGATGATTCCACAGTTCGGGCGGAACCTTCTCCTCGTCCAACGGATGCAGGACCTTTTCACGCGGAATGGACGGATCGATGACCCGCTTCTGCCGGCCCTTGGACGTCCGTGGCGGCGCAGATGCGGACGTTGTCGCCGCCGATTCGTCCCCCGTCGCCTCCCCATCGAGCACGCGGCCTTCGGGCACGGCCTCTTCTTGTTCCAGCTCATCTACCACGCCAGCCACGAAGCGTTCCCGACGCGAACCGAACACGTGCCGCTTCAAAGCAGCCAGATCACGGTTCAGCCGCTCGATCCGTGCCGTGAGTTCCTCAATCACTTCCGCCTGACGACGGATCAGCGCATGGCACGCCGGCAGGTTATCGGGCAATTCGACGGGAAGGGAAATCGTCATTGACGCCTCCTTGCGTCCATGATCCGGTTGTCCGTTGCGTACCCACTATCATCCTCGATCATGCCGAACGGGGGAAGATCAAAATCCGCGGCAGTGACTGACGATCGATCAGGCCGGGAGCCGGTGGAAACGAACCCGTTGCCGCACGGACGTCAGATCGATCCCTTCGAGCACCATCGACAACTGCGCCGCGCTCAGTTCCAACCCGGGCGACTCGTCGCTGGCCACCGCTGGCGGTCTCTGAAAACTCCCGCGTTCCAATCGCTTCGCCCAAATGCAAAAACCTGTCCCGTCCCAGTACAAGATCTTCATCATGTTCCCACGGCGGTTGAGGAACACAAACAAATGGCCCGAGGTCGGCTCCTGCCGGAGCACCGCTTCGGTCAGCGCGATCAACCCGGGAAATCCCTTCCTCATGTCGGTCGCGTCCTTGGCGAGGTACATCTTGGTATGGAGCGAGGGGGCGATCACGTCACTGCGCCTCCGATGCACCCGCCGACGCGTCGATCGTCGCCAGGATGCGGCCCAAGGCGGTCGGGTCGAAAACCGCCGGAACACGAATCACATGCCCACGCGGATGAACGACCTCGATCGGGCCTCCAACGGAAAAGGGGAGACCCACGGGCAGGAAAGCAGAGTCTTGCCCCTGGCCGCCGCCACCGTGAACCGGCCCACCTCCCCCGCCACGAACCGTTCTGCCCGCCTTGCCACGAACCGTTCTGCCCGCCTTGCCCGTTTCGCTGCTCCCCGGATGTCGGGCTTGGTCTTGTTCGCGCTGGCGCAGCCTTCGCCGCCACCAATGCAAGCGGTGTTCGGAGAGCCCTTCCCGCTCGCAAAACCGCCGGACTCCCAGCCCACTCGCCTCAAATCGCCGAATCACCCCCCGCCAATACCGCTCCTTCGCCGCATCGCGTGATTTCGCCATCTCTGCAACCCTCGTCGTTTCGGTGGAATTCTGGAAAGCCCCAGCTTTCAGGATACCATCCGACACAAGATGCGCTGGTTGCAGCGGTCACGCCGGGACGACGTTTCTCGAATTGCCCGCTGCCGCGTGGCCCGGCTCTGGCGAATGCACGCTGGAGTTGGAGGACGCCGACGGGGCCAAGCTGCGGGTCCATCTGAAAGGGTTCGAGTCGCCCGACCTGGCGGCGCTGAGCCGGAGCTTCTGGCAGAGCGAGTCATGATCCAGATCACGCCGCAGATGCGTGTGGTGGTGGCCGTCGAGCCGGCCGATTTCCGCAAGGGAATTGACGGTCTGGCCCGGCTCTGCAAAGAGGTGCTCAAGCACGACCCGTTCGGCGGTTGGGTCTTCGTGTTCCGCAACCGGCGTGCAACAGCAGTGAAGATACTGGTCTACGACGGCCAGGGATTCTGGCTGTGTTACAAGCGGCTTTCCAGCGGGCGGTTCCCTTGGTGGCCGACCAGTCGCACCAAGGCGGCCACGACCCTGGCGGCCCATCAGTTGCAGGTCCTTCTCTCGGCCGGCAATCCCGAAGCAGCACAGGCCGCACTCCCCTGGCGTCCGGTCGGCCCGGTCGATTGACGGGAAAGCCATCGGGCAGAATCGATCTTGGACGTTCCGCAAGCCTCTGCTATGCTCTGCTGACCATGAGCGATCAACACAACCGTCCGATCAAGGACGTCTCCGGTCATCCACGGCGATGTGGTTTTCACCGGCGACAAGGTTTTCGCCCGTTGCTGTCGCAGGCATGATGATGTTGAAGAAACTGGCGACCATCGAGCTTGACATGGACGAGCTGAAAGACCTTCTGCAACGTGCCGAGGCGAAACAATTCAACGATGAGGACTATGAGACGATCAAGGCAGTGGTCGAGTCCTACGCTCACGTCGCCAACCTGGTCGGCAACAAGAGCATAACCATCGCTCGCCTGCGGAAGATGCTCTTCGGCGCGAGCACCGAGAAGACTGCGGCGGTGATCGGCAGCGGGACGGACTCCGAGGCTCCGCCGTTGCATGACGAAAACGCCGCGACGGATTCGCCCGCCGACTCGGAAACAGCCTCGAAACACGATCCGCCAGCGCCGAGCAAAGGCCACGGCCGCAACGGCGCTGATGCTTATCGCGGTGCCGAAAAGATCCAGGTGCCGCACGAATCGTTGCGGCCGGGCGACGCCTGTCCGGATTGCATGCAGGGGACGGTCTACGAGGTGTCCCGCCCGGGGGTGCTGGTCCGACTCACCGGTCAGGCGCCGTTGCTGGCCAAGATCTACGACCTCCAGAAGCTGCGTTGCAACCCCTGCGGCAAGGTCTTTACGGCCAAACCGCCCGAGGGCGTGGGCAACCAAAAGTACGACGCGACGGCTGGGAGCATGATCGCGTTGCTGAAGTACGGAACCGGGATGCCATTCAATCGCTTTGAGGGACTGCAAGGGAATCTGGGCATTCCCTTGCCGGCCTCGACCCAATGGGACATCGTCCGCGATCAGGCTCGGCGTCTCGAACCGGTCTACGCCGAACTGCTTCGGCAAGGGGCCGGCGGCGAAGTCGTCTACAACGACGACACGACGGTGAAGATCCTGGAGCTGATGGGCAAGCGCGCCCAGCAGCGGGCGTTGACGGAAGGGTCGGTCGAGGCTGGCGTGCAGGAGAAACAGCGCACGGGGTTGTTCACTTCGGGCATCATCTCGACGAGCGAGGGCCGCCGGATCGCGTTGTTTTTCAGCGGCCGCAAGCACGCCGGCGAGA
>DATLAN010000443.1:0-3946 GCA_035527455.1 Thermoguttaceae bacterium
GGCACCGGTACTTCCCTGCACCAGATATCGGGTATGCTCCAGTTGGATGAACCGACTGCAAGCCGGCGTGGGGTTGTCGCCCGAGGTCTCGTCGAGTAAACAAGAACGTTCCGCCAACCGCACGACGCAAACACGCCCAACAGCAAGCCCCCATGCCCACGCTCCCGGCCGTCAAGCAGTTCGTCTCCAGCAACGCCGTACGCATTTATCGCATCCCGTGCCGGGTGTTCGAGCACCTGACGGCCCGCGTGTATCTGCTTCTCGGCGCCGGTCCGCCCACGCTGGTCGATACGGGCAGCGGCTCGGGTGAGTCAACCCGCGACATCCTGGCCGGCCTGGAAACCGTCCGCACGGAATTCGGCGAACCGGTCCGGCCCGGCGACCTCCGGCGGATCATCATCACCCACGGACACGTCGATCACGTCGGCGGGCTGTGGGAGCTGCGGCAAGTGACGCAGGCCGACGTGGCCATCCATCCGTTGGACTGCCGTGCCATCACCGCTCCAGATGAACGGGCGGCGGTGGGCAAGAGACGGATGCTCGACTTTCTCAAGCGGGCCGGATTGTTGCCCGAAGAGAGTGCGCAGCTCGTCGAGCAGATCGGTTATCGCCGCCGCGGCCGGGAACGCATCCCGGCCGCCATCGAGATCACCGACGAACGGGAACTCGAGGGCCTGAAGTTCATCCACACGCCGGGCCACTCGCCGGGCCACGTCTGTATCGCGGTCGGCGACGTGCTGCTTTCGGCCGACCACATTCTGGCGCGGACCATCCCGCAACTCTGGCCCGAGAGCCTCATGCCTTACACCGGGCTGGGGCATTACCTGGAATCGCTCGATAAGGTTCGCCGGATCGACGGGCTGAACCTTGCGTTGGCCGGTCACGAGCCGGTGATCCACGACCTTTGCGGCCGGATCGAAACCATCCGCGCCAGTCACGAGCGTCGTCTGGACCGGCTGCTGGACATCGTCCGAAAATCGTGCCGCCCGCTTTCGATCAGCGAGATCAGCCGAACGATGTATTCGACCAAGCGAGGGTTCGACGCGGTCTTGGCGCTGACGGACGTCGGAGCCCGGGTGGAGTACCTTCACCAACGGGGACGATTGCCGGCGGCCAATCTCGACGAGATCGAAACGGAGGAGAATCCGGTGGGGCGTTACTGTGTGGTTTAGAGTCTTACGTCGCGCATGTTCGTAGCCATCTTGCTCCGCAAGATGAAGCTTCGTCTCGCGGAGCGAGACGGCTGCTTTGGACGCGCCTTTGCCGCGTCAAGAAGATGAATTCAATGACGCCCAAAAACCCCCCGTCGTTCTCCTGCTCGGTCCGACCGGGGCGGGCAAGACGCCGCTGGGCCGGTTGCTTCAACGGCAGGGCTTGTGGGGGAATTGCAGAAGCCCCGGTTGTTCCGGCCCGCCGGATCGCGTTATAATGGCGGACGCACGAGGTAGTTCGCACGGACCGTCAACCCGAAGAGGAGCCCTGGAACATGAAGATCTCAGGCCGAGTCTATCTGGTAGTCGTCGTGACGGCAGTCGTAACCGGCTGTCTGCCGTTTCTTGGTGATGGTCGGACCGCGGCGGCGGAACCGGCGCTCGGCTTCCAGTCGGGACCGATGCTCGAGCAGTTTCTCGAAGGTCCCATGGCCGAGGTGGAGGAGATCGTCTTCGCCGTCCGCGTGCCCGGCCGCGATCACTGGTACGTCACCTTCGGCAACTACGCCGACCACTCGGAAACTCCGGCACAGCGTCTGGGCTTCAAGAAAGAAGAGGGCGTCTATTGGGGCTACGGCGAAGGCGGGCGACTCTGCCGGATGAATCTCCGCACGGGCCAGTTGAACGTGATCTTCGACGATCCCAAGGGCGGCGTCCGCGATCCGCAAATGCACTACGACGGGCAGAAGATCCTCTTCGCTTACCGCAAAGGCGGAACGCACACCTTCCACCTCTACGAGATCAACATCGACGGCAGCGGACTGACCCAACTGACCGACGGGCCGGACGACGACATCGAGCCGACCTACTGCCCCGACGGAAACATCGTCTTCTGCTCGTCGCGGTGCCGGCGGTTCGTCAACTGCTGGTTCACCCGGGTGGCCGTCCTCTACCGCTGCGACGCCGACGGCCAAAACGTCCGCGCACTCTCCAGCAACCTCGACCACGACAACACGCCCTGGCTGCTGCACGACGGGCGGATCCTCTACATGCGATGGGAATACGTCGATCGCAGCCAGGTGCATTTCCACCATCTCTGGACGATGAACCCCGACGGCACCGGACAGACCGTCTTCTACGGCAACATGCACGGCGGGGTCGCCATGCTCGACGCCAAGCCGATCCCGGGCACGGACAAGATCGTGTCGTCCTTTTCCCCGGGCCACGGCCGGCCCGAGCACTTCGGCTACGTGACCGTCGTCGATCCCAGCAACGGCCCGGACGATCTCTCCAACGCCCAAAACGTCAGCAAACAATCCAACTGGAAAGATCCGTACCCTCTGAGCGAAGATTGCTTCCTGGTGGCCTCGCGGCAAGGCATCTCGGTGATGGACGGCCAAGGCAATGCCGAGCTGATCTATCAATTGCCGCCCACGGAGCAACACCTGGAATGCCACGAACCACGCCCGCTGGGGCCGCGCCCGCGAGAACGGGTGATCCCGCCGCGCACGAACCTCGCCGCGTCCACGGGCCGGTTGATCCTGGAAGATATCTATCATGGCCGCAACATGGAGGGAGTCGAGCGCGGCGCGATCAAGAAGCTGCTCGTCTTGAAACAGATCCCCAAGCCGGTCAACTTCTCCGGCGGAATGGAGCCGCTGACCATCGGCGGCACGTTCACGTTGGCCGAGATCGTCGGCACCGTGCCGGTCGAGCCGGACGGGTCGGCCTACATGGACCTGCCGGCGATGCAGTCGCTCTTCTTCGTGGCCTTGGACGAGGACGAAAAATCGGTCAAGCGGATGCACAGCTTCCTCGTGCTCCAGCCGGGTGAGACCACAGGTTGCGTCGGCTGCCACGAACAACGCGTGCGGACGCCGCTTCCGATCAACACCGACCTGTTGGCCCTGCGGCGAAATCCCAGCCGCGTGGAGCCGATCGCCGACGTCCCCCGCGTGATGGACTTCCCCCGCGACGTCCAGCCGATCCTCGACAAACACTGCGTCGAGTGTCACAACCCCGACCGGCGCGACGGCGCCGTCGACCTCTGCGGCGATCGGACCGCCAGGTACAGCGTGAGCTACTGGACGATGCAAACCCGCGGGCTGGTTCTCGACGCCCGAAACCAACCTTACGGCAACCGGCCGCCGTACAGCTACGGCAGCGCCGCCAGCCGGCTGATGACCTTGATCGACGGCAGCCACTACGACGCAAAGCTCTCCGATCACGAGGCGAAGGTCGTTCGCCTCTGGATCGAGACCAGCGCCACGTACCCCGGCACGTACGCCTCGCTGGGCTGCGGGCACTATCCGGTCCAACTGCCCGGCGGCCCGATGGTCGAGCGTTGCGGCAGTTGTCACGCCAAGGAGATCGACGACCAGAACGGGCGGCGCACCGTGTTGGATTTCCCCAATGGTTTCCAAACCAGGCTCGAGGCCTACTGCAACCTCACCCGGCCCGAGAAGTCGTGCATCCTGATGGCGCCCTTGTCGAAGGAGGCCGGAGGGCTGGGACTGTGCAAGGAGGCGGTTTTCAAGAGCACGGACGATCCGCTCTACCAGAGCGTGCTGGCCACGATCCGCGACGCCCACGACCGGCTCGAGCACGGCAAGCGGTTCGACATGCCCGGCTTCCATCCCAACGAGCACTACATCCGCGAGATGCAGCGCTTCGGCTTCCTGCCGGCCGACCTGAAGCCGGACGATCCGATCGACGTGTACGCGGTCGATCGGGCCTATTGGGACTCGTTCACCTATCGGCCGTGAGCCGCAGATCGATCGCGCTTGGGTGCGTAG
>DATLAN010000444.1:0-8177 GCA_035527455.1 Thermoguttaceae bacterium
CGCCTCGCGCGGCGACCTGGCCCCTTCTTCGCCGAAGAGCAACGGCCGAATGTCCTTGCCGTCGATGATCCGATCGGCCGGTGCGGAGGTGCCAGCCAACTTGGCCAGCGTGGGCATCAGATCGAGCGTGCCGGCCAATTCGCGGCAAGTCGTTCCGGCGGGGATCTTGCCGGGCCACCGCATGATGCACGGCTCGCGCATGCCGCCTTCCCAGGTGCTGCCTTTGAAGCCTCGAAGCGGCGCGTTGCTGCCGCCGGGGCCGTTTTGCGCTCCGTTGTCGGAAGTGAAAATCACCAACGTTCGCGAGTCGATGCCCAACTGCTCGATCGCGCCGAGGATTTCGCCGGTAGACCAGTCGATCTCTTCCACCGCGTCGCCGAAGGGGCCGTTGGCCGATTTTCCCTTGAAACGCTCCGAGGCGTAAAGCGGAACGTGCGGAAAGGTGTGCGGCAGGTAAAGGAAGAACGGTTCGTCCTTGTGTGCGGTGATGAACTCGATCGCCTCGGCCGTGTAACGCGGCGTGAGTTGCGATTGATCGGGCTCGGTCTCGATGACCTTCTCGTCCCGCATCAACGGCAGTGCCGGGTATTGCCACTGCGGCTTCCAGTGGCCCATATCGTTGGAATAAGGGATCCCGAAATACGAATCGAAGCCCTGTCGGGTGGGCAGGAACTCCGGCTGATCGCCCAGGTGCCACTTGCCGACGACGGCCGTGGCGTAGCCGCGAGCCTTGAGCACCTCGGCGATCGTGATCTCCTCGGGGTTCAACCCGCGATGGTTGCCCGGGAAGAGGACCCCGCGGCCGGTCTCGTTCTGGTGCAGGCCGACTCGCTTGGGATAACAGCCGGTCATCAGCGAAGACCGCGACGGGCTGCAGACACCGCTGGTGACGTAGAAATCCGTGAAGCGTCGCCCTTCGGCGGCCATGCGATCGAGGTTGGGCGTGCGATGCTTCTCGGAGCCGAAGGGCCCGATGTCGCCGTAGCCCAGGTCGTCGCAGTAGATGATCACGAAGTTCGGCGGGCGGTCGTCGGCCGAGACGGCAAACGAAAGGGAGGCCGTCGCCATCGTCATCAAAGCGAAAAGAAACGTCCGTCGGCCAGTGCTCATGCGGGGCTCCTTGATCTGAAGTTGGGAAGCGGTGCGGACGGTGACGCGATTATATCAACCGGACACCGCAAAATCCAACGGCCTCGTAAATCAGTCCGAACTCGTCCGCCGCCGCAACCAGGCCCGGCATCGGGCGATCGTCCTGGACCGAAAGCAGCGGCGGGTCGCGGAGTACGCGTCGGCCAGCCGCACGAGCAACTCGAAACGGCTCGGATGACAGGCCGTCACGCCGGCCAGGGCGGCAAACGACCGCTTTCGTGTCATCAACAGTACCAGCGGCGCGATCAACTCGTCGGCGTCTTCGGCTACGACCGTGGCGGCGACGATCCGCCCGGTGTGGCGATGGACGTCGACGGAAATGAAGCCTCGGCGACGACTCTCCGCGATGGCCTCGTTCCCCTCGCTCAGTTCGACGCGATAGGTATCGATCTCGATGCCGCGCGCGGCAGCTTCCTCGTTCGTGAGTCCGACTCGCGCCAGCATGGGATCCGTGTGGATGCAACGCGGGATGATCTCCCGGCGGAATTCCCTCTTGAGGCGCCCCATCGCGTTGCGGGCTGCCCATCGGCCGCTTGCCTCCGCGGCAGACAGACCGGCCCACTGGGAACCGCAGACTTCACCGGCGGAAAAAACCCGCCGATTGGTCGTCTGGAGCCAACGGCCCACGACGAGGCCCTCACGAGTACAAACCACCCCGGCGGTCTCCAAACCCAATCCGGCAACGTTCGGCTGCCGCCGGCCGCAGAGCAAGACCCGGTCGACGAGCAGTTCTTGTTTGGCCCCGCCGCGCTCCATCACCAGGCCGTACAGGTTGCCGGTCGTCTCGATCCGGAGTTCGTCGCGAGAGAGTTTCAGTCGCACGCCGTCTCGCTCCAATTGGTCTCGGATCACAGCGACCGCCTCCCGATCCTCCCCGGGCAAAATGGTTCCGTGGCGGCCGATCAGGTAGACCTCGCTGCCGGAGCGGCAGAAGAACTGGGCCCATTGGCACGCGCTGGGACCCGAGCCGATCACGGCCAGCCGGCGAGGCACCTCGGTCAGATCGGTCAGTGTTTCCGGCCGCAGGCAGTCACTCCGATCGGCTCCGTCGATATCGGCGGGCGCGGCCGTCGTGCCGGTGGCGATCAAGGCATGGCGGAAATGGATCTCACGGTCGCCCAGCGTGATCGTCCGGGGTCCGGAGAAAACGGCCGCACCGTGCAATACGTCGATTCCCGAGGTGTCCGGCGGCTTCCCGGGGCCGGTCAAGCCAAAACGGGTTCGAGCCCGGCGGATCTGCTCGACCAGCGATGTCGGCTCTCGCGGCGGCTCCGGCGGTGGTGGATCGCCGAGGGGGGGCAACACCATCGCAACACGGACTCCCCGTCGTGCGGCTTCCCGCGCGCCGGCAATCCCGGCCGGTCCGCCCCCGATCACCACCAAGCGATAGCAGTCCATCGTTGACGGTCGCGTTGCCGGCAAGTCGTCCGAACCCACGGTGACGTCCTCCCGCCCCTGGTTTCCCGAAGGCGTCCTACTTTCGATCGCCGGTATCCTATTCCTTTCCTTCGGAGTCGCTTCAGTGTAATGGAATCGTTACTTCTCAGGTAGAGAGGCGCCCCTATCGAGGGGTTGTCCGCGTCGCCAAGACGCAAGAGGGCTTGGCTTGTAACGGTCCGGCAGCGGAGTGCTCTGGGGTTTGCAGAACCTTCCCGAGGCCAAGTCCTTTGGCCGCCGTACGAAGCCGATTTTCTTTCCTGATCGATACAGCCGGACCCCCAAAGGCCGCTGCGTCTGCTTCGACCGACATTACCGGTGGATTTCCATTAACTGGCGTCTCCGGCTTTCCGACACCATCTCAGTGAGGATTTCCGAAGCCGCGCCGTGGTAGCGCGAGTGGACGCCCCAACCGCTCACTCCGGACGCGGCTATTACCGCTGCCCGTTCTGTCCAACACTGCCCCGATGCCCCGGGCCGAGTTCGGTCGGCATCATTGCTGCCCTTTGACTTGAGGAGTCTGCGCTCATGAAAGCCGTGAAGTTGTTGTTGGGAGTTGCGTTTCTGGGGGCCTGCGTGGTCGGCGCTTCGGCCCAAAACCCGTCCCAACCTACGCTCGCCTCGCCGGAACTGTCCGACTATTACTATCTGACCCAGGCGGAGCCGTCGGAGGACGTACCGGCCGACGCACCGCTGCCCCCGGAAATCGCCGAGGAAGAGCCCTTCTACGGAGGCGGCTGCCAAGAAGAATGCGGCGGATGTTCGGCCAAGGGTGGGCTTCTTTGCGGATGCCCGACCGACAAGCCCTGGACACTGCCGCAGCCGTGCTTCTTGAAGCAACGAGGGATCACGATGGGCGGCTGGCTCCAGCAGGGGATCACCTTCAACGAGCACAGTCCCCCCAGTGGTTTCAACGCCACGGTCGGCACCAACGACTGGGACTCCGAATACCAGATGAATCAACTCTGGATGTACTTCGTCCGCCCGGTCCAGAGGGGACACGGTTTGGACATCGGCGGCCGCGTCGACATGATCTACGGTACCGATTGGCGGTTCGGGATCAACCAGGGACTCGAAGACCGCATCAACAGCCTGGGCAACTCCTACGGGCTGGTAATCCCGCAGGCGTACGTGGAAATCGCCCTGAACCGCTGGTCCGTCAAGCTGGGGCATTTCGCCGGCATCCTCGATTACGAAGCCGTGCCCGCCGTGGCCAACCCGTTCTACTCCCATTCGCTCTGCTACGCCTTCACGGTGCCGCAGCTCGTCACGGGCGTGCTGGCCGATTACCAGGCGTCGGACCGCCTGTCGTTCCAGGGCGGCGTCCATCGGGGATGGATGAAGTTCGAGGACAACAACGACCGCATGGACGTGATGGCCGGGTTCAAGTTGAACAGTTCCGACAAACGCACCTCGCTGGCTTATGCCATTTCCAGCGGCCCTCAGGATGCCGCCGGCGATAACGACCGGTTCGTCCATTCGCTCGTGTTGCAGCGTCAGGTCACCGACCGGCTGAAGTACATCCTCGTGCAGAACCTGGGCTCCGAGAACAACAGCGGTCCGCAAGGCCAGGACGCCGAGTGGTACGGGATCAACCAGTACTTCCTCTACGCGATCAACCCGTGCTGGTCGGCCAACCTGCGTTTCGAGTGGCTGCGCGACGACGACGGCGTGATCGTCCACGGTCCGCCCGCGGCGGCGGGTATCCGCGCGTGGCCGGGCGAAGGTTACGCGGGAGACTTCTACGAAGTAACCGCCGGATTGAGCTGGAGGCCTTCGGCGAACCTGGTCGTCCGGCCCGAATGCCGTTGGGACTGGTACGACGGTCAGGCCAGTTCCGGAGCGCTTGCCCTTCCGTTCAACGACGGCGCGAGCGATAGTCAGTTCACCTTCGGTGTCGACGCGATCCTGACGTACTAGCCGGTTTACTCCAGCCCGCTGAGCAGCGCCCCGCTCAGCGGCGGTAATTCGGCAACGCGGCAGGACCGGATGGCTTGTTCGTACCGGGTCAGCTCGTCCAGCAGACCTTCGAGCACGTCCCGGCAGCGGTCGGCCACGTTGTTGACTTCCCAGCGGTCGTCGGGCTTGACGAACAACTCCGGCCGGGCCGCCGCGCGAAGGTGCCAGGCCGGCGTGCGGATTGCCCGCTCGGTACCCTCGCCCACCACGCACAGCCGGTCGCGCGGCCGCGGGCCTTGCCGGCGGACGATCGGCATCAGGCTGGCGGCGGTGGGCGAGGGTGGCAGGTCGCCCACGCCGCAACACTCCAAGAGCGTCGCCCAAAGATCGGCCGGCTCGACCAACGCACCGCTTCGTCCGGCTTCACCCAACCCATCAGGAAACCGAAGCATCAAAGGCACCTGCACCAACTCGCCGTAGAGGGCCTCGTCGCAAGGGCCCACCCGGCGGTGCTCGCCCAGAGGGAATCCCCGCGAAGACGTCAGCGCCAGCACGGTCTGCCGCCCGAGCGGATCGTCGTCGCAGAACTCCGTCAGCGCTCCCAGGCACGTATCCAACAAGGAGACTTGCCCGGCGTATGATTGCGCGACGCCGAGCAGCCGGTCGGGATCGTGATCTTCGGCGAGCATTCCCTCGGGCACGTGGGCCGATTCGGGAGGCGGCGGATCGCCCTCTTCCCAATAGGCGCGGCGAAACTCCAGCGGCGCGTCCCAGGTGGTCCCCAAACCGGCCAGGTGACACCACAACAGGAACGGTTCCCGGGCCGATTGCAGCCAATCGAGGATCTGGACGAAGCACTGTGCCAGATGCGTCTGCTCGATTTCTTCCGCGCTGCGGGGTTCCCAGGGCGGGTCGATTTCAATCAACTCGTCGAAATCCACCGCGCCCGGATGACGGGCCACGAGCTGCTCGTCGGTCAGCAGAGCGGAGTGGATTCCCTTGTCGCGCAACAGCGCGGCCAGCGACCGGGCCCCTTCGGAAGGCTCGGGCGAACCGGCGGCGTGCCAGCCCTGCCAATACGACTGGTAGAGTCGCTCCAGGCGAGGCGAATCGATCAAGGCCTGGTCGCATACGAACGCCTGGCCAGCCAGCCGATCCACAGCGGGCGTTTCGATCCACGAATTTCCGTAGGCCCCCAGGTGGCCGACGTGCAACCGATCGACGACAAGACAGATGGCGTTCATGTCGAGATTGTAGCCGACGGGACGTTGAGGGCGGAAGGGGGGGAGTTTTCAGTTGTCAGTTTTCAGTTGTCAGTTGTCGGTTGTCAGTGAACAGTGAGGATGCGCGGGAATTCCGGACCCTGTCTGGGCAGTTGCACTGGTACGCTTTCCGCGCTGGCGCCGAGCTTAGCCGAAAGCGTACCACCGGCGAACAGTGTGTCCCTATGCAAAAACTGAAAACTGAAAACTGACAACTGAAAACTGACAACTCCCCTCTCCGGCCGGCGCGCTGCACGCGCTAGAGGGCCCGGTCGACGAAACGCCATCCGTCCATGGCGCCTTGGCAGAGAAGCCGGAACATCCGCCGGCCTTCGCGCCCTTCGACCTTGATCCGCGGGAGCATCAGCGGATCATCCAGCCTGGCGATTGGGCCGTGCTGCGAGGTGAACTATGTCGCCACGGCGCCGGCGGCGGATTTGCCACTGTTCCCGGAGGATCCGGGCGAGGAACAGGGGGTTGCCGATGAGATACCTTCGGGCCTTGTTGCCTGGCTGCTGCAACAGCCGCCAGATCCATTCGTGGCCGAGATTTCGCAGCCACCGCGGTGCCCGACTGAAGTTTTCACCCCAGAAGTCGAACAGGCCGCCGACGGCTATGCACAGCGGCACCTGGAGTTCGTGCCGGTGCCGGTGAATCCATTGTTCCTGGACGGGATTGCCCATGCCCACCAGCAGGAGGTGGGGCCGGGCCCGGTTGATCCGGTGGATGAGTTCCGCGGTCATTTCCGGATCGGTCAGATAGCCGTGATGGAATCCCGCGGGCGTCCAGCCCCAGAAGGTCTCGTCGGCATATCCCGCGGCGCGGCGAATCGTCTGGTCGTCGGCTCCCAGCAGGAAGTAGCGGTATCCCCGGCCGGCCGCTGCGTGCAGGAACTCCGGGATCAGGTCGGTGCCGTTGAGATTGTCTTTGACACGGTGGCCATGCAATCGGCTGGCCCAACGCACGCCGGTCCCGTCGCCGAACACGCAATCGGCCGAATCAAGCGCCGCGCGATACTGCTCATCGGCGGCGGCCAGGTTGAGCGTGTGGGCATTGACGAAGAAGACGCTTCGCGTACGGCCGTCGTATTGCAGGATCAACTCTTCGAGAAGTTCCAGCGCCCGCGGCTTGGTCACGTCGGTGATGTTCACGCCCAGAACCGTCAGCGAACGATCCGAAGCGGCTTGCTTCCGAGGGGCGTCATGCGTCGCGGGAGCCTCCAGCGTGGCCGTGGCATGATAGTCGTGATCGAACATGGCACCCTCGGTTCAATAGGCTCCCCGGCCGGCCAGGACGGCCGTCGGCGTAAGCAGCAGCAGTTTCAGATCGGTCCAGAAGCTCTGATTCCGCACGTACCAGATGTCCAGCCGCATCCAGTCTTCGAAGCCGATTTCACTGCGGCCGCTGATCTGCCAGAGGCACGTCAAACCCGGCTTGACCGACAAGCGGCGACGCTGCCACGCCTTGAACTGGGCCACTTCCTCCAGCACCAGCGGGCGAGGACCGACCAACGACATCCGACCCAGAAGCACGCTGAACAGTTGCGGAGTCTCGTCGAGGCTGGTCTTGCGCAGGAAGCGTCCGATGCGGGTGATGCGGGGATCGTGCCGGTTCTTGAAGACCGGCCCGCGCTGCTCGTTGGCGACCTCGTGTTTCCGGCTCGCCGCGTCCAAGACCATGGTGCGGAACTTGAACACTTTGAACGGGCGGCCGCAATACCCGGCGCGGTATTGCCAGAACAGCGGCTTGCCTCGCGTGGTGACCAGCAGGATCAGGAAGATCGCCAGAATGATCGGCCCGAAGACGATCAGGAGTCCCAGGGCTCCCGCCAAGTCCAATACGCGTTTGGCGAACTGGTAGCCCACCGAGAGGTTGCCTTCCGGCTCGACCAGCGCCTGTCCGGCTTCCAGCCGTTTCCCGGCCAGCGAGATCGGTGGTCGGGCGACTCGGCGGGGTCGCGTTCGGCGAGGATATTCTGCAACGACTTGCCCCATTTGGGGAACGGCCGAGGGCGCGTCGAATATCCCCACGGACTCGTACAGCGGATAGGCAACGGTAGGCGGTTCGGCGATAACAGGGGCCATCATGGTTCCTTCTTGCAAGTCTTGCGATGCTCACGAATCTCCTGGGCAAGGTGCCCTTGCCGCCGACTGATCGAGCAAACGGCGCGCCGCCGCCGGGCTGCTCCCATCCAGAAATCGACCGGCGAATCCAAGTCCTTGCAGCACAAACACTTTCGAGGTCGCCTCGCCGGTTTCGCACGCCAGAAAGACCTTGGCTGTCAGGAGGACCGTTGAAGAAATTCAACGGCGAGAGAAAAAAACGGACGGACGGCGGGGGGCACCAAGAGACGAGTAGGCCGGAACCAGCGCAGCGCAGTTCCGGCATCCGGTGTAGAAAGACCGCATGAAGCCACGTGCCGGAACTGCG
>DATLAN010000445.1:0-4227 GCA_035527455.1 Thermoguttaceae bacterium
AAACTAACCCTGCGCGGGGGCGCCCGTCGCTCCGCGACCCCGGCAATTTTCCGAACAAGCCGACTGATGTAGCAACGCCTATTCCGGAAAATCGACGCGGCCACCCGCGTGCTCGGCCGGGCGATTCAGCGGGTCGTCAAGAGCACCCCGTCGCGCGGCGGGCAGGCCGGCGGCGCTTCCCTTTGGGGCCGCGTCCGCGACGCCGAGGGCCGCTCGGCCGAGGCCACGCTGGAAACGCCCGACGGATACCTTTTCACGGTCCTCTCGGCGTTGGCTTCCGTTGATCGCGTCTCCGCCGGCGCGTCACCCCCCGGCTTCTCCACGCCCGCAACGGCCTTCGGTCCCGATTTCGTCCTCACCCTGCCCGGCACGGATTTCCGCCGGGAATGAGCGGCCGGGAGCCAATCCCTGCTTCCAGCGCGTCACATTGCCTATTCCTCCCAAAAGGGCCCAGGACCGGTCCGGGGCCCTTTTTCTCGTCTTGCTTTCCATCGGCGGGTCCGCCTGATACCCTATTGCTTGTGATAGAAGGGTATCAGGTTGGGGTAGGGGATAACGGGGTGACCTGTATGACGCCTGTCCGCCGTGTGGTATCTGGATGGACTCAGACCGGTGGCCGACAGCGGCACAGAAAGGGTGAGACGCCATGAAACGTCAGATGTTTGTCACGGTCATTGCGTTGACGGTTGGTCTTTCGGGAGGCCTCGGCGGCCGAACACGCGCCGAAGATCCGCCCGCCGCGGCCGCTCGGCCGGTGGGCCTTGTCAGCGTGCTGAAGCACGATGACACCGTTGTTTCGTCGGACTTCTCGCCTGACGGGAAGACGTTGGTGACAACGACCGCTGGCAGCGAGATAAGGTTGTGGGACGTTGCCACGGGAAAAGAGTTGGGGCGTGCCAAGATCCCGCGCCTGGGACGCGTCGTCTTCTTGCCCTCCGGAAGGATGGTGATTGTGAGCGACCGTTTCGCGGTTCATCTGCTGACCGTACCGGAGTTGACTCTCGAGAAGACCGTCACCTTGGAGGGGAAGGACGCCCTTCGCCCTCGATGGATGCTATTCTCGCCCGACGGCAAGACCGAGGCCGTCCGTTTCCGTTCCTCGATTTTTGTCTGGGATTTGTCGTCGGGGAAGATCAGGCACAGGATAGAACTCGGGCATGGCAGGTTTCCCGTGGCGACGGAATCCCCCATGGCGTACTCGCCCGATGGCAAGGTGTTTGCCGCGCAGAACTCGAAAGACGGTTTGACTTTGTGGGACACGCGAACCTGGCAGGAGAAACAAGGGGCAACCGTAGGCAAGAGTACCGATTTGTGCCTAGCCTTCTCGCCAGACGGCCGATTCCTCGCCATCGGCCGGATTCACATTTGGCCAATCCATGTAGATCCTGTGAGTCTTGAACAGGAAGGACCGATCGACCTCTGGGATCTCTCAATCAATCCCCTGGAGGCACCGCAGGGAGGAATGATGTGGCACGGAGAAGGACAGGGGGTGCTGGGTCTCTCGTTTTCTGCGGACGGCAAGATTCTGGCCAGCATCGCCCGCTTCAGCCGAGACGTGAAACTCTGGGATGTGGCCCGGCGGCGAAACGTACGGACATTTACGCCGGGTTCTTCAGGGATGCTCTGGAATGTCGAGTTCTCGCCGGTGGGCCGGATCTTGGCGGTACGAGGCGAGTGGCAAACGGTCGAACTGTGGGACGTCGATGAGTTGTTGAAAATCGCCCCGGATCAATGATGCCTGAAAAAAGGCTGCTGGAGATCGCCGGGGGACGTGGCCGCGCCGCCCGTTCGTCGATGACGGAGGTCCGCGGCAAGTCATCTTCCATCAAGGGTCCAGGACCGGTTCAGGACCCTTTTCTCCTCGTCGGATCGTTGTGAGAGAGCGATTTCGCGAAGACCGAAGCGGAGCTTCATTGATTCATGTTCGTCTCACCGTCGATTAGCGGACGATAAGGGCGGCCCGATAGGAGCTGGCCATTCCTGGAGAACCCCTCAGGTCTGTCGGCGAGGCGCTGAATAAGGCGTGTACGCCACTCTTCGAGCGTTGCGCCATGGGATTCGTCTTTCGACAGGTCTCGTTCTTCATGAGGGTCGTTTTCGAGGTCGAACAGTTGTTCGCTGCCGTCTGCAGGTCGCCAGATATACTTGAAACGACCATCGGTAAGGGCGTGATATGCTTGTTGTTGGCTGTAACACGGCGCGTGTTCGAAGTGCAGCCAGTCCCGAATTGCTTGTTCCTCTCCGCGTAACGTGGGCACGAGATCGACGCCGTCCACATTGGCTGGGATTTCTGTACCTGCCAACGCAAGCAAGGTAGGCATGATATCTTCCAGGCAGACCGGCTGTTCGACACGCAAACCAGGCTGGAACCCCAATTCCGAGGAGCCGCTGATGATCAGTGGAATATTGGCCGATCCCTCATACGGCTCGCATTTTCGGAAGTAGCCGTGATCTCCCAACATCTCGCCGTGGTCGGACGTAACCACGATGACCCAGGGACGTCCGGATCTCTCGCTCCGGGCCTTGAAGTCGCGGACCAGTAAGGAGATTCGGTTATCCAGGTGTTCGATGAGTCCAAAGTAGCCTGCCTGAGCCGCACACAGGGTCTCGGCTTCCAACAGGACGCGATGACCCACTTGGTCGCCTTTTGGCGACAGTGCTTTCCAATCGACCCAATCGCCACGTGCGGGTGAGGGAAGTTCCCGTTCCGCATATGCACTGAAGTATTTCTTCGGAGGGAAAAGCGGCGGATGCGGGGAGTAAAATGACGTTGTCAGAAAGAGCGGTTGTTCGGCATCTGTCTCCCCAACCACTTTGCGCGACTCCGTGACGACCCATTCGGTGGGATGCAGCTCGTCCGCCAACGGCCATGGTTGTGCCTGCCAGTGGTTATACGTGACTCCAATTCTCTCGACCAGCGCTTTGATCCCGCCGGACTCCGGCGCTTCCTCCCTCAGGAAGCTGTCATATGCATCGTTATTCACATAGGTGGAGCCTAGAATCCGCTTCTGATACCCACAGTCGCCGCTTTGACTCGCCTGATGCATGTTTCTGCCAACGAGCACAGTGGCGTAGCCGGCTTTCGCCAACAGTTCCGGAAACGGCGGCGTAGCGATCGGCTTTGCCCTGAATCCTACAACACCGCTTGTCTGCGGATAGAGACCGGTGAGAAGTGCGTATCGTGCCGGGATACAGGACGCAACCGTAGTATAGGCCCGACGGAACAGCGCACCTTGTGCCGCAAGCTGGTCCATTTGCGGGGTGCGAACCGCCGGGTGGTCGAGGATGGACAGACAATCTCCTCGCATCTGATCGGGCATGATCAGAAGGATGTCAGGTTGAGCCGTTTTCTCGGCAGCAGCGAAACCGAGGTGCTCAGATGCAATCAGCACACCCGCCACGGCTACTGCCTTCATGAAGGCACGTCTTGTTGTTTTCCTGTGCATCATAATCTTATACCTCGAACGACCAAGCTGACCGAGCCGCGGCAGTCAGCGCTGCTACTTGATTCCCGCCAGACCCGCGGCTCCGGTCCGGCGATTGGTTATCGGGCGTTTTCGAATTGCGCAAGGCTTCTTGCTACCTCCGCGGCTGCCACCGCAGCCTGATCCGAGAAGCGAGCTGGTGCCTGCATGGTAACGGCCGTTCGTCGGTTCGGCAACGCGGCGATTTCGTGGCGCTGACGCCACGGATCACCATCGTGCGTGTCCTCCAATTCGATCGATCCCGATTCCCCGCGCGACTACTTAGTCCGATAACCTGGTTTTCGACTGACCCGCGTATCACCTATGGACTGACGCGTTGCAGCCTATCGCGCTGCGGGGGCTATTCCGTATGTCCAATCGTGCGGTCAAGACTGACAGATTCTCCCCGCTCCCGACACATCTTATCACCCCCCATTATCCCGTCCTGCGACCGGGCGCGTCAATAGACTGCGGTCATTGTCCTGTGGTGGCGCCGAAACGACGATTTCCGAAACCGTCGAACCCATGCCTTGCCCACTCCATTGACCGCTTCCGGCATAGTGACCGCTCAGATGACCTCAAACTCGCCGCGATTTGCAGCCGTAGTGACAAGTTTGCAGCGAAACTAACCCTGCGCGGGGGCGCCCGTCGCTCCGCGACCCCGGCAATTTTCCGAACAAGCCGACTGATGTAGCAACGCCTATTCCGGAAAATCGACGCGGCCACCCGCGTGCTCGGCCGGGCGATTCAGCGGGTCGTCAAG
>DATLAN010000446.1:0-16375 GCA_035527455.1 Thermoguttaceae bacterium
CACGGTCAATTGCTTGCGGTGCTGGTCGATGGCCAGGTATAACATCTTTCGGTCCTCCTGCTTGTGCTTGGGTGGGTGAAAAAACACACTACACCGTGTATAGCACCAGGAGGACCGCTCTTTCATAGAATCAGAATTCCACCGTGATCGGAGTTCATCGTGTTCTTCGGCCGGCTCGTTTCGTCTAGGAACGCGTTTTCCCATCTCTTTGCTTCCGCTCCCACTTCTCCTCCGCCGCACTGCGGCGGGAATAGCGGGGGACGAGTTTCCATGCGTCGTCGCGGCGGCCGGCGGCGTAATCTCGGGCGGCCAAACGGGCAACTGTGGCGGCCTTCGCAGACCAATACTCTGGAGCAAGCGGGGTGACGTGTGAGGGCACGCGGTCGGACAGCTTGCGAAGGATCGGGCCGGTAATGATGCTTCCGGCAGGCAGACCGGCCAGCCAGGCGTCGATTTCAACGAGTCTTGCGGGGCCGGAAAGTCGAAACCAGCCGTCCGGATCCCGTTGGAAAGATCCGGCCACGACCTCCCCCCGTTGGGCATCGACGGCTACCCAGAGAGACGTTACGTTTTCCGGAGCACCGGCGGCGATCGTCTCCAGCGTATCGACGCCCAAGATGTCGGCTTCGGCCACATAGGCGAACACCTTGGCCGTCGTCACCCCGATCCGCAGTCCGGTGAACGAACCCGGACCGATAGCGACCGCCACCAGATCGACGTCGGCCGGCCTCCATCCCACCCGGTCCAGGAGCACCCGCAATGTGGGGGCGAGCGACTGGGCACTCCTCTGTCGACGGCTTAACTCCAGCTCTGTCAACAGGTTGCCGTCACACACGGCGGCCACGCTGCCGGCTTTCTCGGTAGTTTCCAATGCCAGAATCCGCAATGCATACCACCCATAAGATGTAAAATTCCGGAATCGGGCCCCCAGGGTCAAACGATCCCCCCTAAAGCCCACGGCCGAAGGGCCATCCCCACAGCTTGCCGCGCGCCGGCCGGACACACAAGAGGTGTCTCGACTTGACGGAAGTCTTCTGCAACAATAGAGTTTGATATTCTGACATCTACTCCCCGTTTTTGGCACCGTCGGCAGGGGCACTTCGTGCGGCGGGCGCTGGAAAGTCGGACAGCGTGAAACGAGCCCTCATCAGCGACATCCACAGCAACCTCGAGAGCCTTCGCGCGGTGTTGGCCGACATCCGCGAGCAGGGCATCTCCGAGATTCTCTGTCTTGGCGACATTGTCGGCTACGGGCCCAACCCGCGCGAGTGCATCGACTTGGTGATGAAATGCCGGATTTGCCTGCTGGGCAACCACGACCAAGGGGCCCTGTTCGACCCCGAGGGTTTCAACTCCGGGGCGGAACGGGCCATCTTCTGGACGCGAAACCAATTGGAAGACTCCGGCGGCAACATGATGGACCAAGATCGCCGGTGGGATTTCCTCGGCGAACTGCCCCGGAATTACCAGGACGGCGACCTGCTGTTCGTCCACGGCTCGGCCAGAAATCCACTGAACGAGTACGTTTTTCCCGAAGACATTTACAACCGGCGAAAGCTGGAAAAGATCTTCGCACTGGTCCGCCGCTACGCCTTCCAGGGCCATACCCACGTGCCGGGCGTATTCACCGAAAGCTTCAACTTCATCAGCCCGGAAGACCTCGGCTACGAGTATCATTTCAGCGACGAGAAGGCCATGATCAACGTGGGATCGGTCGGGCAGCCCCGCGACGGGGACCCGCGGTCCTGCTATGTCGTTTTGGACGGCGACACGATTGAATTTCGCCGGGTGGAGTATCCGGTGGAGCAGACGATCGAGAAGATCTACGCGGTCCCCGAACTGGACAATTTCCTCGGCGATCGGCTTCGTGACGGACGTTAGGCCCGTCAGCCCCCCGGATTACAGTGTCCGCGCAACAGGACCCCCTCGGCCGGTTGCCATTGCATGTTTCCCCGCATCCGGGAGAATAGACTAATGTAGGCGGTTTGCGCGCATAGCTTTCCTTCGACCAGAGGTTTCCACGCATGGAACGGCGGTTTGTCCTTTTCCTGATTCTCTCGCTCGCCATCCTGCTGGGCCACGGGTGGCTGATGAAGCAACTCGGTCCGCAGCCGGGCCAGCAGGCCCAGGCCCCCGAGGGCGCGGAGAAAGACGCGGACGGCGAAGCCGAGCCGCCTGAGAAGACGTTGGAGAAGCCTGGGGACAAAACCGAAGAACAACCGGAAGAAAAGACGCCGGAAGGAGAGGTCGAGGATAAGCCCGCGAAAGAGCCGGCCGAGGTGGCTGCTCCCGAGCCGCAGAGCGCCGATTGGATCGCCCTGGGTTCGGCCGATCCGAACGATCCGTACCGCATGCAGGTGGTGCTGACGACCCGAGGCGCCGCCGTCAGCCGGATCGATCTCAACAGCAACCGCTACCGCGACCAGGAAAATCGCAGCGGGTTTCTCGGCCGCCTGGTCATTGACGGCAAGGCCGCCGAAGAGGCGGTGCAACAGGAAGGAAAAGGAGGTTGCCCGGTTCAGGTGGACGCCTACGGCAGCCCCGCTTACGCCGCCGGGCTGAGGAAGGGCGACCTGATCGTGGCCGTTGACGGGCAGCCGATCAGCGGTCCCGAGTCGCTGGATGGGGCTTTGGCGGCGACCAGGCCCGGCGATACCGTGGAAGTGACCTATGTTCGACCGAGTCAGAGGGAAGTTGCCGCCGGCCAGCCGGAAGCTGCCCCGCGCGATCCGGACAATCCTCAAGAAGAGCAAAGCGAACCGATCACCGTCAACGTCGAACTGGGGCATCACCCGTTGGCCTTGATCCGGCCCGAGGAAGGCGACCCGCTGTCGTTTCTGCTCACGCTGCGCGTGATCGACGGCGACAATTGGGAGGAACACTTCTCTGCGGATACCCCCGACGTCGACGGCAGACCTCACTACGTCGGATTGGAACTCCCCGGATTGAAGATGCTGACCGCCGATTGGCAGATGGACGAGGGAGCGGACCAGACGCGGGTGACGTTCCTGCACCGCTTGCCGGAAAGGGGCCTTGAGGTCACGAAGACCTATCGGTTGGAGAAAGCAAGCGACGAACAAGATCCCGAGAAGGCGAACGAAGACCTGAATTACCGGGCCTATCACCTGGTGTTGGACATCGGCATTCGCAGCATCGACGGGAAAGACCACGTGGTGGCCTACCAGCTCGACGGCCCGACGGGCTTGCCGACCGAAGGTTTCTGGTACGCCAACAAGGTCGGCCGGCGGATGTTCAAGGGGGTGGGGCTGCGCGACTTCGTGATTTCCAAACAGCCCGGCACGTTCGACATGATCGGCTGCCCGAAAATCGCCGAAGACGATACGGGAGTGCCCGGCGAAGGCGAGGTGACGTTCATCGGTGTGGACGCACAGTATTTCTCCTGCATTCTCATTCCCAAGGGCGAGGACAATCAGTTCGCCGTTTGGCGGCCGACGAGGGTCGGACCGAAGCGAGAACGCGTCAGTCTTACCGACACGTCATGCCGGCTGGTCAGTCACGAATTCACCGTGAAGGGAGACGACCTGGAAGGCGTCGCGCGGCGGTTCGAGATCTTCGCCGGGCCGAAGCGGCCGGACCTGCTGGCCGAATACGGACTGGGCGATCTGGTCTACTACGGCTGGTTCAGTTGGGCCGCCAGACCGATGGTTTGGATCTTGCACCAGTTCTACGCCGTCGTGCAGAACTACGGATTGGCGATCCTCCTGTTGACCGTGCTGGTCCGCGGCTGCATGTTCCCCTTGGGCAGGAAGCAGGCGCTGGGCGCCCAGAAGATGCAGCAGTTGCAGCCGGAAATCAAGAAGATCCAGGAGAAATACAAGAAGGACCTCGAAGCGCGGACCAAGGCCCAGCAGGACTTGTTCCGCAAGCACAACTACAACCCCTTAAGCGGCTGCCTGGTGCTGTTCATCCAGTTGCCGATCTTCATTGCGTTGTATCGGGCGCTGATGGTCGACGTCGAGCTGCGTCAGGCCCCGCTGATCGCGCAGAGCATTCGGTGGTGCTCCAACCTGGCGGCTCCCGATATGCTGTTCGACTGGGGCCGCTGGCCGTTCGTGCCGAACTTCATCGTCAACTGGTGCCCCTATTTCAATCTCCTGCCGATCCTGACGATCATCCTGTTCATCGTGCAGCAGAAGATGTTCATGCCCCCGCCGGTCGACGAGCAGGCCGCCATGCAGCAGAAGATCATGAAGTTCATGATGGTCTTCATCGGTTTTCTGTTCTTCAAGGTGGCCAGCGGGCTGTGCCTTTACTTCATCTGCTCGAGCCTGTGGGGATTGGCCGAGCGGAAATTCCTGCCGAAGCACGCCCCGGCCGGACAAGCCTCGCAACCCCAATCGCGGGCGGAAGCAAAGGCCCAGGCGAAGCCCCAGCCGAAACCGGCAGCCAAGCCCGGCTCACCGTCGGCCGCCTCCGGCCGCGACGGAGCCGCCGGAAGCAAGAAGAAGCACAAGAAGAGCCGCGGAAGGAAGTAGCCGACGGAGGCCCGGCGACGTTGGAGGAACGCCCGGGGATTGCACTCCCCGGGGTTGTGATGGTTGTGGTCTCGCGCTGCAACGTCGGCCGGCACGAGGATTCCGCCGAACGCAGTCGGCGGGCGTTAGGAACAGAATTCGGCTCCCGACGTATTTCCGACTGTTGACCTCTGAAGTCCTCCAACTCAGTCTCCTCCCCGATGTACCCGCTGGACGATACCATCGCTGCCGTTTCTTCCCCGCCGGGCGGCGCGGCACGCGGCATCGTTCGGCTGAGTGGACCGGGCGTGCGGAAGTGCGTGGAGAAGGTTTTCCGGGCCGACGGTCAACTTCCCGATCCCGCATTCACCCGATCCGCCGTGATTGCCGGGGCACTCGTAATTGCCGGAATTACGTCGCCGTTGCCGTGCGAACTCTATCTTTGGCCCGACCGACGAAGCTACACGGGCCAACCGGTGGCCGAGCTGCACACGCTCGGCTCGCCTCCCCTGCTGGACGCCGTGCTCCGCTGCCTCTGTACGGCCGGAGCGAGGATGGCCGAACCGGGCGAGTTCACGCTCCGCGCCTTTCTTGCCGGACGGATCGACCTGACCGAGGCCGAGGCCGTGCTGGGAGTGATCGATGCGGCCGATGCCGGCGAACTCGACGTCGCCTTGGCCCAACTGGCCGGAGGATTGGCCCGACCGCTGCACGAATTGCGTGAAGCCCTGGTCGACCTGCTGGCCCATCTGGAAGCCGGTTTCGATTTCGCCGACGAAGATCTCCCGTTCATCACGCCCGATCAGCTCCATCGTCAGCTCGACGACGCGGCCGGCCACGTGGAGAAGCTTGCTCGACAAATGGACGCCCGCGGCGAGACGGTCGAGATGGTCCGTGCCGTCCTGATCGGTCGGCCGAATACGGGCAAGAGCAGCCTGTTCAACGCCCTGGCCCGCCGCACCGGAGCGCTGGTCTCCGAGCATCCCGGCACCACGCGAGACTACCTTACGGCCGAACTGGATCTCGGCGGCGTGAAATGCCAGCTTGTCGACACGGCCGGCTTCGAGGCCGGACTTGCCGGCGACAATGCCATCGCGGAATCCTTCGACGACGCACAAAACGAGGACGTCCCGGACGACGTACGGAAGGCCGCTCGGGCCGCCGCTAAAGAGCAGAAGCGACGCTCAGGCGTGTGCATCCTCTGTCTCGACTCCGCCCGGCCGTTGGACGTCTGGGAACGTGACCAACTCGCTTCCGGCGGCGGCGAGCGGATCGTCGTCTGGACCAAGACGGACCTGCCGCGTCAAAGCCACCTCACATCCCACGTGCTGGAAACCAGCGCCGTGACCGGGCAAGGGATTCATGCCCTGCGCGACGAGCTGCGCCGCGCCGTGTTGACCGCCGCGTCGTCGCCCCGCGGAGCGGTTGCCGGCACGGCGGTCCGCTGTCGTGAATCCCTGCGTCTGGCCGCCGAGAGCCTGTGCCGTGCCAAGGAGGTCCTTCACACCAACGGCGGCGAGGAACTCGTGGCCGCCGAGATTCGCGTGGCGCTGGGCGAACTGGGCAAAGTCGTCGGCGCCGTGTACACTGACGATGTCCTGGATCGGATCTTCAGCCGCTTCTGCATCGGAAAGTAAGTCGCGAAAATGGGGACTGGCTCCGTCGAGATCCGGTTTCTCAGTGCTATTTCGCGTGGCCGACGGTGCCTGTCGCCTTTTTCGGGCGATGACTGTTGGAACCCCGTGGAAAAAGGGGACAGGCACCGAGCCGGCAGCCTTCTTTGCGACTGTCACACCATTTGCGGCTCGGAGCCAGTCCCCATTTTCCACTCGCCCCTTACAGCTTGAGAAAGTAATACCTGCGATGTCCTCCTCCAAAATCATCGTGCTCGGCTCGGTCAACACCGACCTGGTGATTCGCGGTCCCCGTTTGCCGGCCCCGGGCGAGACGGTTCTCGGCGGCGAGTTCTACCGGGCCCACGGCGGCAAGGGGGCCAACCAGGCGGTGGCCGCCGCCCGGGCGTTCGCCGATCCGGTGACCTTCATCGGTGCAGTGGGCGACGACGCCTTCGGCCGCGAGGCGCTGGCCCATTTCGCCCGCGAAAACCTCGATTGCCGCTATCTGAAGACCGTGCCCGGGGAAGCGTCCGGCGTGGCCTTGATTCTGGTGGACCGGCAGGGCGAGAACCTGATCAGCGTCGCCTCGGGCGCTAATCTGCATGTGACGCCCGAGGACGTGGACGCCGTGAGCGAGGAGACCTTTCGCAACGCACGCGTGTTTCTTACCTGCCTGGAGTCGCCGCTGGAGAGTGTCGCCCGCGGACTGTCCCGGGCCAGACGCTCCGGGTTGTTGACCATTCTCAATCCCGCGCCCGCCGACGACGCCGTTTGCCGAAACGGGACGCTGGCGCTGGTCGACGTGATTACGCCCAACGAAGGCGAGGCGGCGGCGCTGACGGGCATCGATTTCGACGACCGCCCCGGTGCGGTGGCTGCCGCCCGCCGGCTCCAGGAGATGGGCTGCCGAAGCTGCGTGATCACGCTGGGCGCCCGCGGCTGCTTGGTCGTGGAGGAGACGGACACCTGGGTGGAAGGCCGTTCGGTGCAGGCGGTCGACACGACGGCCGCCGGCGACGCCTTCAACGGCGCGTTGGCGGTCGCCCTGTCGGAAGGCCGTACGCTGGTGGAAGCGGCTCACTGGGCCAACCGCGCAGCCGCCGTGGCGGTCACCCGTCCCGGGGCCCAACCGTCATTGCCCGGGAGGAAAGAGATCGATTCCTTTGGGGGTGCATGACTCCGGCCGCTGGTTGCGACGCTTGTACTGGGCCCGAAAGCTGCTGATCCCGATCGTCAGCATGTCACCGGGCAGCAAGCGGGCCTCGGTGATCCGGTGTCCGTTGACGAACGTGCCGTGCGTGGATCCCAAATCGCGGACCACCAGCGTGCCGTCGATCTCGTCGATCTCGCAATGGCGGCGGCTCGCCCAACAATCGTCCAGGTGGATCGCCGCCTCGGCACTTCGGCCAATGGTGGTCGGCAGCCTGTGCGTAATGATCTTCCGCCTCGACTTCCACGAATCCACGCTGACCAGTTTGACTTTCATCGACATTCCCGTTGGAACAGTTCCCTTTCTGCGCAGACGTATCCTCAAACCGGAGGCTCTCTCGAGACGCTCCATTCCTTGCTCCCATGGTTATGGTTGTCGACAATGCGACAAGAGTGCAGACGCGCCAACAACGCGCCGGCAATCGGTAGCGCTTCCGTGCAGACGGCAGATCAACCGCCAAGGCGGGTCCGACAAGCGGCAACTCGGGTGGGCATCGATGATCTGCCGAAAAGCCGATCGACTCATTCTATCACCATGCGGTGTTCGGTCAACGTCCGGCACGACAAAAAAACGGTTTTCCCATGTCCGGACATGCGTCGGCGGCACAACAACGTCGCTCCCATAGCCGGACAGGTTGGCTGGAAAGTTCGACCTGCTTGCACCGCCGGCCTGGGCGAACTATCCTAACGTGGGGCACGTTTTCAACGTGCCTGGCACGATGAAATCGTGCCCCACGTGCTACGACATACGACACTGGAAGGAGATGCTCATGAAAACCATGCGCGTGATGCTGTTGACCGGCGTGAGTCTCGGTTTATCGTTCGGCCTTCTTGCGTCCGGCTTTGCCCAGCAGGAAAAAGCCGCCGCACCCAAACGTCCGCCGAGCCCCATCTTTGCCCCGATCGAAGACGATCCCGCATTGCCCCGGGTGCTTCTGATCGGGGATTCCATCTCGATCGGCTACACGTTGCCGACCCGAGCGGAGCTGGCCGGCAAAGCGAACGTCCGCCGTGCCCCGACCAACTGCGGCCCGACGATCCACGGCCTGGAACGGATCGACGAGTGGCTGGGCGACGGCCGCTGGGACGTGATCCATTTCAACTGGGGGCTGCACGACTTGAAGTTCATCGAGGGAAAACGCCAGGTGCCGCTCGACGAGTACGAGAAGAACATGGAGCAGTTGGTCGCCCGGCTGAAGAAGACCGGTGCGAAGCTGATCTGGTGCAGCACCACGCCGGTGCCCGAAGGCTGCTCGCCGCCGCGGACCAACGAAGACGTGATCGCTTACAACGCGACGGCCAAGAAGATCATGGACCGCGAGGGCATTGCCATCGACGACCTTTACGGATTCGCCCTGCCGAAGCTCCCGCAGATCCAGATGCCGGCCAACGTCCACTTCACGCCCGAGGGGTCGAAGATCCTGGCCGGCCAGGTGGCCGAGTCGATCTGGGCCGCCCTGAAGAAACCGGCAGAAAAGTAGCCCTATTCACCATCTTGGGTGGCACGCCCTGAGGAACGAAGGGCGTGGTGAACCGGCCACGAACCACGCCCTTCGTTCCTCAGGGCGTGCCACCCGGGCCACCCTCCGCCGCGGCGAGAAGGAGCCACGTCTCGCGGAGCGAGACGGCTACTTTACGACGGCGCCCTGCCTGGGAATGTAGACGCAATCCGGCTCCGTCTCCAGCGGATCGCCCGTGACGGCGTACGCCCGGGCGCGACTGCCGCCGCAGACGTAGCGGTACTCGCAGATGCCGCAGCGTCCCTGGAAGCCGTCGGGATCGCGCAGGGCGCGGAACGTGGGGTGGTTCTGATACACCTCGACCACCGAATCCCCCGGAAAACGGCCGCACGACAGCGGCAGGAACCCGGCCGGATAGATCTCGCCGGTGTGGCTGACGAACATGATCCCCTTGCCGTCGCCGACGCCCAACGGGGCCCGATGTCCACGCCGCCCTGCCGTGTCGTCCTGGCCGGTCGGCCCCGCCAGCGGATCGCCGCCCTGCTGGAGTACGTAGCGGCGGTAATGCGGGGCCTCGGTCGTTTTCACGCTGTAAGGCTGCACGTTGGCGTGGTGCCACAGCCGCTCGAAGACCGTTTCGTATTCCTCCGGCTTGATCCGCTCCTCCTCGACGCCCCGGCCCACGGGAATCAGAAAGAAGACCGCCCACATGGCGATCCCCTTGGCGGTCAGAAGCTCGGCGATGGCGTCGATCTGGTGGACGTTCCGCCGGGTGATCGTCGTGTTCAGTTGCACGGCCATCTGCAACTGCCGGGCGTCATCGACCATCTCCATCGTCCGCTCGAAGCTCCCCTCGAAGCCGCGGAAGGCGTCGTGCGTTGCCGCGTCGACCCCGTCCAGACTGATGCCCAATCGCCGCACGCCGGCCTCTCGGGCACGCTCGAAAGCCTCGCGAGTGGCCAACGGCGTGGCCGACGGCGTCAAGGCGACCTGGATCCCCTGGCCCACCGCGTGGCGGATCAGCTCGAACAGGTCGGCCCGTTTCAGCGGATCGCCGCCGGTGAAGACCATCATCGGCCGACGGGGAAACGTGGTGACCTGCTCGATCAGGGCCTTCGACTGATCGGTCGAGAGTTCCTCCGCATGGGGCGCCTCCTGGGCCGACGCCCGACAGTGCTTGCACACCAGATCGCAGGCCAGCGTGACCTCGTAATAGAACATCAACGGGTTGCTGCCGAAATCGGCCCGGCTGTAGTCGGCGTGGCTCATCAGTTCACCGCGTAGTTGCATAAATCCTGTAGCTGGATTCGCAAGAATTCAGAAAATCCCGGGATGAAGTCACCGTTCCACCGAGGGTATCGACTCGGCGTCCAATCGTGCGGTGCCCGGCCCGTTGCGGCATTCGAGAATCTGCCGGTAGACGACCGAATAGTATCGGAACCGGGCCGGCATGTGGGAACCGACCGAGGCGATCACCACGACTGTCAGCAAGACGGCCAGTCGCAAGCCCCGGTACTCCCACAACCATGGTACGGTGCCAAGCAAGCCCAGCTTTCCCAGCGTCATCAGCCCGCGTCCCTGATGGAACCAGGTCAACCTCCCGCCGGTTTCCAAGAGCCCGAGGCAAGCTCCCGTCCCAATGGTCAGCCACAGGCTCAACAACAAGCGGTCCCGCTGTTCGGCCGGCACGAACGCATGCCCCCCCAAGAGCACACCCATCGCCGCGATATGGGCCGTCCGCAGCGTAATATTCCAGAGCCGGGCGTTGAACATCCCCCGATTATATCGGCCGGGGGGGGAGGGGCCAGGGGTTAGGCCAGTCCGAGTTGCTTTTCTCCATTGTAGGAGCTGAACGGCGAGGTCGAGGCGGTGCGCGCATGTTCGACATAACCAGTTGTGAAAACACCGTTTAGCGGGCGGGGTTGCCCGCCGTTTGGCTGCGGCCAAAGGCCTCGCCCCTCGTCCCTCCCTGCCACTTTCCAGCCCGCCGAAGTTGGGCTAAGATGCGCGTTTCTCAAAGTGAAAACATTCCCCAATGGCAGGCGAGGAAAGCGGAAATGGCCAAGAAAACGATCGAAGACGTGGACGTAAGCGGCAAGACGGTGCTGATGCGGGTGGATTTCAACGTGCCCCTGGACGAGCAGTGCCACATCACCGACGACCGGCGGATCGTCATGGCACTGCCCTCGATCCGGTCGGTCATCGACCGGGGCGGCCGGCTGATCCTGATGAGCCATCTTGGACGGCCCGAGCCGGGCGGAGATAACGCCAAGTTCAGCCTCGAACCGGCCGCCGTGCAATTGGGGAAGCTGCTGGGCAAGGACGTCGCTTTTGCCGCCGACACGGTCGGCGAAGACGCCCAGGCCAAGGCCGCCGGACTGACCGACGGCGACGTGCTGGTGCTGGAAAACCTGCGGTTCAATGCGGGCGAAAAGAAGGGCAACGCCGAATTCGCCCGGGCGCTGGCCGACATGGCCGACGTCTACTGCAACGACGCGTTCGGCACCTGCCATCGTACCGACGCCTCGATGGTTGCCGTCCCCCAGGCGATGGGTGAGAAGCCCAAGGTCGTCGGGTTCCTCGTGGCCAAAGAGGTCCGCTACCTCACCGAGGCGATCGCCGATCCGCAGCGCCCCTTCGTGGCCATCCTCGGCGGGGCCAAGGTCTCGGACAAGATCCCCGTCATCCGCAACTTGCTGGACATCTGCGACAAGGTGCTCATCGGGGGGGCCATGGTTTACACGTTTTCGCTGGCCCAAGGCGGGAAGGTCGGCAAGAGCCTGGTCGAACCGGACAAGGTCGATCTGGCCAAGGAACTCCTGGCCGAGGGCGGCGACAAATTGATGCTGCAAGTGGACGCCCACTGCGGAGACGAGTTCCGCAGCGACTGCAACAAGCAGATCGTCGATGCCGATCAGATCCCCGACGGATGGCTGGGATTGGACATCGGGCCGAAGACCGCCGAGCTGTACGCCGACGTGGTCAAGGGCGCCAAGACGGTCGTGTGGAACGGTCCGATGGGCGTGTTCGAGATGCCTCCGTTCGACGAGGGCACCAAGGCCGTCGCCCAGGCCATTGCCGAGGGCGACAGCGTCAGCATCATCGGCGGCGGCGACAGTGCGGCGGCCATCCAGCAACTCGGGTTCGCCGACCGCGTTTCCCACGTGAGCACCGGCGGGGGGGCCAGCCTGGCCATGCTCGAAGGCCGCAAGTTCGAGGCCGTCGAGTTGCTCGACGACAAGTAATTCGGACGGCTTGCCACTGCCGCCCGTGCAACCCTGGAGCCTGGAAAAATCGGGGGTAATTCGGGGTAGGCGAATCGTCCGGCTTGTGGATATAATCCCCCGCCAATTTTTGTTTCGAAGGCGAATCCCCCGAACCCCCCGGATTTACTGGACTGAGGATGATCGGACAAGGAGGTCCGAGAGCATCGCGGAGTCGGCATGCACCGGCCGTGGCGATCGCGGCTGTACGGTGGGTCTGTCGGTTTGCGCTTCTGGCGTGCTTGGCGTCGGCGCCGCGCGGACCGGCGGCGGCCGAGGAAACGATGCGGTTGCGCATCGAATGGGGCGGCGGCGAGCAGCGTTGGGCGGGAACCGTCGCCGTCAGTCAAGGCACGCTCTCGGACGCTCGGCCGTTGGGAATCGAAGCCGACGTGCCGGGATCGATCTGGATCGAAAACGGGCAATTGACGATCCGCCAGCGGAGTGCGCGAACGTACGACGGCGTCGACTTGCTGGTCAGCGCCCCGTTGGAGGCCGAACTGCTGATGGAGTTGACGGCCGCCGACGATCCGGCACAGCCGAAGCAGATCGCCATTCCGCTGGCCAAGCTGGTCGGCGCGACGCACGATGAGGAACTCGACGCGCGGGGAAACCGGCTCTTGGTACGCCGGGCACCGGGCGATCGGTTGCGAGTACGTTTTCTGCGCGATCTGCTGGTGTTCTCGGCAGAACAGAAAGCAGACGAGCGGTTCCGCTTCTCGATACAGCCTCATCTGTTGCCTGTGGCCGCCGGCACCAAGGTCCAGATCACCGTGGAGCTTATCGGCGTGCAGGACGGTCAGAAGCTGTGGTCGACGGGCTACGAGATGCGGGCCGGCCAACCGGTGGACATTCCGATGGAAGTCCTCGTACCGCGTCAGGAAGGCGTGTACGACCTGGTGATCACGGCCACGTACGATCGCCCGTGGCAGCAGGCCGTCCGAAGACCGCTGGACTGGAAGAAGACGGAAACGGTGGCCCGGCGGAAGATCCAACTGTTGGTGCTCAGCGACCGGCAGCCGTTGCCGTCCACCGACCAGCGGCAGGAGCTGGTGCGCATCGGCGACGAGATCGACCCGGCCAATCCGACGTGGCGCGAGCAGTTGGCCAAGTTGCCCAATCCCTTGAAGATCCCCGGCCTCGGCCAGGGACCTCTGGGCAACGACAACATGACGACACTGCAACATCCGCTGGGCGAGTTCGTGCGGTTGAACCCCAGCCGCCAGTCGCCGGACGTCAGTTGGGAGGCCTACACGCTTTCGATCGATCGACCGGGGGCGCCACACATTCTGGAAGTCAGCTATCCCAGCGACGTGCCTCAGACGCTGGGCATCAGCATTCTGGAGCCGAATGCGGCCGGGGCGTTGCTGCCGGTGGGGCTGGATTCGGGTGTCGATTTGGAGTGGGACGCGATCGAAGCCGGTTCTCCGCCGCGCCCGCTGAAGCACCGGCTGGTCTTCTGGCCCCGTACGAAGCATCCGATGGTGCTGTTGACGAATCTCCGCGACCGCTCGGCGGCCGTTTATGGGAAGATTCGCGTGCTGGGCGGCTGGGACCATTTGCCGCGGGAGTTCGCCGCAGGCCCTCAACAGCAACCCGAACGCTTGCTGGCGGCCTATTTCGACCGGCCGCTGTTTCCCGAGAACTTTTCCGCCGACGGTTCGGTGGGCGAATCGACCGGCCGGACGCTGGACGATTGGCGAACGTTCTACCAGAGCGGAACGCGGTTGGTCGAGTACTTGCACTACGTCGGTTACAACGGTTTGATGATTTCGGTACTGGCCGACGGCAGCACCATCTATCCGAGCGAATTGCTGCAGCCCACGCCGCGATACGATACGGGCGTCTTCCTGGCCACGGCGCCGGACCCGGTTCGCAAGGACGTGCTGGAGATGCTGTTTCGGCTGTTCGATCGGGAGGGGTTGCAGATGATCCCGATGGTCGAATTCGCCGCGCCGCTGCCGGCCTTGGAAGCCGAGTTGCGCACCGGCGATCCGGCCGTCGCGGGGCTCCAGTGGATCGGCCCCGAAGGCGTCTCCTGGCCGCAAGCGCATCCGGCCCGCCGCGGATTGGCCCCCTACTACAACGTGCTGGACCCTCGTGTCCAGGAGGCGATGCTGGACGTGATCCGGGAACTGGCGGCCAGGTACGCCCGAGGCCACCGATCGTTCGCCGGACTGGCCGTCCGGCTTTCGGCCGACGGCTACGCGGTGTTGCCGGGCCCCGAGTGGGGAATGGACGACGCGACGATCGCCCGATTCCAGCGTGACACGGGCGTCGAGGTGTCCGGAGCGGGTCCCGGCCGGTGGACGGAGCGGGCCGCACTGCTGGGCAGCCCGCCGCATCGCCAAGCGTGGCTTCAGTGGCGAACCGACCAGTTGAGTCGATTCTATCTTCGTGTGCAGAAGGAATTGCAGGCGATTCAGCCGGGCAGCCGGCTCTTCCTGGCCGGCGCCGGCATGCTGACCGGAGACGAGATCGAAGACCGGCTCCATCCGGTGCTGTCGCGAAGGACCACCGTGGCCGAGACCTTGTTGCAGGCGGGAATCGACGTGCGGCTCTATCAAGGCGAAGGCGGCGAGAACGCCGCCGGGCCGGTGTTGTTGCGGCCCGAACTGATCGTCGGCGCCGGGCGTCTGGGTGCGAAGGCCGTGGCCTTGGAACTGAACCAGATGCCCGACGTGGACCATTACTTCGGCGCGGTTTCCACGCCGGGCAGCTTGCTCTTCCACCGGCCGCAGGAAGTCCGCGTCGAATCGTTCGACAAGAAAAGCCCATTCCAGCCGAGCCATACGTGGCTGGTTGCTCAGCCGACGCCCTCCGGCCGGCAGAACCGGCGCCGCTTCGCGCACAGCCTGGCTGCGCTCGATTCCCAAGTGCTGGTCGACGGGGGGTGGATGTTGTCGTTGGGGCAGGAAGACTCCGTCCGGGATCTGGTGGCCGCCTATCGCCTCTTGCCGGCGGTGCGTTTTCAGCAGGTCGCCGCCGGGCAAGGCGGCGCCGGCCCGTCGCAACCGGTGACGTTCCGTTACGCCGCGCACGCCAATCAGACGTACGTGTACGCGGTCAACGAGGCCCCCTTCCCTGCGACCGCCTGGGTCCAGGTCGACGCTCCGGCCGGTTGCCGACTTCAGGAGTTGACCGGCCGCCGACACGTCACGCCGCTAAGACGCAACGCCGACGGAACGTATTGGCTGGTCGAGCTGGAGCCGTACGACCTGGTGGCCGTGGTGCTTTCGGAACCGACCGTCGTCCTCTCCCGGCCGCAAGTCAGTTTCTCGCCCGCGGTTGCGGAAGTCTACCGGCAGCAGATCCAGGAGTTGACGGCCCGGGCGGCCTCGCTCCGCAATCCGCCTCCTCCCTTGAAGGTCCTCGAGAACGCCGCTTTCGAGCTGCCGCCTGGAGACGCGACGCCGATTCCCGGCTGGGCCGTCACCCGACAACTCGGCGTGCGTATCGAAAGCGATCCCGAGCTGCCGCACGGCGGAGAGCGGTCGGCCCGGCTGAGCACCGACGGCCCGTGGGCTTGCCTGGTCGGCCCGGCATTCGAGCCGCCGGCCACGGGGCGGCTGTCGATGTCGGTCTGGCTGCGCGTGGCCGACGCCGCGCGTCAACCGACCCTTTGGCTGGCACTCGAGGGAGAACGTCACGGGGAATATTACTACCGCTATGCCCAAGTCGGAGCGGCTTTCCCCGGTGGGAACCGGGCCGTGCCGATCTCGACGCAATGGGCCGAATACATCTTCAAGGTCGACGACCTGCCGTTGGACGGGCTTTCCCAGTTGCGCGTGCGCTTCGATCTGAAGGGACCGGGCGAGGTGTGGATCGACGACGTCCAGTTGTTCGACAAGGTCTTCAGCACCAACGAGAACGTGCAACTCGCCGAATTGATTACGCGGGCCCACATCCGGCTGGAGAACGGTCAGATCTCCGACTGCCTCCGGCTGCTCAGCGGCTACTGGCCGCGGTTTCTGGAAGAGAACGTCCCGTTGTCCTCCGCCGCCGGAGTGTCCGACGGATCCGTCACGCCGCAGGAAGAACGGCCGCGAAAAGCCGATCTGATGGACCACGTCAGGGAACTGCTGCCGGAGAAGTTGAGGTTCTAAGGCATGTAGGTCAGGGCTTGCCCTGACGGATTCTCCTGCCGGCCGCCGGGTTTCTCGATTTCGTCAGGGCAAGCCCTGACCTACCTCGCCGGCCAGATTTCGTCAGGGCAAGCCCCAACGGCACTAAGTTTCAATGGGTCAGTTTGTGAGGTTGGCGTTTGTGTCCGTTGCCGAGGTCTTTGACTATTGTGTCTCCTGGCCGCGGATCATGTCGGCCGGGACGAAAGTGGACGCGGTGGCTGGCGA
>DATLAN010000447.1:0-19203 GCA_035527455.1 Thermoguttaceae bacterium
TGTGGGCTGGGGAATGCAGCATGACTGGGATATGTTCGATCGACCTACCGCCTTGTTGCGATTCCGCGGGGCCGAAGATTGTCGGGTGACAGATTGCAGAGTTGTCAATTCTGGAGGCTCGGGGGTGCGTTTGGATCTGCATGCGCAACGTAATCGCATTGCCAATTGCGAACTGGCGCATCTGGGCGAGGCTGGAATCCTTCTGGCGGGTTATGGACCCGGCACCAAAGACGTTAACCACCACAACGACATTATCAATAATCATATTCATCACTTCAGTGAGATTACCTGGCATTCCCCAGGCCTATGGGCCTGGCAAAGCGGCCACAACCGAATGGTCCACAACGAGTTGCACCATAGTGGCTATTCGGCGGTGCTCATCACCACGCGAGTGAATCCTGGTCAAAGCCTAAACGGCGAGGGTGGCAGGACTGTACGTCGCCACGAGATTGCAGAAGATGGCGGAGCAAGGGCACGGGGTGGCTACGCAAGTTGGCAGCGTCGGGAAAAGTACCTTCATTCCCGGCACAATCTCTTCGAATACAACGAGATTTCGCATTCCGTGCAGTTGCTCTCCGACGGAAATGCGATCTATGTCTCCGGGACGGGGGCGGGGAACATCATTCGCTACAACTATGTGCATCACAATCGGGCTCGATCTCTGCCGGCGTGCATCCGTTGCGATGATGATCAGCATGAGACGCTCATCTATGGAAACGTCCTCTATAACAACGGCGGCTTTGCTGCTGGAATCGCCTCGAAGGGGGTAAACGATATCATCAACAATTTCATTGTGGCTCCGGCAGTGGTGCCCAGATGGGGCTATATCAGCTTTGAATGGGCTCCAGTGACAGGGTCTAAGGCACAGCGCAACATTATCATGTCTCATCCCGATGGGGGCAGTGCCTATGCCGAAAGGCAGAGAAGTGGAAACCGAACTGGAGGTGGAGGTCCCAAGCTCGTCGAAACGGACATGGATTCGAATCTCTACTACCATCCGACAGACCCGCATTGGGTAGACGAGCATCTTCGCAGGATGCGGACGGTGGGCAAAGAGAAGGCAAGTCGCTTTGGCGATCCTCTATTTGTGGACCCGGCGGGCGGCGACTTCAGTTTCCGGCCCGGCAGTCCCGCTTTGGCCTTGGGGATCGAGCCGCTGGACGTCTCAAAAATGGGGCGTCTGGATGATCGTTCTTTGGTCATCAGTGATGGAAGTCGCTTCGTGCCCAAGGATCACTATCCCCAGTTCACTTGGGATCGCATCCCTCTGTACATGCATATCCGTAAGGCCAAGTCCTATACCGACGAAGAGATTGCGTTCTTGGCCAAGTTCCCGCTGATCACGTTCGAGAAAGCCAACGGGCAACAGGACCACGGCTCGGTCGAAGCGGGGACATTGATCGCGGCTCGGGCGGTGAAGGAGGTCAACTCAAAGGTAAAGATCCTCTATTACCGCAACGTCATGGTCCACTACGGCGGCTATGCGGCCAACAAGGGGCTCGAGCGAATCCCCGGAGGGTTGCTCAAGGACGAGAAAGGCAGCACCAAGCTTGTTCGCAATCGCGTCGAGGCTTACGACTTGTCCAGCGCGGACCTGCGGAGGTGGTGGGTGGACACTTGCAGGAACTTAACGGTAGACCCGGCCATCGACGGCATCTTCCTCGACGGTAACGTCAAGGCCTTGGAGCCGGGATATCTCGCCCGGCAAATCGGCACCGCGAAAAAGAAGCAGACGATGGACGGCTACCACTTGATGATGAAGCAAACGCGCGAAGCCATCGGCCCGAACGAACTGATGATCGCCAACATCCTCCGTGCGCGCTTCGAGAACGCAGGGCTCGAGTATCTGGACTACTTCGACGGGTCTTACCTGGAAGGGTTCTTCCACAACGTGGGCGGCGCCAGCTATGAGGAGTATGTGGCCAAGGGCATCGACGCGATGCAGAAGGCCGCGCGCCAGGGCAAGATCATTGCCTTCAGCACCGGGTTCGCCTCGCCCAGAAATACGAGCGTCATGGGCATCGACGAGGGACACGCGACCGTTGGATCCCATGCGCAGGCGCGTGCGGGCCTCACGTATCCTCTGGCCATCTTCCTGATCTGCGCCGAGAAGCACAGCTACTTCCGTATCCACGAGGGATACTCGGCCAACGAGAACGACCGCTGGATGCGCTGGTTTCCGGAATATGACCGACCCCTTGGTCCTCCGAACGGCCCGGCAACGAAGGACGGTTTTCGCTATACCCGAACCTTTCGGCATGCAACGGTTCAACTCGATATCCAGAAACGAACAGCGAGCATCCAATGGCAAGATGCGGCGACAGGCAGCGAGTGATCTCCTGCGACCGACGATTTAGAGGTTGCACCTGAGGAGTAGCGTTGGGTGGGACCAGAAACCGGAGAAGATGATGAACTCACCGAATAGACGTGACTTCAGAGCAGTATTGGTGGCAGGACTTGCAGCCCTGGCAGTCCATCCGCTGGGAGCACAGACTTCGGAAAACGGCGTCACGGAGATTGAGCCGACATGGGAGTCGATGGCCGCGAACTATCAGGTGCCGGAGTGGTTCCAAAACGGGAAGATCGGTGTCTGGACGCACTGGGGCATTCCTTCCGCTGCCGACGAAAACCGCCCGAACGACGGGTCGCACTATGCGCGCCGCATGTATTCTGTCGTCCCGGATGACTATACGGGCGAGATGGGCATGTCGGAGGTCTTGACGAAGTGGCATACCGAGCGCTACGGGCATCCTTCCGAGTTCGGCTATGAAGATTTGATTCCGCTGTTCAAAGCCGAGAAATGGGATCCCGACGGCCTGGTCAAATTCTTCAAGGAGTGCGGCGCCCGCTTCATCATGCCCGTGGCCTGCCATCACGACAATTTCGACATGTACGATTCGTTCCATTCCTGGAACTCGGTGAAGATGGGACCGAAACGCGACACGCTGAAGGAGTGGAAAGAGGCCGCAACCAAACACGGACTCAAATTCGGTGTCTCGACCCACCTCTACTGGTCGCCGCGATTTTTCGCGAACGCCCGCAAGTACCAGAAGCCCGGCACCCCCGAGTGGAAGTTCTTCAACATGGACTATGATCCCAGGGGTTATTCAACACAGGACAGTTGGAACGAGCACTGGTATGCCCGCTGTTGGGACATAATCGAGAAGTATGATCCCGACATGTTCAACAACGATTCGCCCTATCCGAAAATCGGAGGGGGCAAGGGACTCGGCATCAAACTCTTCACCGATTACCTCAACCGCGACCTGAAGGAGAACCACGGCAAGCAAACCGTCGTGCTCTCGTTCAAAGATGCCAGGGCAGACAGGGCCGCCTTTACCTACAACCTCGAGAGAGGCAGCGCCGGAGACATCAAACGAGAGCCCTGGATGTGGGCGACCGATCTTTCGGGGAACTGGTTCTATCGTAAAGGCGCCGTCAACAGAATGAGCATCCCGGTGATGGTTGGGAACGCGGTCGATGCCATCAGCAAGAACGGAGTCGTCATGCTCAACATTGCCCTGCGCGGCGACGGGACCTTGCCCGAAAATCAGGCCGCCTACCTGACGGCCTTTGGGAGCTTCCTGAAAATCAACGGCGAGGGTATCTACGGCACCCGCCCCTGGAAAACCTTCGGCGAGGGTCCCTTGAAAATGAAGGACGGCCGTCAGGGAGAAAACAAGAGGCCGTTCTCTCAAAACGACGTCCGCTTCACCACCAGAGACGGCAAGCTCTACGTCTTTGTGCTGGCCCCGCCAACAGAAGACATCGTGGTCAAGACTCTCGCGAAAGGCGGATTGCTCGACAGTGAGATTGTCAGCATCGAGCTGATGGGCAGCACCGAGAAGATCAAATGGACGCGCTCTGCAGATGCGCTGACGATTCAATTGCCACGGAAACTGCCTGGTAAGATTGTTAGCGGATTCAGGATCACTACTCCGAGAAACCAGTAATCTGACGCGTTCTATAACAGAGGCATGCCGATGCCCCTTATTACCACCGTTGTGTTGGCCAGCGTCTTTGCCAGTCCCGCATGGGTTGCGGGGGACAAGGTGCAGGATAAGTCAGATAGGAGTCGGCTGGACGATCGTTCTTTGCGGATCAGCGACGGGAGTCGCTTCGTGCCCAAGGACTTTTATCCTGAGTTTAGCTGGGAGACCACGCCGCGCTATTTCATGTTTGGAGACAAGAACCGTGTGCTGCGTCCGGAGCAAGTTCGTTTCATTGCCGAGCGAACGGGTTTTCTCTGTATTGAAAAGTCACATGGAATGGGAGAACTCGGGGCCGCTGAACTGGGCGCCAAGCATGAGGCAGCGGCCTTCAAAAAGATCAATCCCGGTGTGAAGGTGTTGTTTTACTTCAACGCCGCCTATGCCTGGCCCTACACCTCGTACAACCAGGATTTCACCAGGCAACGTATCGAAGCACATCCCGAGCTCAAGGAATTCCTGATCATCCACCCCAAGACGGGTAAGTTGGCCGATCGATACGGCGCTTTTTGCTACGACGTTTTGAATCCCGACTTCCGCGATTGGTGGGTGGAAACGGTTGCCAAGGGTGTAAGGGACTCCGGCTGCGATGGTGCCTTTATTGATCAAATGCACGGTTCTGTTGCCCTCCGCAGAAACAAGAGGGCGGAGATTGAAAAGGCCATGGGTGAGATGATGAGTGCACTCAAGCAGAGGATGGGCCCTGACAAGATCCTACTCGCGAATAATGCATATACGGCCAGTGCGCAATATGTCTATCCCGTGAGTGACGCGATCATGTTCGAAAACTATGCGACCGTAAAATCCAGCAAGGAAAGCCTGCTGGCCGAGTGGGGGGAAATGCTAAGAAACGCGAAAGCAGGGAAGATTTCCGTATTTCGCCTTGGTGTTGAGGGGACAGGCCGAAGAAACCTGAAGCCGAATATGCCGAAACTCTCCAAGCAGAAGTTGGAGTTCGCTCTGGCTTGCTATCTGATCGGGGCGCAGCCCTACTCGTATTTCATGTACAGTTGGGGGTGGAAGTTGTCATCTGGCGCGCTGGTTGACTATCCCGAATTCAAAAAACCGCTCGGTCCCCCCAAAGGGGCTTACCAGCGAACCACGCCCGGTGGCTGGGAGTTTACCCGCGAATTTGAGCATGCCAGCGTTTGGGTCAATACCGAAACAAGAGAAGCCAAAATCACCTGGCGGTAGCGCAACCTGTTCGGCCTGAGCGAGAAGACCCGTCGCTTGCCGGGGCATGCGTTCTACTGCCGACAATAGGCGGGACGAAAGGCAGCATACCAATGGGCAGAAGAGTATTCGGCGTATTGCTGGCAACCATAGTCGTGCTTGGAACAACGCATCTGTTCGGACGCGATAATCAAGCATTGGTCGCTGCAGGCAACCAGGCGGCGCGGGCCAAGGTCTTCAATGTCAAGAGCTACGGTGCCGTCGGAGACGGCGCCGCCATGGATACCGAGGCGATCCAGAAGACCATCGATGCTTGCCACGCGGAAGGGGGCGGTGTCGTTCGCGTTCCCGCAGGAGATTTCCAGATCGGCACGATCTGGTTGAGAAGCAACATCACCCTCTCACTCGATTACGGTGCGAACTTGCTGGGGAGTCAAAACATAGCCGACTACAAGACCGAAGGCCTCAGCAAGCCCCGAGAAGGTGGGCCTCATTGCCTGATCTATGCCGAAAACGCACGCAATATCGTCATCGAAGGGCTTGGCGTGATCGACGGCAGAGGAACTCCGGAGCATTTTCCTCGGATCCGCTCTGGGGGGAGAGAAACCTCCAAGCGCCCGCGTCTGATTCGCATGGTCAACTGCGACCAACTGACCTTCTCCGGCGTCACGTACCGGCGCCCGGCCTTCTGGGGACTGCACCTGATCGATTGCCGCAACATTCACTTCAACGCCGTCACCATTCGATTTCGCAACAACGGCTACAACAATGACGGCCTCGACCTGGACGGCTGCGAGAATGTCCTCATCGAAAACTGCGACATCGATTCGGGTGACGACGCGATATGCCTGAAAAGCTCGCTGCACCCTTGCCGAAACATCGTTGTGCGCGGCTGCAAGGTGACCAGCAATACGGCGCCGCTGAAGTTCGGCACCTCATCCCGGGGTGGGTTCATCAACGTCAGCGTAACCAACTGCTACTTCTACAACAGCCCCATGGGGGCCATCAAACTGCAACTGGTCGACGGCGGACGGCTGGAGAACGTCGACATTTCACGAATCGTCATGGAAGACGTGGGCAACCCGATCTTCATTCGGCTGGGAAACCGGGGCCGCACCTATACGAAGCGAACAGGGCCGAGACAGAACGCCGACGCTAGGCCGGAGGGAGCAGGAGTCGGCACATTGAAAAACGTCCGAATACGAGACGTCGTGGCGGAGGTCACTGGGGATGACAAGTCGCGGTCCGGCCCCATCATGATTACGGGAATCCCTGGCCACTGCGTCGAAGACGTTGTCTTGGAGAACATCACGATCTCCTATCCCGGCGGCGGCAACCAGGACGATGCGCGGCGGGCGGTGCCCGAGGATATCGCTCGCTATCCGGAACAGTTCTTCTTCGGCGTACTCCCAGCGTGGGGCGCCTACATCCGCCACGCCCGCAACGTTGAGTTCAGGAATGTGATTCTCAAGACCCGATCTTCGGACGAGCGGAAGAGGATCGTCCTGGACGATGTTGAGGGGTTTTCCGAAAGCAGTCGTGACCAGGAGAAGCCCCAATGAGAAGCCTGGCAACTCTACTTCTCCTGCTAAGCCGAAGGCGCCTGCGAGCGTCGGGGGAAAACAGGAGATAACACCACCATGACAAGGCTGAAAGACGGATGTCATCGAATGGCATGGGTAGGCCTGTGCTTCTGGGCCTTGTGCGTCCAAACAGCGCAGCTTCAGGCGGCCACTCAAGGTGAATCACCGGACGCACTGCGACTTTGGTATACGCAGCCCGCAACCGAGTGGACCGATGCCCTGCCGATCGGCAACGGACGACTCGGGGCCATGGTCTATGGAGGGATCGAGCAGGAGCACCTGCAACTCAACGAAGACACGCTATGGAGCGGCGGCCCCCATTGCTACGACAACCCGGGTGCCTATCGGCACCTTGCCACGGTTCGAGAACTACTTGAGCGGGGCGAGTACGCCGCCGCTGAGGCAACAGCACAGAAGATGCTGGGCAGACACAAGTACCAGCATGCGTATATGCCGCTGGGCGATTTGTTTCTCGATTTCCCCAAGCGGAATAGCCCGACCGAATATCGCCGCGAGCTCGATCTGCAAAACGCCGTGAGTACGGTCAGCTATCGTGTCGGTGATGCACGTTTTACGCGCCGTGTCTTCGCATCCCATCCCGACCAGGCCATCGTCGTGCGTCTCGAGTGCGACAGGCCCGGGCGAATCACGTTTGACCTGTCGATGACAAGCCCTCATGCGTTTCAGTCCCGCACGATCTCGAACGACACGCTATCAGTGACAGGTCATATTGAGCCTCGCGAAGAGGTCCGATTGATCGGGCCGTGGAAAGAGGATGGGCTCAGGTTCGCGGCTCAGGTCAAGGTCGCGGCCGAGGGCGGAAAGGTCGCGGCCGCCGGCGACAAGATCTCCGTCAAGGAGGCCGACGCCGTTACGCTTGTCTACGTGGCGGCAACCAGCTACGTCGACTACCAGGACGTCAGCGGGGATCCGTCGAAGAAGGTCGACGAATATCTCGCCGGCGCCGGCGGCAAATCGTTCGAACAGCTCTGCCGGCGGCACGTCGACGACCATTCGAAGCTGTTCGGCCGCGTGGCGATCGATCTTGGCGGCAAGGGGGACAGTGAGAAACTGCCGACCGACCAGCGGCTCAAGAGAGTTGTCGCGGGCAGCGCCGACCCGCTTCTGGCCGAACGGCTCTTCCAGTATGGCCGCTATCTGATGATCGCTGGCTCGCGTCTCGGCACCCAGCCCCTGAACCTGCAAGGCATCTGGAACGACAAGACCAATCCGCCCTGGGGGAGCAAGTACACGATCAACATCAACATCCAGATGAACTACTGGGTGGCTGAAGTCTGCAATCTCAGCGAGTGCCACGAGCCCCTGCTGCGCATGGTCGGTGAACTGCAGGCTCCGGGACGCAGTACGGCGAAGGTCCACTACCGAGCCGGCGGCTGGGTCGCCCATCACAACACCGACCTCTGGCGCGGCACGGCGCCGGTTGACGGTGCGCAGTGGGGAATGTGGCCGACGGGCGGCGCGTGGCTCTGCCAACATCTTTGGGAACACTATCTCTATACGGGCGACACCGAACACCTGAAGCGAGCCTATCCAATCATCAAGGGCGCAGTTGAGTTCTTCCTGGATGTTCTCGTCGAAAACGGGGACGGTCACCTGATCACCTCGCCGTCGCTCTCGCCCGAGCACAGCCACGGCGGCGGGACAAAGGATGGTCTCAGCGTGGGACGCTCAGGCACCTCGGTTTGCGCGGGCCCCACCATCGATATGCAGATCCTGCGCGATCTATTCGCGAACTGCATTGCGGCGTCCGAGATCTTGGATATCGACAGGGACTTTCGGTCGCAGGTGACGAAAACGCGAGCGCGTCTGGCGCCCATGAAGATCGGTCGACATGGCCAACTTCAGGAGTGGCTGGTGGACTGGGATAATCCCGAGGATCAACACAGCCACGTCTCGCACCTGTATGGGCTGTATCCGAGCAGCCAGATCAACCGGTGCGACACCCCGAAGCTGTTTGACGCAGCGCGGACATCACTGATCCACCGGGGGAACGCTGGTGGATGGCCTGGCGCCTGGCGGATCGCCTTGTGGGCTCGCTTGGGTGATGGTGATCGCGCCCATAACGTGCTCACCCATCATGTCATGCCAAGACTCGCAACGAACCTCTTCAATAGCGGGCGGGTCTTTCAAATCGACGCGAATCTTGGCGCTACGGCTGGTATCGCCGAGATGCTCTTGCACAGCCACGGCGGTGAAGTTCACCTGTTACCTGCCTTACCCAAAGCCTGGCCAACGGGTTCGGTACGAGGTCTACGCGCACGGGGCGGCTTTGAGGTAGACATCCACTGGAAGGATGGCCAGTTGACCCACGCAGCGATTCGTTCACTGAATGGAAACCCGCTAAAGGTTCGTTACGGAACAGAAACTCGCAAGACGCATCTCGCTAAAGGCGATAGCTTCACCTGGAATCGGCGATCGGAGGTACTACAACAATGACACGGTTGAAAAGGGGATCCCATCGAATGGCATGGGTGCCGGGGCGTCGCGCACGCGAGCATGGGTGACTACGAAGCGGCCATCACAGACTGCGCCAAAGCCATCGACCTGGAGCCGAACTTAGCCGGGGCCAGTTCACAGCGTTTCAGGCTCGCATGAGGCGAGGCGGAAGACAGGCAAGTAGCAGACGCAAGGCGCTGATGCGCTGCGCCCTCACGCCTGAGCATCGCGGCGCGACCGTCGCCCTCACGCGAACGCCAGGCCAGCCTGCTGGCCCGGAAGGAGCACCGAGGAATGCAGACTCAGTGGAATGGGGGCGCCCTCAATGAAAACCCGGAAGGCACCATTTGTCTCTGCCATCACCGTTGTCCTCATGACACAAACGGCTGGCGCGCTTGATCTTGCCGTTCCCGTCGGCGGAGATATCCAGAAGGCCGTCGATGCAGTGTCCTCGGCCGGCGGCGGGTCGGTCACTCTGGCCGCGGGTGTCCATCAGATAGACCGTCCGATACGCATAAGGAGCCATATCACACTGAGCGGCAAAGGAAGCGCTCTTACGACGATCAAGACAAGCAAGGCCATCAAATTGGTTGAACAAGCTTCCGAAGGCTTGAGGAAAGTCACTATCCGGGACCTCAGTATTGCGGGCGTGCCTGTTCATGGGTCCCACGCCATTCTCATCGTGTCTTACAAAAGAGAGCACAGGAACATCACGCTCCTGAATGTGCATGCATCACAGACGGGATGGGGAGTCCATATCAAGGGGGCCGATGGCGTCAGGATCGAGAATTGCGAATTCGCCAGGAACGGCGCCAAAGGCAAGGAAGGGTATGCGCACAACCTCTACCTGAGAAGATGCAAGAACGCCTTGGTCAGCAACACCAAGATGAACGGCTCAACATCCGGAAACGGGTGCAACATCTCATACAGCCAGAACATAACGATCGACAGCTGCGAGGTCCTCGACAACTACTTCCGGGGGGTCCGAGCCGCAGACTCGGACGGGTATACTGTGAGGAACTCGAGAATCGGCAGAAACGGCAGGGTCGGGCTGCTTGCCAACAGGGAGAAGGCCCCCACCAAGAACATCCGCTTCGAGAACAACATCGTGTTTGAAAATGGCGCGGAGGGGATCCAGGCCAAGAGGGGTGTAACCGGCAGTGTGACCGGGTGCAGGTCCTTCAACAACAAGGGCGCCGACTTCGACCTCAACAGCAGCATAAGGCAGAAGGGCAATAGCACGGCGGCCGTGCCGGTGAAGCCCCGAAAGGCGCCGGACGCCGACCGACCTGCGACACAAGGGCCCAAATAGCGTTCCACCTCTCCCTCACGCGCTCAGCCCCCTCGCCCGCCCTTGCCTCGGGGGAGGGGTGCCGGGCGACCCGTCCTGCACCGGGCAGTCCCATCCGGCGCCGCTACTCCTTCCACTTGCCGATGTCCGGCCGCTTCGGGGCCGGGCCGTGGAAGCGGGCGCCCTTGCCGATCCGGTCGTAGTCGCCGATGTCATTGCTCGCCTGCTCGGCCAGGGCGAGGAGGCGCCGGACGACATCGGGATTCTTGTCGGCCACGTCGCGGCTCTCGCCGATGTCGGCCTGGAGATCGAAGAGCATCGGCTTGGGGATCGCGATCACGTCTTCCTTCTTGATGTGCCCGCCCCATCGGGGCGCCCACGGCGGCTGGGCTGCTCGCGGCAGGTGGAGTTTCCATCGGCCCGATCGCACGGCCTGCAGGTGCGTGTGCTGGTAGTAGTAGAACGCTCTGGTGGGGCTGGCCGCCCCTTTCACGCCGTGCAGCAGCGCCGTGATATCGTGCCCGTCGATCACGCGGTCGTCGGGCACCTTGCCGCCAGCCAGCTTCGCCAGCGTCGGCAGGAGGTCCATCGTCGTCGCGATCTCATCGCAGGTCGTCCCGGCCGGCACCCGGCCGGGGGCGCGCACGATGCACGGCACGCGGAGGCCGCCCTCCCAGGTGGAGGTCTTCGCCCCCCGCAAGGGCTTGGCCGAGCCGCCGTGAGCCTTCCTCAGCTCCCACGGACCGTTGTCGCTGGTGAAGATCACGTACGTGTCCTCGTCCAGGCCGAGCTCCTTGATCGTGTCGAGGATGCGCCCCGCGCTCCAGTCGAGCTCCTCGATCACGTCGCCGTACAGCCCGCGCCTGGACTTACCCCGGAACTTCGCTGACACCCCCAGCCGCGTGTGCGGCATGGTGTGAGGCAGGTACACGAAGAAGGGCTTCTCGCCGCTCCTGCGGATGAACGCGACCACCTCCTCGGTGTACCGCTGGGTGAGCGTGTTCATGTCGGCCCGGTTCTCGATGACCTTCTCGTTCCGCAGCAGGTTCACGATGCTGTCGTTGCTGGTCGGCGTGCCGAAGAAGTAGTCGAACCCCTGCCTTGTGGGCAGCAGTTCCGGCGCGTAGCCCTTCTGCCGGTGGCCCGCCAGGTCCCACTTGCCGAAGCACGCCGTCGTGTAGCCGGCGGCCTTGAGAATCTCCGCGATGGTGATCTCCCGGCTGTGCAGGTACGGGTGGATGTCGACGCGGTTGTCCTTCTTAGCCACACGCAGCGGATAGCAGCCAGTCATCAGCGCCGCCCGCGAGGGGCCGCAGACGGTCTGGGCGTAGAAGCTGGCGAACTTCCTCCCCTCGACCGCCATGCGGTCCAGCCGCGGGGTGCGGATCTTCTCCGAGCCGAAGCACCCCACGTCGTTGTAGCCCTGGTCGTCGGTGAAGATGATCACGAAGTTGGGGCGGCGCTTCTCGGCCTGGGCCGACCTAGCCACCCGCGGCAGGGCCGCTCCGGCCACGCACAGGCCGAGGGACTTCAGAAACTCACGTCGTTGCATAGTTACTTCTCCTTGGGGGTGTCACCGCCGGCCGGCCGACGGGCCGCGGCGAATGATCACTTCCGGGTACGTGTCGGCGGACCCGCGCTGACCTGCCCCCGATTCTTGTGCCAACCTGAATGAGAGTCAAGTTGCCATCTCCTGCGTGCGCTGCGGAGGGTGAGGCGTAGCCGTACCCCGAGTAGCACACGTCGCCGCGAACGCCGCGGGCGTCATCCAATCCAGGGCACTGTGTGGTCGGTGATGACCGTAATCCAGCCGCCAACGGTCCACGACATGGGTCGCTTTGGCGAGGCTGAGGAACAGTTCGCCGGACATGCTCTGTGTGTGAGTCCATGTAGGCACGGAAGTGGCTCGGAGGCACGTGACTTCCAGCCGCCTAGTCACCCTCCCGCCCCCTCACCCGCCCTTGCCTCGGGGGAGGGGTGGGGGTAGGATCCGCGGGGAGACGCGGCCGTGTGACCATCGTCGCATCCCGGCCGTCTCTCACACCGTGCCCTCGCCCGCCCTTGCCTCGGGGGAGGGATGACCGCCTCCCCACCTGTGCCGCGCCGAAGAAGTGCTTGTTGAGCCCCAAGTGCCTGATACAATCGTGGGAAAGACCCACGACGGTCGTAGGCTGGAATTCATCCGGGATGTCCTGCGCTACGATTCATCCACGGACCCATGAGTGCCATGCGAACTGTTCTCGCCATCCTGTTCGCCGCCGTCTCGATGCACGCCGCGAGGTTGGAAGCCAAGCCATCACAGCGGCCGCGCTTGATTATCCTGGCCGACATGGGGAACGAACCCGATGAAGAGCAGCAAATGGCCCACATGCTGGTCAACTGCAATGAGTTTGACCTGGAAGGCCTGATCGCGGTCACGGGCAAGTTCCTCAATGAGCATGCTGACAAACCGTTCAAGCGTGTCGTTCACCCCGAGTTGTTTCACAGGCTGATCGACGGCTACGCCGAGGTGGAAGCGAACCTGCGGTTGCACGCCGATGGCTGGCCGACCGCCGCGCATCTGCACAGCATCGTCCGACCGGGACAGGCAAAGTACGGCCTGGCAGATGTCGGCAAAGGGAAGTCATCGGCGGGATCACTGCTGATCGTGCAAGCCCTCCTGAAAGACGATCCGCAACCGCTGAACGTTGTCGTCAACGCCGGATCCAACACGCTGGCGCAGGCCCTGACCGACGTGCGGGCCGCGCACTCGGGCGAAGCCCTAGAGGCGATCATCCGCAAACTTCGTGTGTTTGAGAACGGGGCACAGGACAATTGCGGTGCGTGGATCTGTCGCGAGTTTCCTTCGATCCACTGGATCCGAAGTAACCACCAGACGTACGGCTATATGGGGCAGTCCAGGAACAGCGAGCGAGCCGCCGGACCCTACTGCTGGAAGCCGTACCCCCGCACCCATCAGGGCCAGCATCGCTGGGCGGAAGCGCACATCATGCGTGGCCATGGGCCGCTCGGTGAACGCTATCCCTATCGGTTCGGGGGGAACGGGTTTCTCGAAGGTGGCGGCACCATCCCGTGGATGGGCCTCGTGAACAAGGGGCTGTACGACGTCGAGCATCCTCACTGGGGCGGCTGGAGCGGCCGGTTCACCAAGACCAAGCGAAGGAACGTTTGGTCTCGCCACGCCAGTGTGCGCCGCGACGAAGAGGCCTACGGGAACTTCTCTGTCTACACCGAAGATGCAGATACCTGGACGGACCCGGGTGACGGCACCGTCTACGAAGGCATCTTCGCGCCCGTCTGGCGATGGCGAAAGGCCATGCTTCACAACTGCCAGGCGCGATTCGATTGGTGCGTGAAACCGTATACCGAGGCGAATCACCATCCTGTCGCGGCTGTCAATGGCGATGTGACGGATGCGGTCGTTCGATGCCGGGCAAGAGCAGGAGACACGCTTCAGTTCGACGCGTCCGGTTCCTCCGACCCGGACAACGACGCCCTGTCCTATCGCTGGTACGTGTATCCGGAAGCGGGCACGTACGGCGGCAAACTTCCAACCGTGGCCGGCGCGGACGCGCAGCAGTGTGCGTTTCGCGTCCCGGGCGACGCCGCCGGAAAGCAAATCCACCTCATTCTTGAAGTCACCGACGGCAGTAACATCGTCACCTTGACCGATTACCGCCGCGCGGTCATTGACGTCGCACCATAGGCGGGGCGGCCGGGGACTAACTAGCAAGCATCGAATCGCGTCAGGGGTTCCGACCGGCCGTCCTCCATCTCGTAGCGTCCCTGCTCCCCTCCGCCCTTGCCTCGGGGGAGGGGTGGGATTACGATGCGAAGCATTAGCCGATTCTGCCATAACACCTGATACAAGAATCGGGAAGGGATCAGTCGCGGAACGTAGACGCTTTCGAACCCGGTCAAAGGCCCTCCATCGTTTCTGTCGGCGAGATCTTCCTACGCACAGTGTGGACCACGGTTGCACGTGGAGTCCAGGTGGAAGGGTGTCGAGACCGACGGGCTTGACGGCGCTGCGTTCGACGCCATTCTCTGCATCGCAGGTGGCCCTAATGCCGGGCGCAGCGTCGGCTCCGTTTGGATAGCGTGTTGCCACAGAGCCGCGCTCAGGTGCGGCAGAGGGCATTCACTATCGCCAGAATGCCCGCTTGGACCGCTTGTGGAAGGTTACTCCAGGCCTCGACGACAAGGGCCAGCCCGGCGTCGTCTGCCACAAGCGGCGCCCAGTGAGGCGCCCAGCGTTGCTGGCTGGAACCGTAAGTCTTGACAGGAAAATGGGTTACAGATTGCGCCGACCGGTTTCGAAAACCGGCGTGCCCTTTTTGGGTACCGGCGGTTCGAATCCTCCCCCTCTCCGCCAGATCTGCCGATGAGCCCCTGGCTTGACGGGCGCTGGGGGTTGGTCTGATTGGCTCGGCCGGTGGCGGGAGGCTGTTGCCGGCCGGCTGCTTCGGCGTCTGCCCTTTGGTCCCGGAAGCCCCTCGCAGAAGTGCTTGCTGCAGGCCGTCGGTTCGGTTATTCCTGTAGGTGGCGGCCGCCGATCGAACCCGCGGCGGCTCTTCGCGAGGTGAGCATGGCCATCAGACCGAAGACCTTGTGGGCCGTTTTCGTTGCGGCGGCCATCGCGTGCTTGGGCCTGACCGGCGTCTCCTCTTTCGCTGCCGTCGAGAGCGACGAGCGGGGTCAGGTCGCGCAGTACGGAATCGTCTGGACGCCGGCCCAACCGGCCCGCGTCGGCCGGTACGTGACCGGCGACTGGTGGGTCGTGGGTCCCGTGACGGTGACGGGCGTGACCCCCGCGCCGCGTGACGGCCGCAATGGCTCGGTGGTGAATCCGTCGGCCGGCAAGAAGCAGGGCTACGACGACCGCATCGCCGGCTACGACGCCTCGCTGCGAGCCGCCTTTCCGCTGCGGCTCGAACCGGGGCAATCGCTCGTCTCAACGGCAAGTGTCGAGACGGTGGGCGACCGCACGCCGGAGACGGTTCGCGGCCAGTATTGCCGCGGGCCGCTTCGGACGGCGGCGGTTCTGACGTGTGTGTCCGCCCCGCCGCCCGAGGATGCGTTCCGCCCGCCGTACGTCGGCGACGCGAAGCCGCCGTTCCGCGCCGGCGGGCTTCGCCGCGACCTTCTGCCGCGCCTTGCCCTGGCCGGGCCGGTGCCCGACGTCCGGCCGTACGAGCGGTACCTGGAGCGCATCTGGCTCGACCACCTGTACGAGTGGCCGAACCGCATGATGCACCCCCTCGAGAACATGCCCGACTACGGGCGCGAGATCACGCACATCGTCTCGACCGTCTCGCTCCTGCTCCTGACGGACGACCCGCAGCGCGAACGTGAGAGGCTGCTCCTCGGGTTCGTGCAGTTGGGCATCGACTACTGGGGCGTCACGCGGTCCGACAACGATCTGTGGCGGGCCAACGGCGGGCACAACTCCGGACGCAAGATGCCCATCCTCTTTGCCGGGGTCCTGCTCGACCACGACGGGATGAAGCACGTCCGGGCCTCGTTCGCCGAAGACGAGCAGACCTACTACGGCTCGGGTTACCGCGGTCAGAAGGCCCTGTGGCAAATCTGCCGTGACGAGGCGCGTCGCCACGAACATCTCCCGCCCGAGAAATGGGCCGGCCCGCCCTTCCAGGGCGCGAACAACGGCTGGAAATCCGAGGGTTACCGCCTCCTGAACGGGCCGACCTGGGTGGGCCAGGCCCTGGGGGCGCGGCTGCTGGGTGCCGTGGAACTGTGGGACCACCCGGCGTTCTTCGACTACGTTGACCGATGGGTGGCCGAGGCGGAAAGCGGCACCGTTGCCAAGGATACCGCGGCACGCGCCGGCTACGATGCGTTTCACGGCCCGGCCCGCGATTTCGTCCGGGCGATGTGGCAGACGTACCGCGAGCGGGCCGACGAGATCGCACGCCGCACCCGCAAGCGAACCGCCGGCGCCGACGGGCCGGGCTGAGCAAGGAACCGTCCGCACGACGCCGGTGTTAGAACAGAGAGGGCCACGTCTGGCCGAACCGTGAGGAGACACGTCGTGATGAGCGAAAAGCGCCGTATCGTGGGCCTCCTGGCTGCGGGAGTTCTCGGTGTCGCCGTTCTGGGCACGTGTCTCGGGACCGCTTTCGGAGCGGTTTCCGGAGCGGGTTCCGAGAAGGCCCTGGCGCAGCAGATTCTCGAGGACACCGGTGTGCGGGGCGGCCTGGTCGTCCACCTCGGATGCGGCGACGGCCAACTGACGGCCGCGCTGCACGCAGCCGACGCCTACCTCGTGCACGGCCTCGACACCGACGCGAAGACCGTCGAGACGGCCCGCGCCCACGTCCGGTCGCTCGGGCTGTACGGCAAGGTCTCGATCGAGCGATTCGACGGGAGGCTCCTGCCGTACGCCGACAACCTGGTCAACCTCGTCGTTGCCGAAGACCTCGGCGAGGTGCCTGCGACCGAGGTCATGCGCGTTCTGTGTCCGGACGGCGTCGCGTATATCAAGAAGGGCGCCACGTGGAGCAAGACCGTCAAACCGCGCCCCGGCAACACCGACGAGTGGACCCACTACCTCCACGACGCAAGCGGCAACGCGGTGGCCCACGACGAGGTGGTCGGACCGCCTCGCCGCGTTCAGTGGATTGCCCAGCCGCGGCATACGCGGAGCCACGAACACATTCCGAGCCTCTATGCGCTGGTCTCGACGGGCGGGCGGATCTTCTACGTCGCCGATGAGGGCGCCATCGGGGCCGTCAACCAGCCTCCCCGGTGGTATCTCCTCGCCCGCGACGCCTACAACGGCACGCTGCTCTGGAAGCGGCCCATCGCGGCGTGGTTTCCGCATCTCGTGAACTGGGGCCAGACACCCAGCCACCTCCAGCGGAGGCTGGTTGCCGTGGGCGACCGCGTCTATGTCACCCTCGGCCTTCACGCCCCGCTGAGCGCCGTGGATGCGGCGACCGGCGAGACGCTCAAGGTGTACGATGAGACGCGCGGCACGGAGGAAGTGCTGTGCCACGAGGGAATCCTCCTGCTTGCCGTCCGGAGCGTCACCGCCGAGCGGACCGCCGAACTCCAGGAGTGGGCCGGCCTTGTGAAAGCCGAGAAGTCGCCCGTGTACGTCAGAGAGACGGCAGAGCCGCTGGTCAAACGCCTTCGCGCGGTTGAGTCCGGGGGCGAGAGAACGGTCCTCGCCCTCGATGCCGGCACGGGGCGCCTGCTCTGGAAGAAGGCGGGCGACGACGTTGCCGGCCTGCGGCCGGACACGCTCTCGGCCATCGGCGACCGCGTGTTCTATCAGAAGGGCAGGGACGTGGTCTGCCTCGACCTGAAGACCGGCCGAGACGTCTGGTCGGCGCCCTCGGCTCCGTTGCGCGTGGTGTGCGAGAGGGGCGTCGTCTGCGCCGATGCCAACGCCGTCGCGGCCCTGTCGGCCGAGACCGGCAAGACCCTCTGGACGCAGCCCGCGACGCTGTGCCAGATTCGCGACGTCTTCGTGGCGGGCGGGTCGCTCTGGGTGGGCGGGTTCAAACCGTACCAGGGAAGGACGTCGGGGAAACGGGGGCCCGCGTGGGGCCCGTACTTCGCGACGCAGCGCGACCTGGACACCGGCAAGATGCTCAGGCACGTCGAGCCCGAGGGTCCCGGGCACCATCATCGGTGTTGGCGGAACAAGGCCACCGACCGCTACATCCTCGGCGGCCGGCGCGGCGTCGAGTTCATCGACCTGGCCAGCGGCGACGTCCTGTGGCACAGTTGGGTGCGAGGCGTCTGCCGGTACGGCGTGATGCCTGCGAACGGCCTGCTCTACGCGCCGCCTCACGCCTGTGCGTGCTACATTGCGGCGAAACTGGATGGCTTCTACGCCCTCGCGCCCGCCGCCGCAGGGCCGCCGGCGACCCAGCCGTTGAGTCCGCGGCTGGAGAAGGGGCCGGCGTTCGCTGAAATTTCAAATCGCAAATCTGGAATCTCAAGTCTCAAATCTCAAATCTCAAATTTGACAGATGAGATCTCAAATCTCAGTTCTCAAATCTCAAATCTCAGATCCGAGATCTCAAAGGCCGATTGGCCGACGTACCGTCACGATGCCGCGCGAAGCGGCCGCACCACGGACGCCGTGCCCGCCGTCCTGAGCCGCAGGTGGCAGGCGGATGTCGGCCCGACGCTCACCAGTCCCACGGTTTGCGGCGGCAAGGTGTTCGTGGCCTCGGCGGACGAGCACCGGGTCAGTGCGATCGACGCCGACTCGGGCCGCCCCGCGTGGCACTTCACGGCGGGCGCTCGCGTGGACTCGCCGCCCACCCTGCACAAGGGCCGGGCGATCTTCGGCTGCCGCGACGGATGCGTCTACAGCGTGCGAGCCTCCGACGGCGTGTTGGCCTGGCGTCTGCGGGCGGCGCGCGCCGACCGGCGGATCACGGCGTGCGGCCAACTGGAATCGCCGTCGCCCGTCCACGGCAGCGTGCTGGTCCACGACGGCGCGGCCTGTTTCACGGCGGGCAGGTCGTCGTACCTCGACGGCGGGATCGACCTCTACCGACTCCAGCCCGAAACCGGGAAGGTGCTGTCGAGGACCCCCATCTACAGCCCGGACCCCGAGACGGGCCGACAGCCCAAACAGGACGGGCCGGCCTACATGCCCGGCGCGCTCGGCGACATCCTCTCGGGCGACGACCGCCACGTCTATCTGCGGGACACGGTCTTCGACTCG
>DATLAN010000448.1:0-3397 GCA_035527455.1 Thermoguttaceae bacterium
GCCGATGGCGAACAGATTGCCCGACTGGTTGAGCGTGTAGCGGCGTCCGCCACGACTGAGCGACAGATGGTGGCCGTACACGAAGGCGAACACGGCCTGATTGGAATTCCGCACGATGCCTTGGAAGATGCCGCCGCGCACCGTGAGCCTGCCGGCGGGAGTCTTGACCTTGACGCCGCGCTCGCTCTTAGAGAGCTTGCTGCCGACAAAGCGCAGCGCGCCCTTGGAGAAGCCGGCGGCAAGCTCGCCGGACCCTGTCCTCGGGTTATAGACGAATTTGTCGATCACCAGATCCGATCCCGGGCCGACCGTGAAGTTCGAGCCGTCGAGCAGAAGCACCTGCACGACGCCGCTCTCGGAAGTGGCGATGCGCTCGTTATAGACGACGGACTTGCCAATCTTGAGGGTCGTAGTGGAGCCGCCCGGCGTCTGGCTGGTGGCTTGGGGGGTTGACGGCGGCGGCAACGCCGATCTTCTCGCCGGCATTGGCGGGGCAGGGGCAGGAGGGAAAGCGCCGCGACGAAAGCGGCAGAGGCGGCCGGTATGATCACTGATTTTTGCGTAGGTCCCCGTCGAATTGCTCCGACCGTATATGGGGAGGGCGAGGGGGGGCCGGCAACCCCTGGCGAGGTCACATAAGCGTTTGATTTTATAACATTTATCAGCCCCGTATGTGTCATTACGGCGAACCGCGCTGACGGCTCCTGCGGATCAGGCTAGAAGCCGAAGAGAGATGACCTTTAAGGGCCGATCTTGCCGGGAACGGGAATGCCGGAGCCGATGAAAATGCCGCCAGCCTTGTAGTCCGTAGCCTTCAAATTAAAGTTGCCGCCGACCCCTTGCGCCACGCTCTGCGGTCCTTTGAAGAAAGAGCCGACTGCGCCTCCGCTCAAGTTGTTCAGAGTAGGACCCTGAAACTGCGTCAAAGAGCCAGCAAACCTATTGATGTCCCTGCTCGGCTGCGTGAGCCCATTCGGCCCAGTCTGGAATCCCCTGCCATCGAAGTTCGTGATCGAGAGGTTGCCATTGCGTGCCGCGAAATCCCAGGACATATGCAAGTCTCCGGCGGTAACATATGTCCTCCAGTTCTCGCTGTTCAACTTACTGGCGACGTCGCCGATGACATGCCCGTTATAAGTCGCCGTGGCGAATTGATTGCCCAACTGATTCAGATCGGTGGCTGATGCAGGATCACCGGCGACCCACCAGCCGAGGTGAATGTTGTCGACATAGTGATCACCCCCGCCATCACCGTTGTCGAAGGCAACGCGCGAGCCCCATGCGCCCCATTTCATGAAAGAGCAATCGGTGCAGAACTTCTGGCCGATCCCGTCCTCCGGATTGCCGAAGACATCCGGGAAATACGCCGTCACGTTGAGCTGATCGCCGCTGACGAAGTAAGAGGTGGCGCCTGCGTTCTGATACAGAACTTGGTGGCTCGGGTTGAGTTGGTGGATGACTGACGTACCGTCAGCGCTTTCGATTGCTGCGAAGTGCTGATCGTCGATGTAGGCGGAGCGGTTCTGCGGGTCTTGCGGGTCGTCGCCGAAACCGAAGATATAGCCGTCGGTGGCGTTGTCGGCGTCGTGGACGTCATAGACTGTGATGCCGGCGTGAAGCGTGTTTGTCGTGGAATTGAACGACAGTCCAAAATCGTCAAGGGACTGGGTCGTCACGACATTGGTGAAGCCCTCGCTGGGCACCCCGGATTCCACCATGCCAGCCGCATAACCCTGGAACGTGCCGCCTTGCTGCGTAGCGGGCTGGTAAGAGCCAATACCCACGCCGACATGATAGGTCGAGCCCGACTGACTTTCGATCGACGTACTATTCGGATCGAGCGGGATGTCGCGGCCCATGTTCTGCGTGCCACCCTCGGTCGTATCGAACCCGATCACGATATTGGGGTCGTCAGTACCGAGGAAATGCGATCCATTCGGCGCGGCGAGTGAGGCGATATCGCCGGTGAAGGCGAGAGACTCTCGGTTTGTAGCAGGGGCGCATTCTGTGCAATCGACGAGAACGTTGTTAATGAGATTGCCCTCGTAGGGAACATCGACATGGGCACCGCCGCGGCGTGCGCCGATGAGGCCACCGGTCTCAGAAATCCCGCCGAGCGCAATGTTGACAAATGACTGCTGGTCGTAGATCTCGCCGTCGTCTTCAGACGTGCCAATATAGAAGCTCGTCTGGAGCCAAACGCTGCGGCTATTGGGGTCGGCGTCCTTGGTCAGCAGCTTGAGGGGCGAAACAGTGGTCTCGCCAGGAACGAAGCCGTTTTCGGGCAGAGATGCTGCCGATGAGAAGGGCGCGGGGCTCATCTCCCGCACGTCGAGCGTCGGCGCGAACAGGTAGACCTTTCCGCTCGGCGTGCCGAAGTTGTACGCCGTGCCACCGAAGGCCAGAATCCTGTCGCTGTCATCGTCGACAACCAGGTCTTCATCGCCGACATGACCGGCGATGACGTTATAGGCGAAGAACCCATTCTTGCCGACGAATTGGCCGATATAGTTGGTTGTCTCTCCGTTTTGCGTGAGCATGGCGTCGGCGACGAGACAGACGCCGCCGGCGCATTGGGTTCCCGGGAACGTGGCCGGGAAGTCGACTGCGGCGTCGGGAATGTTCTTGGTAACCGGGTTTAGGTTTTCGTCGAGGAAGCTGTCAGTCAGACCTGTCACGGTTCCGACCAGCCGGTTGTTGACGATGCTGAAGGTCCATTTGAAGTCATCGACCGTTGCGTTAGGGTCGCCACCCAGGATGCCCTGGTTGCCGCCGTCGCCCGTCGTGTACTTGTTAGGCGTGCCGGGAAACGCTGTGAAGACACCGGGCGGAAGCAGCACGCGCGTCTCGACCTGGATCGTCCCGGGCGGTGGGTTGTTGCCAGTGTTGTTGGGCGGTGGGTTGTTTGTGTTGTTCGTCGGCGGCGTATTGTTGTTCGTGTTCGTGTCGTTGGTCTCGTCCCGCTCGAGCGAGTCGTTAATCTGCGTTGTAGTCGCGTCAGAGATCAGGTCCTGCAAGCTGACGGTCTCGAACGTCGTCTGATTGTTTTGCTGGTTGTTTTGTCCGGGCACATATGCCGTGCCTTCACCTGAGAGAGAGTTCTGGAACAGCGCGGTGTCCTCGGGCGTGCCTTCGCGGACGACGGCTGTATTGCCGGTGAGGTCGAGGACGTACCCTTGCTCGAAAATCTCCTGCCGCTCGCCGTTGTTGCCAACGTAGTTCAAGGAGACGCCGTAGCGGAAGGCGAAGATGCCATGGCGCCCGTTTACCCGCGCGTCGAACATGCCGCCGCGGATGGCCAGCGCGCCGGCCGGCGTCTTCACGGTGACGCCACCCTCATTCTTGGACAGCTTGCCGCCGATGAAGCGCATGGTGCCCTTGGAGAAGGTGGCGACCA
>DATLAN010000449.1:0-3003 GCA_035527455.1 Thermoguttaceae bacterium
GATCTTGTGCCGGTCTTCGAGCAGGCAGTTCTCGAAGATCACCTTCACCAGGCCGCCGCCCTGATGGGTGCAATCGGCGACTTCCTTGATATCCTGCCGGACGAAGTCCCAGTCTTCGCTTAGGACCTTGCCGATGTTGACGACGCAATCGAGTTCCTTGCCGCCGTCGGCCAACGCCCGTGCGGCTTCGGCGACCTTGACGGCCGTGGTGTTTCCGCCGTGCGGGAAGCCGATCACGGTGCTCGGCGCCACCGTGCTCCCGGCCAGCAGTTCGGCACATCGCCCGAGGTAGTACGGCTTGATGCAGACCGACGCCACGTCGTAGTCGAGCGCCACCCGGCAGCCGCTCTCCAACTCCTCGTCGGTCAACACGGGGTTGAGCAACGAGTGGTCGATCATTTTGGCGATCTGGTCGTATGTGTAGTCCATGCGTTCTTGCTCTCCTTGTCGAGTCCCGTCCTTTAGCGCGTCACAACTTCCGCGCACGGTGCGCGCATATTTGACGCAGCCATTTGCCATCGCGCCGTTTAGCGGGCGGGCTTGCCCGCCGTTTGCTTGCGGCTGTGCCGTGTTGTTGTCGGTGTGTCAAATGCTTAGTTCCTCTTCGCCGCCCCTATGTGGACGGCGGAGTGAGGGGCTGCGGGCGTTCTTCTTTCTTGGGACGCACAGGCAGTGCGGGCATCGGTTGCGGCACTGGAAGAGGCTCCAAACGAGGCTCTTCGGTTCCCTCCGCAGGAAGCCCGGGCGGCTGGGGCTGCAAGCCGGGCGCCGGAAAAGGCTCCGGTTCGAGCGGTGGGAGCGGCTCCAATCCGGGTAGGAACGGTACATCGAGTCCCGGCGGCAGCGGTTCCAATCCGGGAGGCGCCGGTACATCGACTCCCGGCGGCAGCAACTCCACTTCGGGTCTTCGCGACTCTCTCTCGCGTGCGCGTTTGCCGGGATCGGTCTCGATGTCGCTGATGTCGACGTTGGCAACCGCGGCGACTTTTTCCGCGCGGATCAGGGCCAGTTCCGCGTCGGCCAGCAGCGTCTGGGCTTCGAGAACACGGGGCAAAGTGTCCATTCCTTGTTGGTACAGTACCGTCGCCATTGCGACCATATCCGCCGCAAAGTCGGCCGCTTCGCCCAACCGGCCGACGGCCTCATGCACGTTCTGCCGGGCCCACGCCAGGTCCGCCCGGGCGACGGCCAGGTGGTAGCCGGCCGTGGCCACGTCGATTCCCTGCCCTCCGCGCATGCCTTGATCGCGCATCGCTCGGACCATCTTGTAGAGCGTCTCGCGTGCATCGACCCGCCGCTGAAGCACGGCGATTTCCCGCGGGTCCCGCCGGCGCAGTTCGGGATATTCCAGATCGCGCAGCCGCCGGGCGAGCTGCTGCCCATCATCTCTCGGAGCGGTCACGGCTCCATCAGTTCTCACAGGCACGGGATCGCCCGCGTCCTGAAACCGGACGGGAGGAGGCGCCACTTGTCGAGCCCGACAAGCGATCAGACCAATCGCAGTGCATGCGATAACGAGCAAACAAGCCAAAAGTCGTGCGATTCTCATGATACTGCCCTTTCAATAAGTGTAGGGTGGGCACTGCCCACCGGCTCGTTGATTCGGCAAGGAAGCAGAAGATGGTGGGCGGTGCCCACCCTACGTCCTCTTACTAGCCAATGTATTGGTTCAAAAAACTCCGGCTCTGCCGCAGCGCCCGTTTTCGCGATTCCAAGTCCCCTTCGTACGCCCGGTCTTCCACCTCGATGCACACCGGACCCTGATAGCCGACGTCGGTCAGGGCGGAGATGAACTTGCCCCAATTCACCTCGCCCAGCCCGGGCAGCTTGGGCGTGTGCCATGCAAGCGGCGGGGCCAATACGCCCACCTCGTCGAGCCGCTGGCGATTGACCTTGGCGTCCTTGGCATGCACGTGGAAGATCCGCTCGGCGAACTCGGCCAGCGGCCGGCAGTAATCGATCTGCTGCCAGACGAGGTGCGAGGGGTCGTAGTTCAGCCCGAAGGCGGCCGAGGGGATCTCCTCGAACATCCGCCGCCAGATGGCCGGCGTATGGGCGAGGTTCTTCCCGCCGGGCCATTCGTCGTCGGTGAAGAACATCGGGCAGTTCTCGATCCCGATCCGCACGCCCTGCTCTTCGGCCAGTTGGACCAACGGCGGCCAGACCTGGCGGAATCGCGGCCAGTTGTCCTCGACCGACCGGGTCCAATCGCGGCCGATGAACGTGTTGACCACGTCCACGCCCAAGAGCGGCGCGGCCCGGATGACCTTTTCGAGATGTTCGATGTAGGTATTCGCTTCTTCGGCGTCGGGCGCCAGCGGATTGGGATAGTAGCCCAGGCCGCTGATGCCGACGCCCGATTGCTGCATGAGTTGCCTGACCCGATCGGCCGCGGCCCGGTCGAATCCGTCGACGTCGACATGCGTGATCCCGGCGTAGCGGCGTTCGGCCTTGCCTTTCGGCCAACACATCAATTCGACGCAGGCGAAGCCTTCGGCCGCCGCGAAGGCGACGACCTCTTCCAGGGAAAATTCCGGCAGAATCGCACTGACGAAGCCGAGTTTCATGAACCAGCCCCCCGATATTACCTAGTTCGTCTTGTGACCAATGCCCGTTGCATCGCGTGCCGGGTAGTCTACGGGGGTGACGGCGGGCTGTCAACTTGGCCCCATCGCGGCCGCCAGAAAACGTGTCCTTCCGGCAAGCGTGTATGAATCTTTCCGAAGCGTGTGGTATCGTCGGCTGTGGGCTGCGGCCGTGAAGTTGGCCGACAAGTACGGGATTCACCGGACGGCCAAGGCGTTGCAGGTCGACTACTACGCGCTGAAGAAACGGATCGTAATTCCGGGGACACGTCCTTTAATTCTGATTCTATGAAAGAGCGGTCCTCCTGGTGCTATACACGGTGTAGTGTGTTTTTTCACCCACCCAAGCACAAGCAGGAGGACCGAAAGATGTTATACCTGGCCATCGACCAGCACCGCAAGCAATTGACCGTGAATC
>DATLAN010000450.1:0-4642 GCA_035527455.1 Thermoguttaceae bacterium
TCCTGGGCGTTCGGTCCGGCCGGGCAAGCGCTGGCGGCGGTCGCCGATTTTTCGCTGCGGGCGACCGTGTTGGCGGTCCTTGCCGTGTTGGGCGTTCACGTCGTGCGGATCCACGAAGAACTCCGCGGCCGGCCCGTGTACGTGATTCGGGAAGTCCGGCGGGGGGGAGTGAATGCGAAACGCAGTCGGAAAAAAACAGTGGCAGTAGTGGGAGAAGAAGTAACAGAAGAACCCGAAAAGGAACCTGTGCAAATGGTCGCACAGTCAAAGTAGCCGTCTCGCTCCGCGAGACGTGGCTACATCTCGCGGAGCGAGATGGCTACTATACGCGACATGGCTACTTTGCACCAAATTCACGGAGAATACCATGAGTTCCAGCCTCGACCACGCGGTGTGCGGCATTTTGCCGTCGCCCGCCTTTCCCATGGTCAGCGTCGCTTGGCGCCCGGAGAAGCCCCGCAGCACCGGGCTGACGATGGTGATCGACAAGGGCCTCGGGATTCGGGCCACCGAAGACCTCGTCGAGGTCGCCGCGCCTTACGTGGACATCGTCAAGTTCGGCTGGGGAACCAGCCGGCTGATCGACGAGTCCGTGTTGCGCTGCAAGATCGAAATGCTTCGCGAGGCGAGCATCGACGTTTCGCTCGGCGGAACGTTTCTGGAGATCGCCTTCGACCAGGGAAAGGTCCACGAGTATCTCTATTACGCCAAGAACCTCGGCGTGGCCGTGATGGAGGTGTCCAACGGGATTCACCCCACCATGACCGGCGACGACAAGGAGGCCCTGATCCGCGCCGCCTGCGACATGGGGTTTCGGGTTTTCTCCGAAGTGGGGCGCAAGTTGCCGGCCGAAGACAAGCAGCTCGCCGCGTCGGATCGAATCGCGGAGGCCCGAAGAGATCTCGCCGCCGGAGCGGAAAAGGTCATTTGCGAGGCCCGCGAATCGGGGACCGTCGGCATCTTCGAGACCTCCGGCGAAATCAACAAGGAGCTGGCCTATCAGTTGTTCCAAGGGCTGGACACCGACTGCGTGATCTGGGAAGCACCGAAGAAATCGCAGCAGGTCTGGCTGCTGCAGAACCTCGGCGCGAACATCAACCTGGGAAACATCGCCGTCGAAGACGCCACCAGCCTGGAAACCCTGCGGCTGGGTCTGCGGGGAGACACGATGCGCGACCATCAGAAGGGCACCTTCACGCTCTACGTGGACGTGGGCGTGGGCGGGGCCCTGCGCGCCAAAGCCCGGAAGAACATCATCGTGGTGGTCGACGCGCTGCGGGCGAGCACGACGATCATCCAGGCGCTGGCCCAGGGCGCCCGGTGCGTCCGGCCGGTGGTCAGCGCCGATGAGTGTTGCGGCGACGTCACCGCCGGGGAACGAGGCGGCCGGAAGCTGCCCAACACCGATTTCTCCAACAGCCCGACCGAACTGGCCGAGCAGTGCCTCGAAGGCAGGGAACTCGTGCTGACGGCCACCAACGGAACCGAGTGCATCAAGGCCGCCGGAGGGCAAGACACCTTCGTGCTGATCGGGAGCGTGACCAACGCGTCGGCCGTCGCCCGGGCCGTGCTCGATCTGGTCCGGCGGTGGGGCAAGGACGTGACGCTACTGGCCGCGGGCAGAAACAACGTGCCGGTCATCGAAGACATCATCGCGACCACCGAAATCGCCAAGCGGCTGCACTCCTACGTGCTCCGCGGCATCCTGGGACTCCACCACAGCGAGAACATCGAGGCCGACTTCCTCAGCAGCGAAAGCGGTCTGAACCTGATCCAGCTCGGATACGCGAAAGACGTGATCCACTGCGCCCAGATCGACCTGTTCGACGTCGTGCCCATCTACGACGGCCACGTGATTACCCGTAGGTCAGGGCTTGCCCTGACAAAGTGCAACGAACGAAACGCCACCAACGAAACGTACGGTGACACCGGACACGATACTCGGCAGGGCAAGCCCTGACCTACAAGGAAAAAGTCATGATCGGCGCTTTGGTTACCGGCATCGACGGGCAAGTGGCCTCCCAGTTCGCTCAGAGTCTCGAGGCGGCCGGCTATCGCGTCGTCGGCGTGGATACCGATCCGCTGGCGAGGATGCTCTATCCGCCTCATCCCGCCGATTGCTGCTATCTGCTGCCGCCGCCGCAAACGCAGGAGGAACTCGTCGCCGACCTCGCCCGGGTGGTCGAAGCCGAATCGATCGACGTGATCGTGGCGACCGGGATCACCGTGATCCGCGCGTTGGCGTGCGTCGGCAACCCCACGCCGGCGAAACTGTTGATCCCCGACGCCCGGCTGGTCGATCTGTGCGAGTCGAAGTGGCTGACCTACCGGGCCTTGGCGGGCCGGCTGCCGGTGCCCGAGACGGTCATGCTCCGGGAAACGGCCGATCTGGTGTCCGCGGCACGACGGTTCGGCATGCCCTTCTGGATCCGCTGCCAAGACGGCCAGGCGGCCAATACGGCGTGGTGTGCCGAGAGTCTGGAGGACGCGGAACTCTGGCTGCGGTTGAAGCGAGGTTGGGGGCGCTACACGGCGTCGGAGTACCTGCCCGGCGCCAATCTGGCGACCACCATGCTCTTCGATCGCGAGGGGCAACTGGTGGCCGGCACGGTCCACGAGCGCGTCTCGTACCTGGGGGCCGACTCGACGCCGTCGGGGGTGACCGGTGTCGCGGCCGCGCTGGCCACCCGACACCGCGACGACGCGCTGGATCTCGGGGAGCAGGCGGTGCGGACCGTTTGCGAAGCGCCGGGCGTCAGTCCGTCGGGTATCCTGACGGTCGACAGCAAGTGCGACGCCCGGGACGTTCCGCACGTGACCGAGATCAACGCCCGGCCTACGAACACCTGGCTGCTGACGCAGGCGGGCGTGAACTTCGCCGACCTGCTGGTGCGCGTGTCCTTGGGCGAGACGATCGCGCCTCTGCCGCGCCACGCGTACGCCAAGGATCGACTGTTCCTGCGCAAGGTCGGCTTCGGTTGTTGTCAGGTCGATCCGGATGACGTGCTTCAGCCGTGGGTGGAGAGCGCGGCGGAATACCCCGCGGCTGCGTCGCCGTAACCGGTGTGTATACAAGTTGTGACATTGACGTTTAGCGGGCGGGCTTGCCCGCCGTTTGCTTGCGGCTCTGCCGCGTTAGAAGACGGTTAGCGTAAGTCCCTCACCCCTTGCCCCTCTCCCAGAGGGAGAGGGGTGATTGTTCGAGAAAGGTTCCACCAATGATCAACGTCGCCGTCGTGGGGGCCGGGTATTGGGGTCCAAATCTGATTCGCAACTTCGCCGCCTGCGAGGAAACCCGACTCGTCGCGGCTTACGACCGGGACCACCAGCGGCTGCGCAAGGTCCTGGCCCCTTACCCGGCCGTGGACGCGGCGGAAAGCTACGAAGCCCTCTTAGCCCGTGACGACGTGGACGCCATTGCCGTGGCCACGCCCGTGGGCACGCACGCACCGCTGGGGATGGCCGCGCTGGAGGCGGGCAAGCACCTGCTGCTCGAGAAGCCCATGGCCGCCTCGGTCCGCGAAGCGGAAGAGCTGGTCCGCACGGCCGACGCCGCCGGCTTGACGCTGATGGTCGACCACACGTTCGTCTACAGCGATCCGGTGCGGAAGATCAAGCAGATCGTCGACTCGGGCGAGTTGGGACAGCTCTATTTCGTCGACAGCGTGCGGATCAACCTGGGGCTGTTCCAGCACGACGTCAACGTCGTTTGGGACCTGGCCCCGCACGACCTGTCGATCATGGACTATCTCATCGGCCGGCTGCCCCACAGCCTATCGGCCGTCGGCACCTGCCACGCCGACAACGACAGCGAGATCGAGGACGTGGCCTACTTGAACCTCGATTTCGGCGGGGGATTGCTGGCCTCGTTCCACGTCAACTGGCTCAGCCCGGTGAAGATCCGCCATTTCGTGATCGGCGGCAGCCGCAAGGGGCTGGTCTACAACGACCTGCTGCCGGACGAGAAGATCCGCGTCTACGACCGTGGCATCACCGTTTCGCACGATCCGGAGACCACGCGGGGAATGCGGGTCGGCTACCGCACGGGCGACGTCTGGGCCCCGCACGTCGAACGCAACGAGCCGCTACAGCGGATGGTGACGCATTTCGCCCGGTGCATTGTGGAAGGAACGCGGCCGCAAAGCGACGGAGAGGCCGGCCTGCGGATCGTCCGCGTCCTGGAAGCCGCCCAGCGAAGCATCAAGGCCCAAGGCGGACGGATCACGCTTTACGACCAGACCGAGCCGCAGCCGGTCGCCCCACCGCCGGAAGCCCTCACCGCGGGAAGTTCGGATTTTAGTTCGTCACGACTCGGTTGCGGGTGAGAGTCGTTGCGTCAAAACGAGGCCCGTAATCGGGTTCGAAACGGCGGGCATTCCGGCGGGTGGAACAGGTTCTTAAACGTTCAAGAACCGATGCCACCCGCGCAACTCTTGCGGTTCGAGGCATGCCCGCAATCTTACCGAAACCCCCCTCCTTCGTCAATATATGCGCCTGTCCCCTTTATCTCAAGCCACAGTCTCCTCCAGTTCAACATGATCACCAATTGAGTCAATGTCACCTGCAAGAACCGCGTCCCAAGCCACACAGATTCGCCACCCCAATTTTCGAATCTGCCCGCGGATCTCTTCCTCGTACTGTT
>DATLAN010000451.1:0-49085 GCA_035527455.1 Thermoguttaceae bacterium
GCGGCACGGCGATCGCTTCTTCGTTTTCATAGGACGTCAACTCGACCTTGCAGGTCATGCCGGGCATCACGGCGGCGGCCTTGGAATCCAGCGCGACGGTGATCTGCGTGTCGAAGTCTCCGCTGCTTGAGGGAATCGCCGCCACCTCGCCGACGATCGCGGTGAGCTTCATGTCGGGGAAGGCGGTGGGAACGGCCGTACCCTGGATGCCGGCCGCGACCTTGTGGAGTTCCTTCTCGGGCACGGACGTGCGGATCGACATGGGCCGCGGCTGGACGATGGTCATGAAGACGCTGTTGGCCGCCAGCGTGCTGCCCGGATTCAGGCCGCCGGACGAGCTGCCGGTGCTGAACTTGCCGCGCGTGGCCTTGCCGTGATAGACCACGCCGGCCCCCGGCGCCTTGACGGTCATGGCGGCCCGATCGGCCAAGAGGTCCTCGAGTTTCTCTTCGGAGCGGGCACGTGCGATCCTGAGCTTCTCCGTTTCCATGCGGAGTTTCTTCAGCGCCGCCGGGATGCCGACGCGAGCGTTGTCGATCGTCACTTCCGCCCGATCGGTCGATTCCTTTACGGCGACGTCCTGCCGGGGGATGGCGACCTTCCGCGACCGCTCGTGCTGGATCTTAGCCTCCTCGAAGCGGAACTCGGCCCGTTCCAGCGCGTCGCGCGCCCGCTTGAGGATGATCTCTTCGGTCTCCTCGGTCAGGTCGTCGGCCTGGTACATCTTTTCGAGTTGGCGGACTTCTTCGCGCTGATATTCGAGATACTCTTCGGCCGACTTGAGCGAGAAGTCGACGCCCTTGACGTTCAGCGGGCGAGCGGTCTGGAAGTAATACTGGGCCTCCTCCTTGGCGATGCTATAGGCCCGTTCGGCCGCTTCGAGGTCCATCGGCGTGGTCTGTTCGAGCGAGCGCAACTGCTGCTCGGCCAATTTCAGACTCAGATCGGCCAGCTTGTTCTCGGCGCGGAGATCGGCGATCGCCTGGTCGATCTTCTCCAGGTCCAACGCCACCAGCAGATCGCCTTTTTCGACCACCGTGCCGTGTTCGACCGCCTTGAGGACCTTGAGCGTCGGCCAGGCTTCGGGCTGCAGCGAGATCTCGGTCGCTTTGGCGGCTTCGAACACGCCGTCCAGGCTGAGTTCGATCTTCAGGGGCTCCTTTTTCACGGTGTATACGTCCGGCTTGGCCGATTCCGGCTTGGCCGGGGCGGGCTTGGCCGGTTCGGCCGCCGGCTGCGGACTCTTCGTTTCTGTGGCGTCCTTGTCGTCCACGGCGGCGCCGACGGCCGGATCATCGATGCAACATGCCAGCGCCAGCAGGTAACAGCTCATTCGAATCATGCATTGTTTCATTCCGTCGATTCCTTCAGGTGGGACAGAGTCTTCGGGGTGGACAGCTCCGAACAGTTTGCACTACGGACGGTTGGGGAAGAAGGCCCGGCCGCTTCTTGGGGGCAGGGAATGCCGCCCAATTCACCTATTGTCCCAAGGGGCGGGGTTGGATGCAAGAGTCTGCTCTGGAGTAACACTTCAGACAAATGGTAGCCGGATTCGCAAGAATTCGGGCGTTGCCCGGTTTCACGCGAAATGGCGCGAATTCTTGCGAATCCAGCTACAAATCGATGCCGACGCAGATGGCTGAACAGTTACGCTCCGGATGATTATTAAGTGGGGGTTGAATGTGCCATGCAAGGATGTACCTCGCTGGTATAATACCAACCCACCAGGTACTGGCCCTTGACGGTTCGCCAACGTCTTCTCAACAATGTCCTAACCGATCCAATCACCTTGCGTCGCCGTCAGACGAAGCAGAGGACCAGCAAACGTGGGGAATTCCGTCCAGTCTTGGCGCACCGGCGGGTTGAGGCGGTTGGGCGCGTTCCTCCTGGCGCTGTATGTCTTCCTGGCGGGCATCGAACTGTTCGGAAGCTCGTTCAAGATCTTGGGCAAGGACACTGCCGACAGCCTGTTCTGCGGGCTGGGAAACCCGTTCGCGGGCTTGGCCGTGGGCATCATTGCCACCGCGATTCTGCAGAGTTCTTCGGCAACGACCAGCACGGTGGTGGCCATGGTCGGAGCGAATGGCCTCTCTTTGGCTTGCGCGATTCCCATCGTCATGGGGGCCAACATAGGAACCGCGATTACCTGTGCGCTGGTCTCCTTGGGGCATATCACGCAGAGTGCTCAGTTTCAACGGGCGTTCGCCGGGGCGGCGATGCACGGCTTCATCAATTTGTTGACGGTCGTCGTGCTCCTGCCGTTGGAACTGGCTACCCATTTCATGGAGCGCGGGGCGGAATGGATGCTGCGCGTCTTGCCCGTGCAACAGACGGGCGGGAGTTTCCACAGCCCGGTCAAGACCGTCGTGGGATGGCTCGCCGGAACCATCGAGTGGATCTTCCGCAAGATGCTTGGCCTGGGAGGAGAGGAAAACACGATCGCCCTGGCAGTGATCCTCGCCGTCGTCGCGCTGGGGATGGTGCTGGCGGCCCTGATCGTGATCACCAAGAACATGAAGAAGTTGATGGCCGACCGGATCGAGGAATGGCTCAACCGCGTGCTCAGCCGCAGCGGATTGCTCGGTCTGGTGATCGGGGCATTCGTCACCATGATCGTGCAATCGTCAAGCATCACCACGTCGCTGTTGATTCCCATGTTCGGTGCGGGCATCCTGGCTCTGGAAGCCGGTTTCCCGATCATGTTGGGCGCCAACATCGGCACGACGATCACCGCCCTGTTGGCGGCCTCCGTCGTCGGCCCGCTCGGACTGACCATTGCGCTGGTTCACGTCCAGTTCAACGTCTTGGGGGCCATGTTGTTCTTTCCCGTCAAGCGGATGCGCCGCGTACCGATCTTCTTCGCCGAGAGGCTGGCTGCGTTGGCCGTACGGAACCGGCTATGGGTGGTTCTCTACATGCTGGGTACCTTCATCGTACTGCCGCTCTTGGGTATCCTGATCTGGAAATAGCAGACCGAAAGGAAATGAATCATGTTCGACTGGTTTCTCAGCAGCGCGGGAAGCGGCGGCCCGGGACTGGAAAAAATGCGGGCCGAGTTCGGCCAGATGCTCGACGCCGGGCGGCATATTTTCGACGCCGCCGCCAACGCGTTTCTCGGTGGGACCGATTTGGAGGTGATCCGGACCGACTTGTTCGAAACGGAAAAACGGATCAACTCCGCCGAACAACAGGTTCGCCGCGAGTTGGTCGTACACGCCTCCGTCCACGGCGTGATCGAGTTTCCCGCCTGCCTGGTACTGATGAGTATCGTCAAGGACGCTGAACGCGTGGGCGACTATGCGAAGAACATCTTCGACCTGGCCGAGTTGACGGCGCATCCGCCCACGGGCGAACACCGAGAGCGCCTGATCGTGTTGAAGGATCGCATTTCCAAGCTGATGGGCGCCGCCCGCAAGGTCTTCGACGCCCAGGACAAGGACGGAGCGGCCGACGTGATCTGCGAGGCCCAGAAAGCCGAGGATTTCTGCGACGAGCAGATCCGCGCCTTGCTCCAGGCCGAGCAAGACGTCGACATGCCGGCCGCCTACGTATTGGCCTACCGCTATTTCAAGCGGGTGATCTCCCACACCCGCAACATCGCCTCCAGTATCATCCAACCGATCCACAAACTGGACTTCCCCTCCAAGGTGAAATAGCCGAGTCCCTTTGGCATGGATTCACTGGACGGCGGGAATCCCTGCGTTATCCTTTCAGCGGCCCGAAACGGCCGACTTCGCCCCCTTGACGCGCCGGAATATCATGCGATGGTAGAGGAAGAGGAATCTGTTGGCAAATTCGGTTTGAGGGATCTCGGGTGAGACAGAGGGACAAGATGCAGTTTGGCGACGACCTTCCCCGCAGGCCCCGGAAGGCGAAGAGAAAATACCGCACAGCACTGTGCATGTTCGGCTTTCTTGGTGCGTTGCTGATGACGCTTGCCTTTCTCCCCGGGACGGCCACGCGGGGGGGGGCCGCCATCGCGGCCGAGGCCGACCGGCAGCAGCCGAATCTCTTGCCCGCCGACGCAAGAGAAAAACCGAAGTTCGACAAACTGATCGGCGACATCAAGGTGCTTCACGGCAAACCTCCGATGGTCATCGACCTCGGGAAGGTGTTCGCCGGCGAGGAGATGGCCCAAGGCGGGCGGCTCGAGTTCGAGGTGAAGCACAACGTGAAGCCCGGTGTGGTCGAGCCGAGGATCGACGGGGACCAAGAGACGCTCACCCTGAAATGGCTCGGCGAGGGCAAGAGCGAGATCACCATTCACGCCACCAACCTCCAGACCGGCGAATGTCTCGCCAGCAAGTTCGAAGTCGAGGTCTGGAAGCCCGACTACGGGACCCTGTTGCTCACGGTGATCGGCGGGCTGGGAATCTTCCTGCTGGGCATGAAGAACATGTCCGAGGGATTGCAGGCCGTAGCCGGCGCCGGGTTGCGGCGACTGATCGGCGCCGTGACCGACAACCTGCTGATGGCCACCGGCGTGGGGACGTTGGTGACGATGTTGATCCAGTCCAGCTCGATCACCACGGTGATGGTCGTCGGTTTCGTCAACAGCGGGTTCATGACGCTCTCGCAGGCCGTCGGCGTGATCATGGGCGCCAACATCGGCACCACGATCACCGGCTGGATCCTCGTGCTGCAGATCGGCAAGTACGGGCTGCCGATCGTCGGCGCGGCCGCCTTCGCCTACCTGTTCTCCAAGCGGGACCGCTTTCGATACGTGGCCATGGCCACGATGGGTTTGGGCATGGTCTTCTTCGGGTTGGAGTTGATGAAGGACGGCTTCACCGTCGTCAAGAACCTGCCCGCCTTCGACGATTGGTTCCGGTCGTTTTCCGCCGACTCTTACTTGGGCGTGCTGAAGTGTGCCGCCGTCGGCTGCGTGTTGACGTTCATCGTCCAATCTTCGTCCGCCACCTTGGGCATCACGATCTCCCTGGCGGTGACGGGCGTGATCCCGTTCGAAACCGCCGGGGCGCTGGTGCTGGGCGAAAACATCGGGACCACGATCACCGCTTGGCTGGCCTCGCTGGGGGCCACGACGAACGCCAAGCGGGCAGCCTATTTCCACATCCTGTTCAATATGCTGGGCGTCCTCTGGATCACCGCGATCTTCCTCCCATTCTACGCGCCTTTGGTCAAATCGATCGTGGGCGTGGTGACCGATCCCGAAACCGGCAAACTCGTCCCCCGCAACGTCACCGAAGCGATTGCCGTCACGCACACGTTGTTCAACGTGGCCAATACGATCCTCTTCATGGGGTTCGCGCGGCGGATTGCAGCGCTCCTGGAGTGGGCCATTCCCGAGCGAGCCGTGAAAGAAAAGCCGCACCTGACCAGCTTGGACGTCCGTATGTTGGAAACCTCCGCAATCGCCATCGAGCAATCGCGGCTCGAGGTGTTGCGGATGGGGGTCGGCTGCGAGAAGATGATGGGCTGGATTCGCGAGATTGTCGCCCAGGAGGTCCCCGACCAGAAGCTCGTGCAGAAGGCGTTCCATCGCGAGGAGATCCTCGACGCGGTCGAGAGCGAAATCGTGACCTTCATGACGCATCTGCTCTCGGGAAACGTGCCGCTGGAGGTCGCCACCGAGGCCCGCCGCCAGTTGCGCATGGCCGACGAATACGAATCGGTCGGCGACTACCTGATCAGTATCCTCAAGTCGCACCTGAAGCTACAGAGCGCGGGACTGCGGTTGGCCGAAACCGACCAGGCGAAGCTTCTCGAACTGCACGAGATGGTGGCGGAGTACCTGGCGATGGTCGACCGGGGCTACGAGCAACGGCAGCCCGAGGTGGTCACCAAGGCCCACTCGCAGGGCACGGCCATTACGCACCAGGTCAAGGAGCTGCGCAAGGAGTTCCTGGCCAAGATGTCCGAAGAGAAGCTGGACCCGCAGATCGTGCTGGCCTTCAACGGCCAGATCAACGCGTATCGCCGCGTGCGCGAACACGTCGTCAACGTGGCCGAGGCACTGGCCGGCGAGAAGTAGGCACGGCGCAAGAAAAAGGCCCCCGGAAAGCCTGTGTCCCAGGGGGGCGAAGGACACGCGGCTTTTCCGGGAGCGATTGGACGCCGTACGACCGGGGCATCGCCGTGCAAGGGCGCGGGTGCCGTGCCGGGCGCACTGATGTAATCGGAAGCGTGCCGTCAGCTTCCTTGCCGGACGGCCGCTTCGCGGTCCGCAGGAACGACCGTCGTTCGCTCGTCCCCAAGTGCAGACCCATCCACGTGGATCGCTCGTCGTTTCGCCAGCCCCGCCGTTCCCCGTCGGGTTGGCAGACTGACTTACGAGGTGGCGAGAATAATGGAATTCGCCGTTTCGCGTCAAGGGCGATTTCTCGGCCGATTTCGGAATTTTTTTTCTTCGCCGCGAACGTCCGGCCGCTCGGAAATTCCGTAGGTCAGAGCTTGCCCTGACGGGCCGCCGAAATTCCGTAGGTCAGGGCTTGCCCTGACGGGCCGCTGCGATCAGACTCGACAGGGTATGCGTCAGACGGGGCGGCACGGTCGGGCTCGACCGCGTCTGCGTCAGGGCAAGCCCTGACCTCGCGTCTGCGTCAGGGCAAGCCCTGACCTACGGAACCGATTATCGTTGAAAGGACCGGGCAAAATGGGAGCTTTACCACTGCTCGGCGCGATCGGCGCGTTGCTGATTGCCGCCGAACCGAACGCCACGGCGAGCGAGCGCTTCGAGTTCACCCAGGTGGAAATGGCCGTGCCGATCAAGATCGTGCTCTACGCTCCCGACGAAGAACAGGCCGAAGAGGCGGCCCAAGCGGCCTTTGCGCGGATCCTGCAGCTCAACGGCATCATGAGCGACTACGACCAAAATAGCGAACTGCGACGGCTCGGCGAAACGTCGGGCCACGGGAAGGCCGTGCCGGTCAGCCCCGAGTTGTGGCAGGTGCTAAGTCACGCCCAAACGCTCTCGGCCCGTTCCCAAGGAGCCTTCGACGTAACGGTCGGGCCCATGGTCCAGCTGTGGCGAAGGGCCCGCCGGCAGAGAGAACTGCCATCGGACGAGCGCATGACGGCTGCGCGGCCGCTGGTCGGCTATCGACTGCTGCGGCTCGATCCGCAGCATCGTGCCGTCGAGTTGCTCGAGCCGGGCATGAGGCTCGACCTGGGCGGAATCGCCAAGGGATACGCCGCCGACGAGGCGCTTGAGGTGCTCGCCAAGCGGGGTATCCGCAGCGCGCTGATCGACGCGGGCGGAGATGTCGTGTTGGGCGATGCCCCGCCGGGGAAACCCGGTTGGCGGATCGGCGTCGCCCGACTGGAAGTGGACGGCCCCCCCAGTCACGTGCTCGTGCTTTCGCGAGCGGCCATCGCGACTTCCGGTGATCGGTGGCAATACGTCGAGATCGGCGGCAAACGTTATTCGCACCTCGTGGATCCCCGCACCGGCTTGGGGCTGACCGACCACAGCAGCGTGACGGTCGTCGCTCCCGACGGCATCACGGCCGACGGTCTCGCTTCGGCCGTCAGCGTACTGGGGCCCGAGGAGGGATTGAAGCTGATCGAGGATACGCCCGGGGTCGAAGCGTTGATCGTGCGTGCCCCCGAGGGCAAGATCGAGAAGTATGAATCCACGGGATGGAGAGAGCTTGGGGGGAATGGGGACTAGGGATTGGGAGCCGCTTGCGGCTTCGCAACCACCTGGATCACCCCGCTTTCCGTAAACCGCCCGATACAAAAGACCTCCACCCCTCGCTGCGACGCCTCTTTCTCGAATCTGTCCCGCATCTTGGGCCCAACGGCCGCCAGCAATCCGCCGGACGTCTGCGGATCGTACACCAGCACGTCCCATCCCTCTTCGAGACCTTCGGCAAACCGCACGCGCTGCTGGTAGGCCTCTCGATTCCGGTTCGTTCCGCCGGGGATCATGCCCGCCTTGAGATGATCGCCCACACCGGGCAGGAGGGGTAACGTCTCGACCGAGAGTTCCACGCCCAGTTTGCCCGAGGAACCGAGCATCTCCATCAGATGGCCGGCCAATCCGAATCCACTCACGTCGGTCAGTGCGTGGACCGAGACCGCGATGGCCGCTTCCGAGGCGGCGCGGTTCAACGTACACATGCTTTCCACGGCGGCTTCCACCTCGTCGGCCGAGGCCGCGGCCCGTTTGATCGCCGTGGAGAGGATCCCGGTCCCCAGCGGCTTGGTCAGATAGAGCAGGTCGCCCGGCATGGCCCCCTGATTGCGGAGAATCCTATCCGGATGGACGGTGCCGATGGCGGCCAGCCCGTACTTCGGCTCCTTGTCCACCACGGTATGCCCGCCGCCGATGACGCAGCCTGCTTCGGCGGCCGTCCGGGCCCCTCCGGCCAAGACTTCGGCCAGCACCGCGGTGGAGAGGCTTTTGGGCCAGCAGACCAGGTTCAACGCGGCCAGCGGCACGGCGCCCATGGCGTAAACGTCGGAAAGCGAATTGGCCGCGGCGATTCGTCCCCAGGCCTTCGGGTCGTCGACCAGCGGCGTGATGAAGTCGGCCGTGAAGCAGATCGCCAGGTCGTCCGAGACCTTCAGCGCCGCCGCATCGTCGAAGGTTTCCGGCCCCACCAGCAGGCGCGGATCGACGGCGGGCATCAAGCGCGACAGCGCGTCGGATAGGTCGCACGGACCCAGTTTCGACGCTCAGCCGGACGCGGACGCCATTTGCGTTAAGCGAATCGGCTCTTCGGTCATGTTCTGTGATTCTCCATGATTCTCCATAAGTATATTGTACGAACTTCGATGACCGCTGCCAGCGGGTTGACTTGTGGACAATATGGCTCATACTCGCCGTCTGGCAAAGGGGCGGCCGTGTGGTCAAACAGAGAAGAATAGATGAAACGCGCAAAGATCACCATCGTCGGGGCGGGGAACGTCGGGGCAACTACCGCCCATTGGTGTGCCGCGGCCGAACTGGGCGACATCGTGTTGGTGGACATCCCCGAAATCGAAGGCGTGCCCCGGGGTAAATCGCTCGACCTGATGCAGGCCTCGCCGATCATCGGGTTCGATGCGAACATCACCGGAACGGCAGACTATGCCGATACGGCCGGCAGCGACGTCGTGGTGATCACCGCCGGCGTACCCCGCAAGCCGGGAATGAGCCGCGACGACCTGCTGAGCACCAACGCCCGAATCGTCGGCTCCGTAGCGGCGGAAATCCGCCAAAGCAGTCCCGAAGCGATCGCCATTGTGGTGAGCAACCCGTTGGATGCGATGACGTATCACGCATGGCGGGTGACCGGCTTCCCGCCCCATCGGGTGATCGGACAGGCGGGCATTTTGGATACGGCCCGGTTTCGGGCGTTCATTGCCATGGAACTGGGCGTCAGCGTGGAGGACGTGGCGGCCATGCTGCTGGGCGGACACGGCGATACGATGGTTCCGTTGCCCAGTTGCACCTCGGTGGGCGGCATCCCGGTCACCCAACTGCTGGAGAAAACGCGGCTGGAAGAAATCATCCAGCGGACCCGCGACGGCGGTGCGGAGATCGTCTCCCTGCTGAAGACGGGAAGCGCCTACTACGCGCCGGCGGCGGCATCGGCGCAAATGGTCGAAGCCGTGGTGCGCGACAAGCGGCGGGTGGTTCCTTGTGCCGCTTATTGCCAGGACGAATACGGCGTGGGCGGGTGTTACGTGGGCGTGCCGGTCGTACTGGGTCGCCATGGTGTTGAACGAATCATCGAACTCGATCTCAGCGACGCCGAACGAGCCGCCTTCCGGAAAAGTGTCGAGGCAGTCAAGGGGTTGTTGGAGGTTATGGCAAGATTGACAGACTGAGAAGAAAGGGGGATTGCAGCAAAGAGACATTCGATCGCGGCGTCGCTTGCACTGCTACCAGCGTTCCCCCCGAACGCGATCTCTTTTCTTTTTTTGGCGTCGGGCCTTCAATGCGGTTGACAACTTCGAGGCGGATGGAGTAGAGTCCGGGTAATCAAGCTTCGGGGATCGGGTCGGCGGCTCTCGCGTCGGACAGATTCCCCCAGGCTTAGCCTAATCCACGGTCATTCACGATCATTCGATAACCACGAGGTCCTGGAGTGATGCGCCAGACGAAACTTTCTGTTGCCCCTTCTCGATCCTCCTCCGATTCCACCCTCCACATCCAGTCCGCTCTGTTTTCGCCGTCGTCCTTCGACACGACGTGCGCGCTGTTTGCCCCGCTGCATTACGAAGCCGGTTACGCGTATCCGTTGATCGTGTGGTTGCACGGTCGAGGCGATGACGAACGTCAATTGATGCGGGTCATGCCGCTGGTGAGCACGAGGAATTACGTCGCGGTCGCCCCGCGCGGTTTTTACGTCGAAGCAGCCGAGGACTCGGAAACGTCGGGCTACGGCTGGGAGCAGTCGGAAGAGGCGATCGAACGGGCCGAACAGCAGGTCTTCGACAGCATTACGGTGGCCCAACGGAAGCTCCACGTCTCCCGGCGGCGGGTATTCCTGGCCGGTTTCGATTGCGGCGGCACGATGGCCTTCCGATTGGCGTTGCGACATCCGCGGCATTTTTCGGGCGTGCTGTCGCTGTGCGGATCCTTTCCCGGCGGTTACGCGCCGCTGGGACACCTGGTGGAAGCCCGCCAGTTGCAGGTGTTCTTGGCCGTCGGCCGCGATAGTCGCGATTACCCGCCGCAGAAGGTCTGCGAGGACCTCCGTCTGTTCCACGCCGCCGGTTTCTCGACCACGTTGCGGCAATACCCGTGCGACCACCAACTCTCGCCCCAGATGCTCTCGGACGTCGACCGCTGGATCATCGAGCAGATCACCTGCCCGCAAGACGGCTGCGATCAGTGCTAGCAGCGCCGTCACGAAACGGGCATTGACAACGGCGCGTGCTTTCGAGTACAAACCGCTCGCCTTTTCTTCGTTTCTCTTCCTATCGTGCCGGCGGCCGGGCCGTTCTGGCTGTTCGTTCGCTGCGCACGAGGTAGCGGCGCGGCGGTCGGTCGCCGTGGCCAGACATTTCGCATGCCCTCACAAACCCCCAACGACCGAGATCCCCGACCGTCGCCCTGGGCACTGGGCCCGCTGTGGCGGAAGCTGGCCGGTTCGGGCCGCGCGTGGGCGGGCTGGGCCACGGCGAACCGGCTCCGGGCCGGGTTGGTGCTCGGTGCGTGCCTGGTCTCGGTGGCGGGAGTCGTGCTCGCCGGGATGCTGATCATGGGCGAACGCTCCGCCGGCAAAGACGCGACGCTGGAGAAGGCGCTGGACGCGCTGGACGGCCGCGCCTTCTTCGAGGCCCGCCAACTCGCCGAGAAGCTGCAGGAGCGAGACGGCCTTTCGATCGGAGAGTTGGGCGGGCCGGTGTTCGTCCTGGGCGCCGTGTCGGCCTACGAAGCCGAGGACTCCTGGAGCAAAGAACGGACGCGATATCTCCTGCTGGCGGCGCGATACCTCGAAGAGGCCCGCGACCGCGGATTCCCGCCCGGCCGCGAGGCCGAAGGTCTCTACCTGCTGGGCAAGAGCTTGTACCTCGGCGGCCAGATCCCTTCCAGCCGGCCCGTCCTGTTATCGGCCTTGCCGTTGAATCCGCACCTGGAAACCGAGATCCACCGCTTGCTGGCCGGCGCTTACCTGAACGACGCCAATCCGATGCTCGAAAAGGCGTTGAGCGAAAACGGTCTCTATCTGGCCGACCGGCAGATCTCCGCCGCCGACCGCCACGACGGCCTGCTGCAGCGCGTTAGGATTCTCCTCCAGATGGACAACACCCCCGAGTGCCTCGCGGCATTGAACCAGATTCCCTTGGACGCGCGGAACCGGTCCGAGGCGATCATCATGCGGGGCCGCGTGCTGATGCACGAGGCCCGAACTCTCAAGAACAAGCCGGAGCCCACGGCGGAAGACCAGCTCCAGGCCAGGCAGAAATACGAGGCGGCCATCCGGGCGCTGCGCGAAGCCCAAGGCGCCGATACGCTCGGCACGCAGGCCACGCGCAAGTCGATGTACCTGATCGGCGTCTGCTACATGGAGCTGGGCGACGACCGCGCGGCGTTGGCCCTGTTCGCCAGGACGCGCACGCTGCACGCCGATACGCCCGAGGGTTTCGCCGCCGGCTTGCAGGAGGCCGAGCTGTCGCGCCGGTTGGGACGCGACGAGGACGCACTCTTGGGGTATCGGCGCATCCTGGGAGCGGTGACCGATCCGGAGAACTTCAGCAACCCCTGGATCGCGCTCGACGAGCTGCGATTCCGCATGTTGGACGCCTACCAGCACTACGTCGGCACGCAGAACTTCGAGATCTGCCTGCAACTGACCCGGTCGTTCTATCCGTTGTTCTCGCGGGAACAGACGCTGGCACTCGCGGCGGAAGTGCATCGCAGTTGGGGCCGGTCGTTGCTCTCGCAGGCGGAGCAGTTGTCTCCGGAAAAGGCGCAGACGTCGCGGCACTTGGGCCGGGCGCAGTTGCGCACCGCCGGCAGCGTCTATGCGCGTTTGGCCCGGTTGCTCTTGGCCACGCGCCAATACCCCGACGAACTCTGGAACAGTGCCCAGTGCTACCTGCAAGGCCAGGACTACACCCACGCGATTCGCGTGTTGCAGGAGTACCTCCAGAACGAGCCCTACCGGCGGCATCCCGAGGCGTTGGTCCAGTTGGGCGAGGCGTATCTCTCGTTGGGCCGGGCCGACGAGGCGTCGGAGCACTTCGAGGAGTGTATCGAGTCTTATCCTCACGACGTGGCCGCCTATCGCGCCCGATTGCTCGACAGTCGAACCCATCTCGAGCAAGGCAACCTGGAGGAGGCGGAGAAGTTGCTGGAAAAGAACCTGGTGGGAGAATTGCTCACGCCCGAGGCCCCGGAATGGCGCGACTCGCTGTTTGCCCTGGGCGAGTTGTTGTACGTCGACCACCGCTACGAGGAGGCGATCGACCACTTGGATAAGTTCGTCCGGCGCTACGCTCCGGAAGGATCGCAGACACTGAAGGCTTCCAAGGACACGGTGCTGCAGGCCCGGTATTTGACCGCCGACGCTTACCGCCGCAGTGCCCGAGAAATCGAGGAGAAACTTGCCGAGGAGCCGTCCCAGACCGGGCGCGTGGTGTACGCGCGGCGGATCCACGAGCTTTACACCGCGGCGCTGGACGGTTACCGGCGGATCTGGACGCAGTTGAAAGATCGCCAGGACACGATCGAGCTGGCACCGCTGGAGAAATCGGTCCTGCGGAACTGTTACTTCGCGATCGGCGACGTGGAGTTCGCCATGAAGCAATACGAAGCGGCCATCAAGACGTATTCCACGGCCACCGACCGCTACCAGAACGAGCCGGAGGTGTTGGAGGCCTTCGTGCAGATCGCCCACGCCTACCGCAAGCTGGACGAGCCGGTCAAAGCCCGGGCCGCGCTGGAGCAAGCCAAGGTGGTGCTGGCGCGGATGCGAAGCGAACAGCCGTTCATCGAAACGACCAACTACGACCGCCAACAGTGGGAACAACGCCTCGATTGGCTCAGCAACCTGTGAGTGGAAATCATGGACCAATCCCCCAGTCCGTGACGTGGAACGGAGCCCCAACGAAACGGCGGGCAAGCCCGCCCGCTAAACGATTCTTGCAACCGGCCAAACGAAACTCGCACCCACGACACGAAGAAGTGACACCGCATAATCCCCAATCCCCAATCCCCAATCCCCAATCCCCAATCCCCAATCCCCTAAGGAGAAAACCCATGCTCAACCCCCGCAGCCGTCTCTTGCTGTCAACATGCCTCGTCGCGGTCATCGCCCCGGCCGCTTGGGCGGAGTCCGTGCCACGCGTGCTCTGGTATCGAGCACCGGCACAGACCTGGGAAAAGGAGGCGCTGCCGATCGGCAACGGTCGCCTCGGGGGCATGATCTTCGGCGGAGTGGACAAGGAGCATATCCAATTCAACGAAGACACCCTGTGGATCGGCGACGAAAAGGACACCGGCGCCTACCAGACGTTCGGCGACGTCTACGTCGAATTCGGCGACGGGCAGGCTTCCGCGCCGCCGGAATCCTACCAGCGGACATTGGACATCGGAAGCGCCGTCCACGAGATCCGCTATTCCCGCGACGGCACCACCTTCCGCCGCACCTATTTCTCCAGCCGACCCGCCCAGGTCATGGTGCTCCGCTTCACCGCCGACAAGAAGGCGGCCCACTCGGGCACGATCACGCTGGCCGACGCCCACCAGGCGAAGGTCGCGGCCGAAGGGAACCAGATCACCGCCGCCGGATCGCTGGCCGGGTACGTCTACGGGGGCGGAAGCAGCGGGGGGCGAACCAACACGTACGATATCACGCTGGATTACGAGGCCCAGCTCCTGGTGCTCCACGAGGGCGGCACGCTGGAAGCCGCCGACGGCACTATCCGCTTCACCGATTGCGACAGCCTCACGCTGCTGCTGGCCGCGGGAACCGACTATCTCAACCAGCGAGAGAAAGGATGGAAGGGCGAACACCCCCACCAGCGCATCGACGCCCAACTGGCGGCCGCCTCGAAAAAACCCTTCGACGAACTGCTCGCCGAACACGTCGATGATTACCGAAGCCTGTTCGATCGCTGCTCCGTGGATTGGGGCAAAACGCCCGACGCGATCCGCGAGCTGCCGACCGATGAGCGCCTCCTCGCCTACAAGAACGGCGGGCAAGACCCCGATCTCGAAGAACTGCTGTGGCAGTACGCGCGGTACATGATGATCGGTTCTTCGCGGCCGGGCTGCATGCCGGCGAACCTGCAGGGCCTGTGGAACCAGAGCAACCGGCCGCCCTGGCGGAGCGACTACCATACGGACGTCAACGTGCAGATGAACTACTGGTTCGTCGACGCGGCCAACCTGGCCGAGTGCTTCGAGCCGCTGGCCGAATGGTTCTACTCGATCCGCGAGGTCCGACGCGATGAGACCAAGGCGGCGTTCAACACGCGGGGCTGGATCACCCACGCGGAAAACGGCGTCTTCGGCGGCTCCACCTGGAAGTGGTCGAAGGGCGACGCCGCGTGGGTCGCCCAGAACCTCTGGGACCATTACGCCTTCACGCAGGACAAAGAGTACCTCCGCACGCGGGCGTACCCCATCATGAAGGACCTGTGCGAGTTCTGGGAGGACCATCTCAAGGAGCTTCCCGACGGAACGCTGGTCGCGCCCGACGGCTTTTCCCCCGAGCACGGCCCGCAGGAAGACGGCGTCTCGTTCGATCAGGAGTTGGTGTGGGATCTGTTCACCAACTTCATCGAGGCGTCGGAGGCCCTGGGCGTCGATGGGCCGTTTCGCCAGAAGGTGGCCTTGATGCGCGGGCGGCTGCTCGGTCCCCAGATCGGCAAGTGGGGTCAGTTGCAGGAATGGATGGTCGATCGCGACGACCCCAAGGACCAGCACCGGCACCTGTCGCACATGATCGCCGTGCACCCGAGCCGGCGGATCTCCCCGCTGACGACGCCGGAACTGGCCGAGGCCGCGCGGGTCTCGATGAACGCCCGCGGCGACGGCTCGACGGGTTGGAGTCGTGCATGGAAGATCAGCATTTGGGCGCGGCTGCACGACGGCAACCGCACCTACGGCATCCTCAGCAGCATGTTGCGGAGCATGATCCACAGCAACCTGTTCAACACGCACCCGCCGTTCCAGATCGACGGCAACTTCGGCTACGCGGCCGGGGTATGCGAGATGCTGCTGCAATCGCACATGGGCGAGATCCACTTCCTGCCCGCTCTGCCCGACGCCTGGTCCGACGGGAGCGTGAAGGGGATGCGGGCTCGCGGCGGCGTGGAGGTGGACCTGACGTGGCGCGGCGGCCAGGCCACGGCGGCCCTGTTGAAGGCGACGACCGACGGCAGACACGTGCTTCGCGCCCCGAAAGGCCAACAGATCGACGGCCCCGGCACGATAGAACTCGAGGCAGGGCAAACGTATGAAGTGAAGTTCAAGCCCCTTCGTGTTTCGGCCGCCCCATAGGCAAGACTCCGGACTAGCCGCCGTGCTGCGCGATCCACGCTTTCGCGTCGGCGATGGTGGTTTCGTTTTTCGCGACGTCAAGGACCTGTTCGAGCACCTCGATGGCGGCCGTCCTTTGCTTCGGGTCGTTCATGTCCAGCTTCTGTGCGATCGCAACGGCGACCGCAGCGGCGGACTCCGTCAGGTCCTGCTGGTCCAGGTACGATTGCGCCAACCGGAGCGAGTCGATCGAGGGCGACCACTGTAGCTCGGCAAGTGCCGCGGACGCGCTGCGGCCGTGCCCGTCCAGAGTCAGCAGTGTCTTCAGCATAGCGGTCTGCTGCTCGTGTGGAACCCGTCCCGTGACCACGCGCCGCAGGCAGGCCGTCAGCGCCGGGGTCTTGAGTTTCGGGGATGGAGGCTCGGCGATCATGGCCAGCAGCGCATCGGCGGCTCGCGGATCGGGTGAGGTGCCCAAGGCATCGAAGGCGGCTTGACTGACGCTCGTGTCTTCGTCGTCGGTCGCGGCGGTTACGGCGGCCAGGGCCTCGGCGCCGCCGAGTTGCCCGAGTAGGCCGATCAGGGAGCACTTGGCTTGCGGCGTTGCGTCGGGAAGCGCCGCAAGAACGACGGCGACGGCCTGGTCGACGTTGCCGACGCGGCGGCACGCAGTCACCACGGCTTGCTCGGCGGCGGCTCGCGGCTGATCGTCGTCTGCCGGTATCGCCAGCAGAGATTCGATCAGCAGCGGCAGTTCCCTCTGGCCGCCCAGAGTGGCCACGGCCCGAATCGCCGCGGCCCTCACGGCAGCGTCCTTGTGCGTGAGATATTTCTTGGTGACGGGAAGCGATTGTGGATCACCGCGCCGGGCCAGGATTTCCAGAATGTCCGCGGCTTTCTCGCCTCGTGCTTTCGCGAGTTGCCCGACCCATTTACCGGTCACGTCTTCGCCGGGCAATTGGGCTCCGACCTCGACGGCCGTTTTGCGAAGCTCTGCGTCCGCGTGCCCGACGGCGGGCAGAATGTCGTCCAGGGCATCCGCACCCAGGATCGAGGCGAGTCGTCGCAATCCGGCCGCCTGATAGAAATCGTCGTCCGCGTTGGCCTTCATCAATTCGCGGCAGAGGCGGACGCGTTGCCGGTCGTCCTCGGCGGGCAAGAGGTCGCGGGCGAGCCTCTCGTCGACAAGTGCGTGCAGGCTGACCGGCGGCCGAGGATTCTCGTCCGACTCGATGGCCCGGACGGCATCTTCGAGAAACTGACGGTTTTCGCCGGCCTTGACCGTCCACCGAAGTTCCTTCAATCGGGGCAGCATCGATCGGGCGGCGCCGCCGTACTCCTGGAGCGTTCGGAAGCGGTGAGGAAGCCGCACGCCTTGTCCCCACCGGTTCGGTTCCAGCGTCTCGAAACAGAGCGAGATGCCTTCCTCGATGCGGAGCCTTGCCATCAGGTCCAGGCCGTGTTGACGAGGATCATCATCGAACATGGCGTAGTTCGGCGCCGGCGTCTTGACGGCGTTGTAGATGGGCCCGGCCATGGCGGCCAGGTCTTCCCGGGTGAAGAACTTCAGTGCGTACGCCCCGCAACCTCGCACCCGACCGGACGGCTCCTTCAGAAGCTTCGTGACCGATGCGTACAGCAGGTTTCGATCCACGTCCTGGAGCGGATTGCCGTCCTCGGCCAGGTTCGGCAGGATGCCCGAGAAGTACAGCGGGGCGTACTTGCCGGGGGCGTAGCCGAGCGAGTAGGACAATGCTTGTTGCGTCGGCCGCATGAGCCCTTCCTCTTGCTCGGCCAATATGGCACGCAGCATGTCCGGCACGGCCTCGCGAGCCGGCTTTTCAATTCTTGCCAAGGCGTAGCCGGCGGCGATACGCACGATCGCCTCCTCGTCGGTAAGCGCCTCCGCGACGGCCGGCACCGCAGCGGCGGCACGTGCTCCCTGGTATCCCAGCGCGGCACAGGCGCCGGCGCGTGCTTCCGGCTTGTCGCTTTTCAACAGCTCCAGCAGCCGCCCCGCGAAGTCGCCTTGTTTCTCCGCCAGGGCTTTGGCGATCCATTCGCGTGCGATCGGCGACCAGTTGTCGAGCCGCTCGATCAACTCCTCGGCGGACACATCGTCTGTGTTCGCAAATCGCCATCGGCCGGCGTCAACGGCCTCGTTCACTTCTTCGTCGTCGAGCCATAAGCCCTCGTCCTGGCCCTTGCCCGTCAGATAGATCGCTCTGCGCGGCGAGGTCATCATGAGCACCTGGGCGACCGTCGCGTCGAGCGTCCCGCGGCCGTAGTGACCGCCGAGGGGTTGATTGACGAAGCTGCCGTCGGCCTGCCGCGTCAGGGCGTAGTACCAACGCAACTGCTGGTGAAACGCCGCCGCAGCTTCCGGTCCACCGTAGTTCGCCCCCAGCGGGTCCCAGAAGTAAGAGTAGGAATTCCCACTGTGCCCGTACTCGCAGGTGTTGTGCAGCGACACGGTGAATTTGGAGAAGAACTGCACAGCATCCCTCGCTGCCGGCGGCACAGCATCCCTCGCTGCCGGCGACACAGCATCCCTCGCTGCCGGCGACACGGGCGGTCGGTCTCCCAGCAGGCCGAAGGCCACCGCCGCGATGGCGTTCTTCCCGTTGCCGGACATGCCGTTCCGGCCGTTGCAATGGATTTCCAGGCTCGGCCTGTGAAACCCGTAACCGATCGATCCCTTGCCGACGAACTGGTTGAAGAAGCGGCTCGATCGGGCGATGGCATCATCGATCTCGGGGTGCTCGACGCCGCACTTCTTCGAGAGCAACAGGGCAAGGAAACAAGGCAGCCCGGCCTGGTTCACCGCACCGTAGCCGCCCAGGCTGCCGTGCAGATGGCCGTCGTTCTGGCTGGTCCACGCGAAGCCGTGTCCCCAGGTGCCGCCGTTGCTCTGGCCCATGGCCGTTTTCACGGCGTGTTCCCGAATGGCCGGCAGCACGTACTTGTCGCCCGTGGCCAGGTAGTACTCCGTGAGGACCAGGTTGCGGTAGCCCGCACCCCAGACGACCAGCCCGCCGGATTCCACGCTCATCTGGAAATCGGGCCGGGCCCACGCGGCCTCGTGCAGGAAGTCGTGGACGAGCTGGATGTACTTCTCCTCGCCCGTGGCCAGAAAGGCCAACGCCTGGATGCCGAAGATCGACCAATCTTCACGCGCCGCGAGGATCTGCAGCGCGTCGTCGAGAATCTTTTCCGTCTTGGGACAGTCGTACGGAGCGGTGTCGCTGTACGTACCCATGACCGGCAATGGAATCTCGACGACCTGCTCCTTGCCCTGCCTGGTCGGAGCATCGGGAACGGGACGCCAGCGGAGAAGTTTCAGAGCACCCTGGTTCTCCTTTTTTTCGGCCTCGTCGATCGCCCGGCCGAAGCACTTGCGAGCGTCGGAATCGAAATACGCGTCACCTATGCCGAGGATCACGTCGCCGACTTCCAACACGCCTTCGGCAGGCGATCCTTCTTGGACTTCGGTGATGAGTATCTGGCGGGCTTCATCGGTCATGAAACGTGTGTTCACGAACAGCCATCCCTTGGCCCCGGTCGGGCCGAGGTAGTACTCCCCCGTCCTTTCGAAATCGATCGTCTTGGTCAAGTCGGGGGGCGAGTCCGGCGTCGGCTGCTCTTGGGCAATCGTCTGCGCGGCACCGAGCAACAATACGGACAAGGCGAGTACAAGGCACGGCTCTACGCTCGATGTTCTTGATGGCATGGCTCAACTCCCGGTGGTTCGATAGTAAAGGCTGCTGCAACTCCGAAAACCCGAACTGCCCTCCCATCTCGCACTCCCACGGTCGGAAATGCAAGCCCCCGCCCGTAAGATCTTACCATGAACTGCCTGCGGGTTGCGATACCCTGGCAGGGCAACTCGGGGAAATGACGGTCGCCGTTGCGGTCGATGATCGCTCCGGGCAATCCGGCCCGCTCCGGATCGCGATTGATCTGCTATAGCACTCTCGGTCTAGCGCTGCTAAAATATTGGTTTCCGCGAGGAGGAAACCATGCCAAGCGACCCTTACGGCGATATCTTGAGAAGGGCTGCTCAGTTGAGTTCCGAGGACTTGCTCAGGCTTAGCGAAGAGTTGTCACAATGGGCCGGGCGGAAGAACGGCGGCAGCGGGCATTCTATCCTGGACCTCGACGGTCTCGGGAAGGAGACATGGGAAGGCGTTGACCCTGATCAATACGTGGCGAAGGAACGCGAGTCATGGGATGGGTGAACGACCTGAAAGGGAAGACGGTAGGGTTAGATACCGCCCCACTGATTTACTTCATCGAACAGCACCCGAAATACATCGATGTCTTGCGGCCCTTCTTTCAGGCCGTTGACCGGGGTGAGTGTCGGGTGGTAACCTCGACCGTCACTCTCATCGAAGTGCTCGTGCATCCGTTGCGACACGGTGACGAAGCTCTCGCTCGACAGTATAATGACATTCTTCTGAGTTCGCCCCATGTCAGCACGTTTCCCGTCACGTTCTCCACCGCCCAAGGCGCCGCGGAACTTCGAGCGGCTCACGGTTTGAGGACGCCTGACGCGATCCAGGTGGCAACCGCCCTCCGTCATGGAGCCGACGTGCTTCTGACCAACGACCGGGATCTCTCCGGCATCGAAGGTTTGCACGTTCTCAAGCTACGCGACTTGGTAAGCTAGCGGACCGTCTGCCGATCTCAGCGGCGGGCGAAATCTTTCTCTCATTTTAAGAAGACGTGAACGATGTTGTGCGTGGTCAGCGCCGGGCCGAGGAAATCGACCAGCTTTCCATACGTGAGGTTCGCGTCGGCAAAGACCAGCAGGATCGGCGGGCCGGGCCGTCGGCCGGCCGTTTTACGCCGGGCGGCGTCCGCGTCAAGCTGCCGACGCAGCGCCTCAGGAGTTTCCAGCTCGAACGTCGTCACTTTCGCTTCCGAGCGGCCGCCGACAAAGACCGACTCGTGCAAGGCGAGCGTTCCCGTGATCTTCTCCTTTGCCTCTTCTCCACTCCACACCAGATGAAGCTCCCAGGGATCCACGATGCGGCTTTCCCGGTCCAGTAACTCCACGTCGGGCAGCAGGGCTTCATAGTACAACTGCCCGGGCGCCGGCGGTTCGACGCGGACGCCGGTCTCGGAGTCGATCGCGCCGAGGAAGCGGCACACCTCTCGAACCTCCGCCAGACGCAGTGCGGCGTCGAAGCGGACCGAGACGTAAGGGTCGCGGCCCTGGCGAATCAGCGCGCCGAAGATCCCCAGCACGTCGGCGAGTTGGCGATTCTCCGTCATCGCTTTGCCGGCCGCATCCCTCAGCAGAAACTGCACGGTCGCCGCGGGCTCGGTACGATCTGCCCCGGCGAACTCCGAGGACGCTTTCACGGCAGATCGACCGACTTGAAGCACCAGGTCCACGACCCGTCGCCGACCGTCCTTGTACTCGGGCTCCAGGATGATCTTCACCGGCTCGTGCTTGGCGTAGTCGTACTGCGGGCCGACGACCTGGGATCCGTAAACCGCCTCCTTGCGTGCGCGGCGAGGAACGTCCAACACCGCCGTGGGGTCGTTATAGATCGATGCCACCGACTTGGGGTCCAAGACGTCGGCGGCGTACGCACGGCCCGGTTTCTCGCCGGGATTGTCCACCATGAACGAGCCCGCGAAGACGAAGCCGACCTCGGGAAGCGGCGCTCCCGTGTTCCCGTCGATCACGAGCCGCTCGAGTCGCGTCGGCACGACACGGTTCCCCGAATCGTGCGGGGCGGCGATACTTGCCACGACCCGCTCGCCCTTCGACCAGAAGCGGAGCTTGGCCGGGTGGAACGGCTTGCCGGGCGCCATGCCGATGAATTCCAGCGCCCGGTGAACGTCGCTGGGCCGGGCCAACGACCACAGCAGCGCTTCGTAGCCTTTGCCGCTGCCGGCGTCGATCAGCAGAAACTCGACGATCGATCCGGCCGCCAGGCCGGTCGCCTCGGCCATCACCTCGACACGTTTCGCTCTGCGGTCGGCGACAAGTCCCGGCAGGACCAGCACATCGTCGGCACCCTCGTATTTCGCCAGATCGGTCTCGTACGCGGTCTTCGCACGAGCCGCATGTCTGGGGCGATCGCCATACCGGGCCGGAAGCTTCTCCTGAGCCGAATCCGCGAGATCCTCTAGGGCCGCAAGATGCGCAGCCGACAGAAGCGACAGGAGCAACACCGACGCGCAGCGTTTTGCAGACCAAATCATCGTTTCACATCGGCGCCGCCGTGTCCGCGTAGGAGAGTCTTACGACGGTCGGTTTGACCAGCCGCTCGAAATCGTAGAACGCCAGGCGGATCAATTCCGTGTGAGAGCCGGCGTTGAACGCGATCTGCTCGTCCTTGGTCAGGCCCTCGGAAACGAAGACCTCCATGCCGTAGAGATTGCCGAAAGGCGGCATGGCGCCGATTTCGCACTCGGGGAACAGGTCCCGAAACTCCGATTCGCCGGCCAGCTCGACGTGTTCGGCGTCGGTCGCCTCCCGGACAAAGTCGAGCACCACCCGGTCGGAGGCGGGCAACACCAGCATGGCCATCTTGCCGTCGATCTTCACGATCACCGTCTTGGCCACCTCGCGGCCCGGAATGTGGGCCGAGGCCGCGATCTCCTGCGCCGTGAACGCCGGCGAGTGGCTGATCGACATGTACTTGATTCCGTGTTCGTCGAGGAACTTCTTCAATCGTTTGACGGGCATGGGGACCTCCCTTGTGAGAAACGGGCCTTGTGAGAAACGGGCCTGTGAGTAACGGGATGTTCGGCTCCCATCGCTGCCGACGGGAGTTCCGCCGGACCACTGCGGCCCGGATACGCACCGAGGCCGCCAACCTCACACAATTATAGGGGAAAAACCGCAACGGGCACGTGAAATTCTCGTCGCCGGCCCGGTTTTGCTCGTGCCGGCAACTGGGTATAATCCGGCAGAGGAAAAGGAGTTGCGACATCGGCAACACCTTTCCGGGGGAGGAGTTCGAGTGACCGGGAAGACGATGGAAATCAGCGACCTGGAATTCAGCCTGGTGGAAACCCGCCGTGTCGACACGCAGCAGCCGGTGCGATCGGTCTTGGTGCGATTGACGACCGACTCGGGCATGGAGGGTTGGGGGGAAGCGGCGATCGGTTGGCGTGCCGGCGAGCTGGCGGCCCGCCGGGATGCGCTGCTGCCGCTTCTGGCCGGACGGAACGTCTTCGACATCGAGGAGTTGCACGCCGAATCGCTCGGCAGTGCCCCGCTGCGGTGTGCTCTGGAGATGGCCTGCTGGGACCTCGCCGGCCGGGCCACGGGTCAGCCGTTGTACCATCTGTTCGGCGGCGGATACCGGCGGCGGATCCCCCTGGCCGTCCGCCTGTTCGGCGACACTCCGGAGCGGACGGCGCGGGTCGCCCGGGAACTGGCCGATCAGGGGTTCCACTGTCAAATCGTCACGGCCTGCGGGAAAGTGCAGGATGACTTGCAGGCACTTCGGGCGGTGGGGGAAGCCGTGGGCGATCGGGCCGAACTGCGGTTGGACGGGGCGGGGCTCTACGACGGGGAAACCGCCGCGGAACTGTGTGCGGAAATCGAGTCCAAATGCGGCGGATTGCAGTGCCTGCTCGACCCGCTCGACTCCCGCGAACTGTACTCGGTCGCCGCGCTGGGACGGCAGACGCGCGTGCCGCTGGCCGTATGGCGGGCGATCGGCGCCCCCGGCGACGTGCTGGCGGTCGTCCGTTCCGGGGCCGCGCGGTTCGTGGTGCTCGATCTGGGAAAGGTCGGCGGCATGGTGCCCGCACGAAACTGCACGGCCGTGGCCGCGGCCGGCGACGTCAGCGCGTTGCTGTGCGGCGAGCCTTCGCTGGGGATCGCCACGGCCGCGATGCTCCAGCTTGCCGCCTCCACGCCCGCCCTGTCCGGCAGCAACGAGTGTGCCTACCACCAACTCCACGACGACGTGCTGGTCGAGCCGTTGGAGATCGTCGACGGGATGATGGCCGTGCCTCAAGGACCGGGCCTGGGAATCGAGGTCGACCGGGCCAAGGTAGAGCGGTATCGGGTGACGTGAGAGGGGCGAGGGGCGAGGGGGAACGCCCCCGCACTGCGTTGCGGGGGGAGGCGAGCGCGGGCATCGACGACGCAGAACGCCCCCGCACTGCGTTGCGGGGGGAGGGTCACCGCTGGATGTAGTCTTTCATGAAGCGGTTTTCCAGCGCCAGGCGGTCGTGCTGGGCCTTGACGATGTCGCCGATCGAGACAATGCCGGACAGCCGGCCCTCGACCAGCACCGGCAGGTGGCGGATGCGTTTGGTGGTCATCAGGCCCATGACCTGCTCGACCGAGTCGCCCGGCGAGCCGGTGATCAGGTCGGTGGTCATGATTTCGGCGACCTGCACGCTGCTGAGCGTACACTCTCGCGCGGCGCAGAAATAGAGCAGGTCGCGTTCGGTGAAGATGCCCAGTAACTGCTGTTTGCCCGTTTCATCGGGCCGGCTGACCAGCAGGGCGCCGACCTTGTGTTCGACGAGCGTATGGGCGGCCTCGGCCAGCGTGGCGTCCGGCGCGATGGTGTAGACTTCCGTGCCCTTGGCGCTGAGTATGTCCTGCAGGATCATTGCCCCATCCCCCAAGTAACAGGAGAAACAGCATTCGTCGAGAAGAACTCGTTGCGCAAGAAATGTTACGTTGTGGAGGGCCGGGGGTCAATTCGGGTTGGTGCGAAGCCGCAAGCGGCGGGCGAAGGGGGTAAGCGGCTAGCGGGGGGGTAACTCGGCGATCCGCAGGTTGCGAAACGAGAAGTCCGTCGTCGCGTCATGACCCTGGATGATGATCGTGCCGGGCTCCAGGCGGAGGCCGTTGCGGGGATTCTCGTCCGGCGGCCGGGTGTCGGTCCAATCGCTGACCTGGTAGCCGTTGACCCAGACGGCCACGTGGCGGTCGTCGGCGTGGATCGTCTTGTGGAACCAAGCAAAATCATCGGCGACGACCTTCCGCGCGTCTTGGCGGCGGAAGATGCCGCCGGTGCCGCAGTCTTCCGGTTTGGTCCGATCGCCGTCGAGATAGCCGTTTTGGATCTGGCTCTCGTAGCCCATCCAGACGTCGCCCGGGATGCAGCGGAAGAAGACGCCCGAGTTCAGCGCCTTGCCATTGACGAAGACCTCGATTTGCAGGGTGAAATCGCCGTAAGTGCCCTCGGTTTCGACCTGGCCTCTTCCGTTCTTGATGTTCATGGCCCCCTCGGGCGTCACGGTGACCACGGAGTCCATCTCCGGGTAGGTCTTCCAGCCGGAGAGGTCCTTGCCGTTGAACAGCGATCGGGTGCCCAGCGGCTTGAGCTTGACGTTGCGGAATTCGACCTTGCCGGAGTTGAGTTGCAGGCCGATGAATCCGCGGCCCAGCGGCTTGGGGTCGGTGTAGTCGAGCACGACCCGGCCGTCGAGTTCGACCACGAACCGGCCGCCCTCGGCCGTGACGTCGAAGGTCTGCCAATCGGCCGTGTCGTGGTTGCCTTCGGCTTTCTGGCGATTGACGAAGCTGCCGGTGGGATAGGCGCTGGTGCCGGCGTCGGCGATGTTCAGTTCGTAACACTTCGTCGTCACGTCGGTCGGCTCCGGGCTGGTCCGCAGGAAGACGCCGCTGTTGGTGCCCGCCGCGCTGCGGAAGTCGACCTTGAGCCGGTAGTTGCCGAACTGGCTGGTCGTGCGCAGCAGACCCGGCTCGCCCTGGGAGACGGAGATCACGCCGTCGGCGACTTTCCAGTCGGCCTCGGTGACGGGCTGCCAGCCGAAGAGGGTCTCGCCGTCGAACAGCAGGATCCAGCCCTCGGCCGTCTCTTCGGCCGTCAGCGTGTTCGGCTCGGCGGCAACGACGTTTCCCACGGCGGCGCTCAGGGCCAGACAGACGAGAACTCCCCCCACGGCTCGGCACGGCAAAGCGGTCATCGTATCTCCTCGGACAAGAAAGGGCTCGGGTCGATCTCACGCAACGTTCTTCAAGCTTACTTGATCCTCCCCCGGATGCAAGTTTTTCCCGCCATCAAGGCCGCTCGCGGCTTCGCATCGTTTCGCGGGAAGTGGCAATCACCGAGGCGACGACCGAGACGGCCAGCAACCCGGCGATCACCAGCAAGGAGGCCCAGGATGGAACCTTGACGTCCAGCCAGTACTCCACGATCATTTTCAGCCCCACGAAGCCCAGCACGGCGGCCAGTCCGAAGTGGAGATAGCGAAACATCTCGATCACGCCGGCCAGCAGGAAGTACAAGGCCCGAAGCCCCAGGATGGCGAAGATGTTCGAAGTGAAGATGATGAAGATGTCCTTGGTGATGCCGAAGATGGCCGGGACGCTGTCGACGGCGAACAGGACGTCGGTGCTCTCGATCACCAACAGCACCAGGAACATGGGCGTCACGCACCAGAGGCCGTTTTCGCGCACGAAGAAATGATGGCCATGTTGATGGTGGTCGCCCTTGGTCACGCGGAAGAATCGTCGGGCAGTCCTCAGCACGATGTTGTTTTCCGGGTGGACCTCGGCGCCGCTGTGCCGGGCCAGCTTGTACGCCGTGTAGACCAGGAAGACGCCGAAGACGGCCAGCACCCAATGGAATTTCGCGATCAGCGCCGCGCCCGCCAAAACGAAGACCAACCGCATGACGATCGCACCGAGAATACCCCAAAACAGCACGCGGTATTGGTACATCAGGGGGACGTTGAAGAAGCGGAAGATCACCACGAAGACGAAGATGTTGTCCATGGACAACGATTTTTCGACCAGGTAGCCGGCCAGGAAAGTGACCCCCGGCTCCGACCCGTGCCCTTCCGCCACGCCCCACCACCAGACCAGCCCGTTGAAGGCCAATCCCATGGCGATCCAGAAGACCGTGAAGGCGGCCGACTCCCGCAACGAAGGCTTGTGGTCGTGGCGGTGGAACACCAGCAGATCGAGCGCCAACAAGAAAACGACCAATCCACCAAACGCGACCCAGTGCCAGACTTCTACGGGAAGGAATTGCGGCAATGTTCTGTTTTCCTTTTTCGACGGTCAACGGCAAGCGAGATCAAGAGGGCACGCGACACATCATAGGTTCAATGCCACCCTTGGGCAACCGCCCCCGGATCGGCCGGGAATCCGAAACTCGACGAACATCGACGCCCGGCCACCGTAATAGAAGTGCGAGTGCCCCTGCTTTGCCACTCCCCCACATTTGACCTGCGAGGCGACCAAATATGCCTCTTTCTCTCACTCGCAACGACCGCTCAGCCACCCTCACCCCCCGCTCGCATGACACCCGCTGGAAAATTCCGGCCCGTCGTGGAATAATAAGGAGTAGAAATTGCGTTATGTACGCTGGGGGCCGGGGACGGTGTGCGCCGTCGCCCCCCTTGAAACCCAGCGAAGCAGGGCTTAGAAATGATTGCACAGTAGCCATCTCGCTCCGCGAGATGCAGCCACGTCTCGCGAAGCGAGACGGCTACTATGAGCCGCGCCGAACTTCCCGCCTCCAGACCCACCGTCGCCAACCGCGGAACAGAATAAGACAACCCGATTGAGGAAGAGGTCCTTGCGATGAGATGCTATTGTTTTGCCCGTGCGGTCTATGGGTGGCTCGCGCTGGCCGTGTTGGCCTTCTCGGCCGAGACCCTTGCCCAGGACACCGAGGAAGCCACCCGAGCGTTCAACAAGACGGTAAACATTCACAACGGCGAGGACTATGAAATCGCGGCGACGTTATGGGGCCAGTTCATCAAGGATTACCCGAGCGATTCCCGCGTCGCCGATGCGACCCACTACCAGGGCGTCTGCCAGTTCAAGCAGCAGGAGTACGAAGAGGCCGCCAAGACGTTTCAGACGGTCGTCGAGAATCACGCCGACTTCAAGCTGCTCGAAGAAACCTATTTGAATCTCGGCTTGGCGCAATACAACACGGCACGCGCCGGCGAGGCGGTCGCGTACGACACGGCCGCCAAGACGTTCGACACCCTGGCGACGAAGTATCCCGACGGCAAGCACGCCGCGGCGGCGGTCTACTATCAGGCCGACTGCCTGTATTACCGCGACAAGAAGAAGGAGGCCGCCGCGAAGTACGCCCAGGTGCTCGCCGAGTATCCCGACAAGGCGGCCGCCGAAGACGCCATGTTCGCCCTGGGCGTGACCCAGACCGAGTTGAGCCAGCACAAAGAGGCCCTGGAAACCTTCGCCACGTTCGAGCAGAAGTTCCCCGGCAACTCGAACCTCGCGCAAGTGACCCTCTGGAAAGGCGAATCGCTCTACGCGCTGGACCGCTACGCCGAGGCGGCCGGGGCCTTCGCCGCCGCGGCCAGGCCGGGATTCGATCTGGCCGATTACGCCTTGAAGCGCCAGGCCGACGCGCTCTCCCAACAAAAACAATACGCCGAAGCGGCCGCGCTGTACGCCTCCGTGCCCGAGAAGTTTCCCGGCTCGGCGTACACGAACCTCTGCAACCTCGAGGCGGGCAAGAAGTACTACGTGGTCGACCAGTACGCCAAAGCCCGGGAGTTCCTGGAAAAGGTCCTCGCGGCCGGCGGCGAGTCGGCTCCCCAGGCGGCGCACTTCACGGCGCGAAGCCTGTTGAAGGAGAACCAGCCGGACAAGGCGTTGGAGATCGTCGAGAAGCACCTGCCGGCGGCGAAGCAGGACGCCGACAAGGTGGCCCTGTTGATGGATCAGGCCGACGCGACGTTCGAGATTCCCGCCCGGCGCGGCAAGGCAGTAGCGCTCTACGCGGCCGTTGCCGACAAGTATCCCGGCGATGCGGCCGCGCCCGAAGCCCGTTACATGGCCGCCTTCGCCGCCATGGACCAGGGCGACTACCAGGCGGCGCTGGAGCACGCCGAAAAGTTCCTCGCCGCCCATGCCGGCCACGAGTCGGAGGTCGGCGTGCTGCACGTGAAGGCCGAGAGCCTGCTGCTCTCGAACCAACAAGCCGAGGCCGAAGCCCTCTACGCCCAATTGCTCAAGAAGGCCCCCAACGACCGCGACGCCGAGATCTGGAAGGTGCATCGCGGCACGGCCCTTTTCCTGCAGAAACAGTACCAGCAGACGATCGACGCCCTTGGGCCGGTGCTGGCCGAGATTAAGACGGCCGACCTGGTAGCCGAGGCCCAATATCGGGTCGGTTGCAGCCAGGCGGCCTTGAAGCAGTTCGACGACGCCGTGAAGTCGCTGGAGGCCTCGCTGGCCGCGGCGCCCAAGTGGAGCCTGGCCGACGATGCGCACCTGGTGCTGGCCTTCGCCTACCAGCAGACGAAGGACCTCGATAAGGCCAAGGAGCACGCCCGAGCGGTGATCGCCGATTTTCCTCAGAGCAAGCTGCTCGACCGGGCCCATTTCCGCCTGGGCGAGTGCTGCCGGTTGAACAACGAACTGAAGACCGCGGCGACCGAATATCAACAGGTCGTCAAGGACTGGCCCAACTCGAACCTCATGCCGCAGGTCCTCTACGGCCTGGGTTGGGCACAACTGGGACTGGAAGACTACGCGGCCGCCGAAGACGCCTTCAACAAGCTGATCGACGGATACCCCAACGACACGCTGATCCCGCGGGGACAGTACGGCCGGGGGCTCGCCCGGCGGCAGTTGAAGATGCACGGCCCGGCGGTGGCAGACCTCGAGGCCCTGCTGGCGACCGATCCTCCCAAGACCGAAAAATCGCAGGCCCGGCACGTGCTGGGGCTGTGCCAGAAGGACCTCGCGCAGTACGACCAGGCGATCGCCACGTTCACCAGGCTGCTCGAAGAAGACCCCGACTACGCCGACGCGGTCAACGTCCGCTTCGACCTGGGCTGGGCGCAGAATTCGGCGAAGCAGGAGAAAGAGGCCGCCGCAACCTTCGCCAAGCTGGCCGAGGACTTCCCCGATCACGCCCTGGCCACCGACAGCCTCTGCCTGGTGGGCGATTACGAGTACCGGCAGAAGAACTACAAGGAAGCCGCCCGGGTCTATTACAACGCCATGCAGAAGGCGGGCAAGACGAAACTGGGCGAAGAGATCTCCTACAAGCTCGGCTGGAGCTACTACCTGGTCGACGATTTCGACCGAGGCCAGGCCATGTTCCTCTACCAGCGAAAGACGTGGCCCGAAGGAACTCTGCTGGCCGAGGCCACGTTCATGGAGGCCGAGTGCTTCTTCAAGCAGAAGAAGTACCAGGAGGCCCTCGATCTTTACCTGACCGTCGGCACGCCGGGCAACGAGGACATGCAAGTGCTGACCTTGTTGCACGCGGGCAATGCGGCCGGGCAGTTGAAGCAGTGGCAGCAGAGCCTGGACCTGTTGAGCAAGTGCGTCGAGCAGTTCCCCGCCTCGAAGTACCTGCCCCAGGCGCTTTATGAAAAGGGCTGGGCCCTGCAGAAACTCGACAAGCCCGACGAGGCGATGCCCATCTATCAGCAGGTCATCGCCCAGACGGACCAGGAGCCGGCGGCCCGGGCGAAGTTCGCGACCGGCGCGATTTATTTCGGGCGTGGCGAGCACGCCGACGCGATCATCAACTACATCGACGTCGCCTCGAACTACGCCATTCCCGATCTCCAGGCCGACGCCCTCTGGGAGGCCGCCCGGTGCTACGAAGTGATCAGAAAGATCCCGCAAGCGATCAATCAATACGAAAAGCTGGTCAACCAGTTCCCCCAGAGCGCCAAGGCCGCCCAAGCCAAAACCCGGCTGGAGGAGTTGAAGAAACTGTAGGTCAGGGCTTGCCCTGACGCTATTGACGACGCGCGAAGACGTGGAATCAGAGAAGAGGAACCCGTACTCCTGCGTGCCGTCGACTTCGATGGACCGGAAAAGGGACCACGAAAATCCCCGAACAACCATAAAATCGAACAACCCCAGACCGCTTCGTCAGGGCAAGCCCTGACCTACTTGACCACGAGGTCCCTGCATGAACGCTTCTTCTAACCCACGTCGCCGGGCCGTCTTCTGGTTCGCGATCCTTTGCGTCCCCTTGATGCTGACGGCCTGGTCCGAGGTCGTCGTACCGCAACAGGCGGCGGCCCAGCAGCCGGGTCTCCAGCCGCCCCCGCCGCCCGATCCCGGTGAAGACCCCGCGCCGGCGCCCGGCGGTGCCGAGGGCGGTCCTTCCGCCGAAGTGGACGACGCGGCCGCGGGAACCGGCGGAGGCTCGACGACCGATTCCTCGACCGAAGAAGAAGCCGGCAAAGAGGAATCGGACGTGGCCAAAAAGATCGGCTATCTCGAGCTGCTGGCGGCGGGCGGTTTCATGATGTGGCCGATCGGCGCCCTGTCGCTACTGGTGGTCACCTTCGGCATCGAGCGGGCACTCGGCCTGCGGCGGCACAAGGTCCTGCCGCCGGAGTTGGTCAGTGGGCTGGGCAATCTGGCCGGCAAGAAGGGCGGACTCGACCCGCGCCAGGCCTACAAGCTTTGCCAGCAGTTTCCCTCCGCCGCGGCCAACGTGATCAAGACCATGCTGCTGAAGGTCGGCCGCCCCCACAGCGAACTCGAACACGCCGTGACCGAAGCCAACGACCGCGAGGCCGCCCGGCTCTACGCCAACGTCCGCTGGCTCGGCCTGGGTGCCGGCATCGCGCCGCTGTTGGGCCTGCTGGGAACCGTGCTGGGGATGATTTCGGCGTTCATCGCCACCGCCGAAATGACGGCCGGCCAGAGTAAATCCAAGGCGCTGGCCGAGGGCATTTACGAGGCGCTGGTCACTACGGCCGCCGGCCTGGCCGTAGCCATTCCCGCCGCCGTGCTGGCCCACTGGTTCGAAGGACGCATCCAGGGACTGTTCCGCGAACTCGACGAAACGCTGCTGGGCATGATGCCCCAACTCGAGCGTTTCGAGGGCCGCATGCGCGTGACCAAAGACCCGCTGGACGCCCGGGCCGGTTCGCGAGACCGCGGACACGCGGACGATTCGCCCTTGGCACAGGAAGCCACGCCAACCGCCGCCACGCCCAAATAGACATAGGATTTCGCCATGGCCGTGAACATCGACAAAGGCAGCGCCCTGAGCAGTCTCAACATTACGCCGCTGATCGACGTGGTCTTCCTGCTGCTGATCTTCTTCCTGGTGGCCACCAAGTTCGCCGAGATCGAGCGGGAGCAGGACGTGAAGTTGCCCGAAGCCAGCGAAGCCAAACCCATGACCGACGAACCCAACGAACTGTTCATCAACATCGACGACAAAGGGCGATACTTCGTCTCCGGCGAAATGGTGGAACTGCCTCGACTCGACGAGATTCTCAAGCAGGCGTACATCAACAACCCGGGCAACGCGTCGGTGATCATTCGGGCCGACGAGCGGAGCATGTTCAAGTTCGTTTTCGCGGCGAGAAACGCCTGCATCAAAGCGAGAATCTTCGACGTCAGCGAAGCCGCCCGAGGAGCGGGAAGCAAGAGTTGACCGATGGGGTGGATGGGCATTGCCCACCACGAACAAAGTAGGGTGGGCACCGCCCACCGTGAACCACGGAACCGAAGCCACCAAGGAAACGTGAGGCGACGGTGGGCGATGCCCACCCTACTGGTGCGACTGTCGGTTAATGTCAGGCAGCGAATATTCAAACGAGCTACATCGTCGCCGTGCGGCGGCCGACATTTATCGGTAGTCGCACCACTACTATCATGGCCGAAAGCACTCGAAAAATCCGCCGCGTTACCACCGCCAAGGTCGCCGACTTCGACGACCAGATCTGGCCGATCAACGTGGCCATTCTCATCCTGGCAGGTTTCATCGCCGGATTGATCGTCACCTACAGCCGGTTCGACGAGCCGCGGCTGCTGCTGAACACCTGGTTCCTGCTGTTCACCTTGGCGCTGACGGCCGGACTGGCGTTCTGGGCCGTGATCCGATTCCAGGGGAATGTCCGCCATCGGGTGCTCTTCTGCACGGTGATCAGCCTGTTGGTCCACTTGTGGATCGTGATGTACGCCGCCCGAGAATACGTGGAACTGATGGCCGAAAAGGAGAAGGAAGCGAAAGAGGCCCTGCTGCGGGAACAACAGCGAGAGCTGATTCCGGTGCCCGTCTATCCAGACGATGTGATGGATTTCCCCCGCCGACAGCAGAGCTTCGAGGTGCCGATTCCCGTCACGCCTCCCGAGCCGATCCAGCCGCTTGCGGTCGAGCGGCCGCCGGTCGAAGTCGAGATCCGCCCCGAGGCCAGGCCGACCGAAGAACCCGAGACGCCCCAGCAGCAGGTCCGGCCAACGACGACCGAGCGCCGAGAACCCTCGGCCCCGCGCCGGGCGGATCAGGCCGGACGCGAGATCAGCCGGCAGCCGTTGAAAGAGCAGCTCCTGCCGAACGAACCGATCCCCGTGCAGCAGCCCAGCCCGCGGCCGGGGCAAAAGGCCGCCCTGTCCGCCCCCGAGATCGCCTCGCATCAACCGAGGGAGAGCCAACTCGATACGGATCAACGGCAAGTCTTCGAGGATCCTTCCAGCGTCCAAGCCGATCCGTTGGAGGCGAAAGTGGAACGCCGGGCGACCAACCGCGATCCCTTGGCGGACGCGCCGTCCACACCTACGCCCACCCGTGACGCCCCGCGTCCGGCCGACGTGGCACGCAGCGACGCCCATGCCCCCGAGCCGGTCCCGATCACCCCGCCGTCGCCAAAGGCCGACACTTTGCGGCCGAGCGAGAAATCGGTCGCCCGAAACCAGGCGGAGGCGCCGCGGGTGATTATGCCGGATTCGGTCCCCGCGCCTACGCCCACGGCACCGACGACGCCCGCGATCGCACCCCGGACGCAGCGCCGCGACGAACCGATCCAGTTGGCCGAGAATCCGCAGCCGATCCCCATGCGGCGGCCTCGCGAAGTGACCGCGCCGACCGACTTCACGACGCCACGGCCGACCGCGACTCCCCAAACACCTCAGAACCGGGCGGGCAGCGATGCGCTTGCCATGCCCAACACGCCGACGCGTAGCGCTTCGACCGGGCAATCTTCGCCCAACGTAAGCCAGTCTTCCAGCGGCAGCACCGTGCGGCCGGCCGCCGGACCGGCGGCGCCGAACACGCCGCTCCGCCGCCCGGGCCCGTCGCAGGTCGCCGTTTCCCCATTGTCCGCGACCACACCCCAACGATCGCCGGCGGACGTTCAGATCGCCGGCAGCGTGGCTCGCCCATCGCCGGCCGCGCCGCAAACGACGCCCGCCGCGCCGTCCGGCCCGTCGCAGCCGTCGCCGGTGACCACGGCGGCCGGCACCTCGGCGGGCAGGTCGCCCGGAGTCGAGCAGATGGCAGCCGCCGGGCCCTCGCTTCCGGCATCGACCGACACTTCGCAACTGCCCTCCATTCCCGCCCGGCCTCGTACTCCCAATGCTCGCCAGCCTGGCGCGACGGGCACCGCGCCGGCGGAACCAACGTCCTTGGCCCCGCCCGCCCGTAGCGGAGCTAACCTTCCGTCCACCATCATCGCCTCGCAGGCCACGCCCAGCACCGCTGCCGCCTCCAGCGGCGGCACTCCGCCCAGCCAACTGACCGCGGGCAACATCGCCTCGGTGCAGACCCAGGGCGCCCAACCGCCGGCCGGCAACACGTCGGCATCGGCCTCGACGACGGAAGCCGGCGTCGGGTCCAGCCAGGCCCTGGCCCGGACCGGACAACCCCGCAGCAGCGGCGTAAGTCAACCCACGGCCGCGGCCAACGATCCCACGCCGCGGATCGCCCGAGGCCCCGCGCCCGCCCATTCGCTGGCGTCTTCGGGCGCCCCGCGTCCCTCGCCGGCCAGTCCGGGCAGCGCGGCCTCCAGCCTCAGCGGCCCGACGGCGGCGTCCCTGAACGTCCGCGGCTCCGGAGTCCAAACCGGCGGAACCTCCCTCCAGCTTGCCCGGCAGCCGGTCATCGGAGCCGGGCCGTCCGCCGCCGGTGGAACGTCCGGGCCGGTGACCAGCACGTCGCCCGATCGGGTCAACCGCATCGAGTCTTCGGCCACGGCGGTCGCCGGCAGCGGAAGACCGATGCGCGGAAGAACGCCCGGCGAGGCGCTGGCCCCCGACTCGGCCCCGGAGCCTTCCGAATTGGCCGCCAACGTTTCGCCCGGCCAGCAGGGCACTCCCGGCGCGCCCGCGTTCGCCCCGACCAGCGGACCCCAGCAGCAGATCCCCGGTCTGCCCGGCGGTCTGCAGAGCCAGCCGCAAGGCGGAGCCCTGGCCGCGCTGGGCGATCAAGGAGCACCGTTGACCGAAGCGGCCGGTACCCGCCGCCAGTCCGCCTCGCAGCGTCAGCAGCCCGGCGGAGCCGATCTGGCCGCCAACCAAACCTTGACCCGCACGAATTCCGGCGAAGGCGTCGACATCCCGACGAACAACGTCACCGTGGACAACGCCCCGAAAACGGGAGCCGGCGGAGTGGTCGACACGTTGGGCGGATTGGCCAGTTCGCTGCAACAGGGTCCCACGGCCACCGTCCAATCGGCGGGAGCCAGCTTACCGCCGGCCAGCCAAACGGCCGCCGACGGACCGGCCGAAGCGGGTCTCGGCTCGGCTTTGGCGGCTCGCTTGCCCGGCACGGCACGCGTGACCGGTGACGACGTGTCCGTAGCGGCCGGTTCCGAGAGCGGACCGCCCATCGAACGTCTGGCGTCGGCCGGACCGGGTGGAGCCATGACCGGACCACAACCGACCGGTCCCGCGGGCGAAGCCGGATCGCCCGGCGCGGGTGCCCAGCCGAGCGACATGGCCCAAGCCCCGACCGGCGGACTCTCCGGCGTGGCGGCCCAGGGCGCCGCGGCGGAACCTTCCGTAGGCCAGCCGGCCGAGACGACTGCCGCATCGACCAGCAGCGGCGCGGTCGCTATGGCACAACTTAGCCGCCCGGGCAAGGACGACTCGCTGGCGGCGGCGATTTCCTCCGGCGCCGCCGGCGGACCGCTTCCCAGGCCGGGAGCCATGCAGACGGCCGGTCAGGGCCTGACGGCGCCCACCAGCGCGCCGCCCGGGGAGTCCGTTGCCGGCGACAGCGCAGCGCCGGACGTCGGCCTCGTGGCCAGTTTGACGGGCAGCCCGCGTCGATCGGCCGGATTGGAGGGCAACTTGCTCGATCGCACGCCGGTCGAGGGCGCCCGCGAATCCGGCCCGGCCGCCACCACGCCCGGCGCGGTCCAGGGCCTCCGCCGGCTCCCGCAGGGCGACGACGTCGGCGCGGCCGTGGCGCTGGAAGTCGGGCGCGGGCCGCAACGCGACAGCGACCTGCCCGGTCTTCCCCACGCGGTGGCCGACGCGGCCGAGCAAACGATCGCCTCGGCCACGCCGATCGGCACGGCCGACGCGATGGACCTGGCCGAAGCGGCCGTCTTCAGCGACGCCGGCCGGCAGGAGGGTGGCTTGACCGTGCTGACGGTCGCGATGGTCGGAGCGGGCGGCTTGCGTTACGATCCGCTTCCCGACGCGGGGATTCCCAGCCGTCGGGCGCGGCGGGAGAGCGAGACGGTCCACGAGGCCACGGTGCCGCGTTTCCTGCCCGACCGGAGCGGCGGAGACCCGGCCATCAACGCCCACATCCCGGCCGAGGTCTTCGGCCAGCGCGACCCGGACCGACGTGGCGAGATCGCCCGGGAACAGGGCGCCCCGGAAGGCAACGAGCGGGCCGTCGAGATGGGGCTCGATTTCTTCGCCCGAAGTCAATTCCCCGACGGACGTTGGAGCCTCAACGCCCTGCCGGCCGAGACGGCCAAATGGTCGCCCGAGATGGGCGATTCGGTCGATGATCTGGTGCGGAACGCCCGCGAGCTTCTCGAGGCGGGCTACGACAAGACGCTGCCCAAGGCGGCCCGAGAAACGGTCACCCGAGCGGTCGAGAAGCACGCCGACGGCGAGAAGCTGTCGCAGGCCGAGTTGGACGAGCTGGCCCTGTTCGTTACGGGCCTGGGCCAGATGGAATCCGACACGGCCGCCACGGGGTTGGCTTTGCTGGCGTACCTGGGCGCCGGTTACACCCACCAGGAGGACAAGCACCGCGCGGCGGTCCGCCGCGGAATCGACTGGCTGGTCGAGCATCAGAAACCCGACGGAGAATTGTTCAGCGGCGGGACCAGTGCGGCCCGTTTCTACAGCAACGGGATCGCGACCATCGCGCTGTGCGAGGCGTACGGCATGACCAAAGATCCCGAGCTTCGCGAACCGGCCCGCAAGGCGGTCGAGTTCCTTATCGGCAGCCAACATCCCACGCGGGGCGGCTGGCGCTACGAACTCGACACTCGTGGCTTCTCCACCGAGACGGACACCTCGGTCACCGGCTGGATGTTGATGGCGATGAAGAGCGCCCAGATGGCCGGCCTGGAGGTCCCCGACGAAGTGTTCGAGAAGATCGGCCGCTGGCTCGACTCGGCCGAGGCCCAACGGGCCGAGGGACAGTACATCTACAATCCGCACGCCGACCGGACCAAAGAGCAGCAACTCAAGGGCCTGGAGCCGAATCTGGCGATGACCGCCGAGGCGATGCTGATGCGGATCTACCTCGGCCGCCAGCGCGAAGACTCGGGCTTGATCGCCGGGGCGGACCACATCCAGGGCAACCTGCCCCGGATGGGCAAAGACGAAGCCAATATGCGAGACTGCTACTATTGGTATTACGCCACGCAAGCGATGTACCAGATGCAGGGCGAGCATTGGGAGGCGTGGAACGACCGTTTCCGCGTCTTGCTGCCGGAGAGCCAGGTCCAGACCGGCGCACTTGCCGGCAGTTGGGATCCCCGCCGCCCCGTGCCCGACCGCTGGGGCCACACCGGCGGCCGCCACTATGTCACGGCGTTGCAGTTGCTGATGCTCGAGGTCTACTACCGCCACCTGCCGCTATTCAAAGAACTCGGCAATCAGTAGTAGGTCAGGGCTTGCCCTGACGAAACCGCGTAGGTCAGGGCTTGCCCTGACGAAACCGAGCACCCGGCAAAAGAATCCGTCAGGGCAAGCCCTGACCTACGCATCGGGCAATTAGCTTCCTCTGCGGCGCGTTCGCACGAGGATCTCGCCGGCCAGGGCAAAAACGCCCAGAAACGTCAGGGTCAGGGTGGTCTGGATCAAGTGGAGGGACACTTCGATACCTGCGGGGCCGGGGTTTTCGGCGCGTCGTGGGTCGCTGTCTCGACGCATGCTGCCGTAATCATCGACCTGCGGGACGATCCCAGTTCAAGTCTGCCGCCGTCGGGTGCCTCCAGGCGAGCAATCGCGTCCGACGCCGCAATCGGCATACTCGCCGCGGGATACTCCGCCCACGTTGCCGTAGCGGCGGCCCGAGACACCGGTGGACCAGGGATTTTCTTGTCCGATATTCTGTACAGAATAGCGACGAGATTTTCGGGCAGTAATTCTGGCACACCGTGGAAAAAGGGGACAGGCACCGAGCCGGCAGCGCTTTTCCGCAAGTTTCACGCCATCTGCGGCTCGGAGCCAGTCCCCATTTTCCACTCACCGCCTATGGTTCGAGCATTTTGGAGGAACTCCGGCTACAGCCCGGCCGTCTTTGCTCGGCGCTTGGCCCGCGACTGGAGAATCCTGACCTCCAGGTCGGATTGGACCTTGTGGACCCAGTTCGACAGATTGCCGTACCAATATTGGGCCTTCTTGTCGTGCAAGGCCAAGTCGGTGACCCCCCGTTCGCGGCTCTCGTTGGCCATTTTCCGCATGATTGCGGCCAAATCGAGCAGATTCAGCGCGAACTCGTCCAGCTTCTCCGGCCCGTACGGTTGCAGCGTCATCGACTCTTCCCGGCTTGAAAGAAACGGCGTCCGGACGCGACGGCTGCGTCCAACGGGCGCCATTCTAGCCGATTCCGCGTGCCATGTCGAGGAAAAATGCCCAAAACTGCCCCACAATGGCGTCGCTCACGTGCGAACACATGGGCAGAAAACCGGGTTCTTGCTGGTCTCCCAAAGCCACGATTTTTGTCCGTAGGGCAACACCCGCCGCCAAACTTTACCCAGACGTTCTGCCCATTCGACATTCGTCATTCGACATTCGTCATTTCGCCCATTTTCCTTGCCCCTGCACTCTCCGAGTGTATGCTTTCGACGCTGCCGTTTCGCCGCACGAGATCAGGAGGTTGGACGATGCCCAGAATTGCGGCCGCTCTGGGGGGCCTTGTGCTGATCGTGTTTTCGATCGGCTTCAACACGGTGCGCTATCCGAAGGTACGGGAGATGGTCGGCCCGGCGTCGCCTCTTGCGCAGCCGGATCAGTCGCCGGAATCGACGGTCACTGCCGGGCCGGTGTCCACCGCGCCGTCACGGGTACCCGACAAGGCGTCAAGCTCTTCGCAATCGATTTCTGACGCATCTCGAAGGGGCGATGCCAAAGGTGCCGAAGAAACTGAATTGTGTCTGAATTCCCCGGCCGGAGCATGCCCGGTCGATCCCGTCTCCTACTCGAACGCAGATGCGCGGTGGTCTGAAGAACCGTCCGAGTCGTCGAGCGAATACGGAGGGGACGTCGCGATGACCGGCGCGTCGGTTCGGCCGGAGGCGGACGGCGGTTTGGTCCCCCTGGTTCGTCCGGCGGAAGAACGGGATCCGCATGAGCAGCCTGCGGATGATGGTGAAACCCGCCGCTTGCCGCCGGTCGATCCGGAGGACCCGGTGGCGGAAGATCCTTACGTCCGACGTTCGGCCGGCGACCCGATTCCGTTCTATCCGTCCACGGGGTACGAGTGATTGGAGGGAAGAGTTTTCAGTTTTCAGTTGTCAGTTTTCAGTTCTCGGCTTCAGGAGATTCGGACTCGGTGCTTTGGGTCAAGTGGAACCGGGGGACAATTGCGCATTAGTCATCTCGCTGGGACGAAGTGCCGCGACGTCTTGCCGAACGACACGATTGCTTTGACTTTCCGGTTGGATTGCTCTTTGGTGGCTCGTGTCGCATTGCACCGATGCGCTTCGCCGCACTTAGGTTCCGCGCAGGAATAACCGGTACATTTTTCAGCGAGGGTGGCAAGCCCTGAGGAACGAAGGGCGTGGAAAACCTGGCGAACCACGCCCTTCGTTCCTCAGGGCGTGCCACCCAGTCACTGACAACTGAAAACTGAAAACTGACAACTGATAACAGAAAACTGACAACTGACAACTGATTTATCTGACAACTCCGCTCCCCCCCAATCCTATGACCGCGCCCGACCGAGAGCCGTTCGAGAAGCTGGCCGGCCTGTGCTGGCGGATGGCGGTGGGCTCGGCGATCCTGGCGTTCTTGATGATCCCGGCGGCCATGGTCCTGCGTTTTGCCGGCTTGCCGGAGGGGCTGGCCGTGCTGGGCGGGGAAGTCGTCATCGGGGCCTCACTGCTCTGGTTGCGTTTGCGGGCGTACAAACTCTCGCTGGCCGAGTTTCTCACCACGCGCGGCCGGGCCGGGCGGCACACCCCGCCGCTGTTTCTGATGCTGGTGGGAGCCGTGTTCTGCGCGCCCGGCCTTTACGTGCTCTTGACCGCCTCGGAACCGGCCGACCGGCGGGCACACGAGATGACCGTGGTCGAAAAGCGATGGTTCGGCGTCACGTTCCTGCTGGCCGGGGCCGGCGTCTCCGGGCTGGGGCTGAGCGGTTGGCTTGCCCGGCACAGTCTTCATCGTCGCATTGCCCAACTGACCGACGAAATCACCCGGCGGCCCGAACAGGCCGAACTCCACTTCCACCGCGGCATGCGCCTGACCGAAACCGGCCAGTTCCGCCGGGCGATCGAGGACTTCTCGGAGGTGATCCGCCTGGAACCCAAGAAGGTAAAAGGCTATCGGGAACGGGCCGGCGCGTATTACGATCTGAACGACTACGAACGGGTGATCGCCGACTTGACCTCGGCCATCGGGCTCGATCCGGAAAACGCCGATCTCTACCTCGAGCGGGCCTCGGCCTACGCCAACCTCGACGATCACGAAAAGGCCGAGGCCGATTTCAACCGGGCGGAAGAACTCGGGTTGAAGTAGCTGGGCGGAAAACGGGCACGAAACCCGCGTTCTTCGCCCGACCTCTTGTGGGTCTCCGCGCGAAGGGGTAAGATGGCCGCGATGCTACCGCGAAAAGGCCCACGAGGGGGCGGATCGCGTCCTCCGCCCGGCGTTTCGTTCTTCTCATCCTCTCGGTTCGGAAGGAGTGGTTCCATGTGGCGAAGAAGAAACCTCCTGGCGTTGATCTTCTCAGGCCTGGCCGTCAGTATCGGGGCCTCGTGCAGCTCGAGCGGCGACGGCGAGAAGGTCGAACTTCGGTTGCGGCTCGAGAAGGGAGAGTCGCACAGACTCCGGTGGACGAGCAATCAAACGATCCGGCAAACCCTCCCGGATCAGCGGCAATTGGACGTGGAACAAGCTTTCGGCATGGGATTCACGCTCGACGTGCAGGACGTGGACGCCGAAGGAACGGGCAAGGTGCGAGTGACGTATCACGCGGTGACGTTCGAGCAAGACAATCCCCTGGAAGGGAAGATCGCTTTCGACTCGGCCAGTCCGCCCGAAAAGCCGCACCCGTTGACCATGGGTCTCGCCGGCCTGGTGGGGCAGAGTTTCACCATGACCCTGACCTCGAAAGGGAAGGTTACCAGCGTCGAAGGCGTGGACGCGATGCTGGCGAACGTTCTGGAAAGCATCGACGCGCCCGTGCCCGGGCTGAAGCAAGTGATGAAAGAGAAGATGAAACAACAGTTCGGCGACGAAGCCCTGAAGAAGGTCATGGAAAACATGATGGCAATCTATCCGGATGGGCCGGTCGCCGTGGGAGACACCTGGAGCAACCGGATCGACGTGGCCACGGGATTCGCCATGTCCATCGAGAACACGTTCACGCTGAAAGCTCTCGAGGACGACGTGGCCATAGTGATGATGGAATCGAAGGTACGACCGAATCCCGATGCGGAGGCCATCGACATGGGAATCATGAAGATGCGGTATGAACTCTCGGGCACGCAGCAGGGAGAAATGGAACTCGACCTGAAGACCGGATGGCCGAAACGACAGGAGTTGACGCAAGATCTCTCCGGCACCGTACACGTGGAAGGCGGCATGATTCCCGGTCAATCGGGTCAGTCCTGGCCGATCGCCATCCAGAGCGATATTCGCGTCGAGCCGGAGTGAGAAATAATCGGGGCGGGCAGCTCGACGACGCCCCGGGATGCGGCCGTTGAGGTATTTTCACCATCGAAAACGAAAGGGGGTGTTTCATGACACGCACAAGAGGTTCCCGGATGTTGCTGACGGCCGTCTTTCTGGCCGTCGCCGGCACGGCGTTCGGTCAGGCGGCGGATGAAAAGATCGTGCTCCGGCTGCGGCTGAAGGAAGGCGAGTCGTACAGGCAGCGAATGACCACCGACCAGAAGATCTCGCAGACGATCCAGGGGCAGCAACTCGACATGGCCCAGAAGATGGGCATGGAGTTCACGTACGACGTGTTGAAGGTAAACGCCGACGGCACGGCCCGGGTGAAAGTGACGTACACCGGCGTGCTTTTCGAGCAGGACGGCCCGATGGGAAAAATCCGCTACGATTCGGCCAACCCGCCGGAAACCGTGCACCCGTTGGCCCAAGGGTTTGCCGCGTTGGTCGGGCAGGGCTTCTCGATGGAGTTCACGCCCGAGGGAAAAGTCACCAACGTCGAGGGCGTGGACGCCATGCTCAAGCACATGCTGGCGAACATGGACCTTCCCGACGAAGCGACGAAGGCCGACCTGGAAAAGAAGCTGACCGAGCAGTTCGGCGATCAGGCGATGAAAGAGATGATGGAGAACATGATGGCGACGTATCCCGACGGTCCGGTCGGCCTGGAGGATTCCTGGTCCAAGAAGATCGTGGTTTCGAAGGGGTTTGGGATGATCATGGAAAACACCTGGACGCTGAAGGCCCGCCGCGACGGCAAGGCGTTGGTGAGCGTGACGTCGAAAGTCAGCCCCAATCCCGATGCGGCCGCGATCGCCGTCGGCCCCATGAAGATCGGCTACGACCTTTCCGGCAAGCAGGAAGGCACCATCGAGATCGACGAGGCCACCGGGTGGACGCTACGGCAGGAGCTGACCCAGGATCTCTCCGGCAAAGTCCGCATGGAAGGCGGTCCGGCGGCGTTGAAAGAATCGTCCTGGCCGATCAGCCTCCAGAGCACGATCCTGGTGGAGACGCCGGGGAAGTAGCGGCAGGTCGAGGCCGAACGGCTGCGGGAGCAGTTGAACGGGGCGGGAGCAGCATCGTGAAACTCGGATTACCTAAGGGATGCCCCGTGCGCTCATGCTGAGGGACGCAGTGACACATGGCGCAAATTCCCCCATTACTGTTGGTCGAGCCGGCAGCCGGACGGCGTCGAGCTGCTGGAATCAAGGCTCGCAGAGAGTCTCGGCTCGATCTGGAATCCATCAAGACGGAACTCGGTGAGATTCGCCGGCACTGCCGGGACAACCAAACCTCGTTGATGGAGGAGTACAAGAATAGCCTCGCGCAGTTCGCGGGTCTGGAGTGGGCCGTCGCGCCGGACGCTGCGCAAGCTGCATCCTACGTCAAGCAGGTTGCCGGACACACGGACCTCGTCTCGATCAACAGGTCGAACGTCGTCGTGAACGAGCTTCGGCCCCAGCTGCAAGCCGTCGGCCTGCACGCGTACGTCCGCTACTTCAAGGAGTTCGACACCTTCGAGAAGAGGATCGAGGACTACTGGGGACTACCGGGACTCCATGAGAAGGGCCTGGTCGAGTCGTTCGACGTTGCCGAAACGTTTGCGCCCCTGAGATCGGGGCAAGTGCGAGATTATGTCGCCGTCCTGGGAGTCAATGCGGTCTCCGCCGGGGACGGTTCCGTCCTCTTCCTGCAGCACATGTCCAATATCTCCAAGGACCTCCAGCAGGCGAAGAAGGTCGTGATGGTGGTCAGTCCGGAGAAGGTCGTCAGAGACCGCGCAGCAGCCCTTTTTCAGACGAAGTCGATGGGAGTGTTCGGCCTGGAGAATATGCTCCTCGATCTGGGGCCGAACGAGGTGGAGAAGTACGACTTCGAAGGGCTTCCTGCGATCACCGCGGACAGCGACCTTGGGAATCGGGAACTCCACGTGCTGATCCTGGACAATGGCCGGACCGAGATTTTCGCCGAGCGGTACCGGGATCTCTTCCTCTGCATCGATTGTCGGGCGTGCGCCCGGCAATGTCCGATCGGGCAACACATGGACGTGGACGGGATGATCTGGAGTCCCAAGAACTACCTCCTGGGGTTCTTGCAGGGTTGGGTAGACGCTACCGAGGCCTGTCTTCATTGCGGCCGCTGTCGGGTGGAATGCCCGGTCGATATCGATATTCCCGCATTGATCTGGAGAGCCCAGTTCGAGCACTATGCAAGACACGGAAGGCGTTGGAGAAAGCGGTTGCTGGATAGGCCCGAGTTGCTGGCCAAGATCGGGTCGATGACGGCGCCCTTTTCCAACTGGGCGAGCAGTCTCTCTGTTTCCAAGCGGATCATGGAGGCAGTCATGGGCGTCCACAGAAACGCTCGGTTGCCGGCGTTTCATCGGCGGACCTTCAAGAAATGGGTGAGCCGCCGTGAATGAGAAGGTCGTCTATTTCAGCGGCTGCTACGCCAACTATTATGCCCCGCCGATCGGCCGGGCCTTCGTCGAGGTCATGGAGACCAACGGAATCGAGGTGCTGCTGGCCGAACAGAAATGCTGCGGTATGCCCATGATGTCCAATGGAAACATGAGGGGGGCGAAGAAGAACTTCAATGAAATCGTGCGGTCCCTCTCTCGGATGGCCGCTCCGGACCTGGAGATAGCAACTACCTGCCCGAGTTGCAGTTTGATGTTGAAAAAGGAGGGATTGCCGTTTTTCGACAGCGAGGAAGCCCGGTTCGTGGCAAGCCGAGTCTTGAATGCCGCGGAGTATCTTGTTAGGTTATTGCACCAGGGCAGGTTGAATACCAGGTTCGCCGAGACGCCGCTGAGGGTCCTGTACCACAACCCCTGCCATCTGCGAGTACAGGGAATCAGAAGAGAGCCGGTCGCGCTCCTGGAGTTGATACCGGGAATTCACGTGAGCAAAATCGTGGACAGTTGCTGCGGGATGGGTGGCTCCTATGGCATGAAAACGGCTCACTACGATCTGTCCGTGAAGATCGCACGGAAGCTCTGGGGAGAGATAGAGGACGCCGACGTGGACGCCGTCGTGACGGAATGTGGGACCTGCATGTTGCAAATAGAGGCCCGTCAGGATACAAAGAAGGCGATTCACCCGATCGTGTTGATCAGCGACGCATACCAGAATTCCGATCAGACGCGAGGGCATTCATGAGAAGCAATCGCTGGATGGGCGGGGCGTGTCTCATCTTGAAAGGAAGGCTGAGATGACAGACAAGAAGGAAGAATTGTCCGGCGTCGAGGGCCTGGCCAAAACCCGGACGTATGGCAAGTTCCGGTGCCACAATCCAAGCTGCATGGCGAGGATTACCGTGGAACCCGGCGCAACGCAGTGCGAGTGTCCCACTTGTGGTCTGCAGTGGCGAGTGTCCTGGATCGGCCCCAATTTTCCCCGGATACGCGGGCCGGTATGGGACGTGAACCAGAAGATCGCCCAGGAAGCCGCCGCCAAGAAGAAAGGGTAGAGGAATGGCCCTGAACCGGAAGATAGCCTACATCGATCTTACGACGGGAACGATCGAGACGAAGCCGATCCCGCTGCAGATGCGCAAGAAGTATCTTGGAGGCCGAGGGCTGGACGCCTACCTGCTGTACAACCACACGGAAGCAGGCGTCGACCCGCTGGGCCCCGACAACGCCCTGCTGATCAGTGCGGGCGTCCTGGGGGGCACGCTGGCCTCTGCGACCGCGAGGACGCACATCTGCGCAAAATCGCCGCTGACCGGGTTTTTCGGCAGCACGAACATGGGCGGGTTTTTCGCCCCCGAATTGAGATGGGCCGGATTCGACCATCTGGTCATCAAGGGCAAGGCCGAGAAGCCCGTGTATCTGTGGATTCGCGACGGCGAGATCGAGATACGCTCCGCCGCCAACCTGTGGGGTCTGAATGTTCACGAGACCCAGCGGGCAATCAGAAACGAGCTGGGTGATGAGGATATCAAGTGCGCCGTGATCGGTCAGGCCGGCGAGAATCTGGTGCGGTACGCCAACGTGATGACGGGACTGAAGAACGCCGGCGGCAGAACGGGGATGGGAGCCGTCTTCGGTTCGAAGAACCTCAAGGCGGTAGCTGCCCGAGGCACCATGGACATCCGCATCGCGCATCCCGCCGAAGCCCTCGAGTTCAACAAGAAGTTCATCGGCCAGATCACCGGTGCCAAAGCGAACCAGACCCAGGGAAGGCTGGGGACTCCTTTCATCTGGGGAGCGACCAATTCCTGGGGAGGCTTGAGGGTCCGGAACTTCCAGACCAACCAGCTCCTGTACGCCGACGACGTCGAACCGGAGCGGATCGACGAGATCTGTACACAGACCATCGGGCCCCACCACATGGTCGGTTGCTTCGGCTGCCAGGTGCATTGCCGCTCTCAGTACAAGGTCCCCTCCGGCCCGTACGCCGGCGAGTACGACGAAGGCCCCGAGTACACGTCGCAGGGCGCTTTCGCGGCCGAGCCCGAATGCCGCAGCGCGAATACCGTGCTGACCTGCAATCACATGGTGAACATGTGGGGGATCGACAACCTGGAGATAGGAAGCCTCATCGCCTGGGCCATGGAGCTTTACGAAGAGGGAATCCTGACCGGCAAGGAAACGGACGGCCTGGATCTGAAGTTCGGCAACGACGAAGCCCTGATGGAGATGATTCGCCGAATTGCGTTTCGAGACGGATGGCTCGGCGACACGTTGGCGGAAGGAGGACTTCGAGCCGCCGAAAAGATCGGCAAGGACTCCATCAAGTACCTCATCCACGTCAAGGGGATGAGCAATCTGCTTTCCGACGAGCGGGCGACGCCGGGGCTGGCGCTGGGTATCGCCACGGCCTCCCGGGGTTCCGACCACTTGAGGAGCCGTCCCGCCATCGACCTCTACCATCTGCCGGAACCCGTCCTCAGAAAGATCTACGGCAACCCGGTGAAGTACGACGGTCCGTTGAGTTCCGAACACACCGAATACGTGGGGAAGGCGTGGCAGGTCTTCTGGCAGGAGATGTGTTACATGGGTGTGGATTGCCTGGGGATCTGCAAGTACCACACCGTGTTCCTCGGAGCCACCCTTCCCAACTTCGAGGACTGGCCCAAAGTGCTTTACTACAACACCAACCTGGAGTTCACGCCGACGGAGTTGTGGGCCGTGGCCGAGAGATGCAACAATCTGGAGAGGCTGTTCAACATTCGGGAAGGACTGACCCGAGAACTCGACACGCTGGTTGACCGGTACTTCGACGAACCGGCAACTCGGGGGGCGCCGGACGTCATCGGCTCGGTGATCGACCGCGAGAGGTTCGCCAAGATGATCGACGAATACTACGAGCACCATGGCTGGGACGAGCATGGCGTTCCCCGGCCGGAAACGCTCGAGAGGCTTGGACTGGCCGACGAGCCGTCCGGGGTCCTCTGATCCGCCTGAGAGGAGAAGAACATGGCTAAAGTATTGACGGTAGATTTCGAAAAATGCACCGGCTGCCGGCTGTGCGAACTCGTTTGTTCCGTCAAACACGAAGGGGTGTCCAACCCCTCCCGGAGTCGGCTCAAGGTCGAGAAGTGGGAGTGGGAGGGCCTGTACATCCCGATGACGTGTCAGCAATGCGAGGATGCCCCGTGCAGTTCGGTCTGCCCGGTCAAGGCCATTTCCCGCGATGAGAGTCTGGGTCGGCTGATCGTGAACTACGAACTGTGTATCGGCTGCCGGTCGTGTGTGGCCGTCTGCCCCTTCGGCGCGATAAGCTTCGATACCGTCGGCAAGAAGGTGATCAAGTGCGACCTCTGCGACGGGGAACCGACCTGCGTCTCGTTCTGCGACGTGAAAGCGCTGGACTACGTCGATGCCCGGCAGGTCAGCATCGCCAAGAAGAGAGGCGCGGCGAAGAGAATCTCCGATGCACGGAAGATCGCCGTGACGGTTGCCGAAGAAAGGTAAGAGGAATCAGCGAGATCCTGCAGACGGCGGAAAGTGAACGACGTGAGCGTGAAGGTGAGCCTGCACAAGACGCATCGAAAGTTCACCGGCGGACTCGAGATCGTCGAGGTCCAAGGTGAAACGGTCGGTGATTGCCTGGACCACCTGGCGAGACAATATCCAGGAATAGGTGAGGCGCTGTTCGAGAAGAAAGGGAAACTGAAACGACACATCGAGGTCTTCCTCAACCTCCAGAGCACGTATCCGCAAGAGTTGGCCATGCCGGTGAAGGACGGAGATGAGATCCACGTCACCGTCATGCTGGCCGGCGGCTGACCCCGCTGCCGACCCGATCGCTGAAGGCGGCCGCTGCTCTCGCCCTTTCCAGCGCTGGTTCACCTGGACACCATTTGCCGATAAGTTATTCGTGTTCAATTGCTGTGATCCGCTGACCTGCGAGGCCTCGCAGTAGCTGTGAAAGAGAACGCCATGAAAGAGAACGCTATGAAAGAGAACGCTATGAAAGAGAACAAGGACGAGATCAAGGAGTCGCTGTGGCCATGAAAGAGAACGTCGAGATGTTCCCCGATGCCCGGATACCGTACGGCACCTGGGGAAGCAGCTTTTTCCCCGCGTGGCAGACGTCAGCGCTGGCCGAGGTCAACATAGGCCAATTTGCGGGGGAGGCGATGAACCGGATCCTCGGGCTCAGGAAAGTCCCCAACAGCGAATTGGATTATCTGATCATCGGTTCCACCGTGCCGTGGCACTGGAAGTTCTGGAATGCGCCGCTGGTGGCAAGCTGCCTGGGACGCCGCATCCCGGGATTCCATGTCGAACAGGCCTGTGCCACCGGGCTCCAGGCGGTCCTGCTGGCTGGTGCGGAAATCCAGAGTGGATCGAATCAAGTGGTCGGCGTGCTGACTTTCGACCGGACCAGCGATTCGCCGGTCGGCGTGTTCCCGGAACGGCGGGCACACCGCAGAACCATGGCGCTGAGCGACGTGTGGGACAATTTCGGATTCGACCCGGCCACGGGCCGGGCGATGATTGCCACGGCCGGAAATGCTGCCCGCAAGCACCGTCTCGACCGAAAAGAGGTGGAGGACCTCGCCTTCTGCCGGCATCAGCAATACTTCGAAACCAAGGCATCCGGGTTCCTCGATCGTATCCTCGTGCCGCTCGAAGTATTGAACGTGCAAGGTCGCTTTCTTGGCAGCATCGAGGATGACGTTGGGGTTCGCAAACTGACATTGGACGGT
>DATLAN010000452.1:0-15295 GCA_035527455.1 Thermoguttaceae bacterium
ACTCGTGTGCGAGGGTGTGCCCGTAGAGCTTCCGGAGGGGACGCATTGCCAGGCGGACATGGTACAGCCTGTCGGTGGGCTTCCCGTTCTTCACGTAGTAGTTTCTGGCATGACGCCAATACGCCAGGATGAGTTCGTCAATTGAGAGACTCAGCTCCCGCGCTGCGGCAACAGACCGGTGGCCTGCTCTGGCGGGTGTTCCAACGTGCTCGGCCACGAGCCGATGGTACTTCTCCAGGCTTTCTGGCGACCCGTACTTGCCCAGATAGCGGTGTTCGCCACCGATGATGACGCGAGCTTGCCCACTCGGCTTGTGGAGCGGTAAGAAGGGATTCGAGGGGGATGGACGGCCATGTGCGGCTCCTTTCTGGCCTCAGGTGGTAGTGACTACCACTTTTTCCGAGGCTTTCTGGCCGCACTGTCGACCGTCGGCAGGTATCCTAAGTCCAGGATTCGGCGGGATTTACGTCAAGTCGGGGCGACTGGATTCGAACCAGCGACCTCTGCGTCCCGAACGCAGCGCTCTATCCAGGCTGAGCTACGCCCCGATGTTCTAAGTTGTTGCTGGCAATGGCTTTGCGACGAGTGCTTTCGCAACCGATGAAACTGCCATCCTTGCGCAACCAATTCTGTAGCCAATTTCGCTCCAGGGCCCGTTCCCCAGTGCTTAACCTCAAGTATAGACTGGACGCCGCCGACTTGCAATGCGTCTGGCGTGAGGTCGTCAGGTCGCCACAGGGTCTCGAAGAACTCCGCCGGCTGCCGAGCCAAAACGTTCAGCCGGGCCTCGTCCATGGCGTCGAGCAGACGGCGATAGGCAACATTCTGTTGCACACTATTGCCCGCAACAGAGACAACGGCTTGCTCCACGCACCCTGCGTTCTTGCAGCGCTGGAGTTACTAAAGCCCCTGCCAGAGATCGTTCAGATCCAACACGAGACCCTGCTCCAGCACGCCGACGACGGCCGTGTCGCCTTCGGTGGTGGCCGTGGCTCGGACGCGATCGAAGGCCGTGGCCTCGTAGAGGAAATCGAGCACGCTGTTGGAGAGCCGGGCCCAATTGCCTTCGGCCTCGAAGAGGTCGATCCCGTCGGAGTCTTCCATCGTGACCACGTCGTAGCCGCCGGCGGTGGAGAGGGCGTAGACCTCCTCGAAGAGCTTCGCCCGGTTGTAGTATCCCGGGCCGTACAAGGCGCCTTGAATGGCGTTGGTGGCGAAGATGTCGTTGCCGGGCGAATCGTAGAGCCGGGCGACGTCGAAGCCGCGGGAAGAATAGGCGTGTACGGCGTCGAACTGCTTGGCCCGATTGTAGTACCCGGGGCCGAAGAGCGCGCCTTGCGTGGGAGTGGCCTCGAAGGTGTCGTCGCGGTGGGAGTCGAACAGCTTGGCGATGTCGGTGCCGCCGGCGGTGGCGTAGGCGTGGACCTGGTCGAAACGGTTGGCCTGGTTGGAGAACCCATTTCCGAAGAGCGTCGCGGAGGCGGGCGCGGCGTCGAATCGATCGTCGGACGGGGAATCGAACAGCTTGGCCACGTCGAAGCCGCCCACGTCGGCGTACGCCCGGACGACGTCGAAGTTGCTGGCCCGGTTGTCGAACCCGTTGCCGTAGAGGGTGGCGTAGTAGGGCGTGGCGACGAAGCGGTCCGGGCCGGGGGAGTCGTGCAGCAGGGCCGTGTCGTTGCCGCCGGCGTTCGCATAGGCGTGGACTTCGTCGAAGTGCTTGGCCCGGTTGTAGAATCCTTCGCCGAAGAGGGCGCCCTGGTACGAGTTGGCCTCAAAGGTGTCGTCGCCGGCGGAGTCGTACAGGCGGGCCAGATCGTTGCCGGCGGTGGCGTAGGCGTGGACTTCGTCGAAGCTCTTGGCCCGGTGGTAGTATCCGTTGCCGTACATCACGCCCTGGATCGGATCGCCGAGGAAGACGTCGTCGCCGGGCGTATCGAAGAGTTTGGCCACGTCATGTCCGCTGCTGGCATAGGCGTGGATCCACTCGAAGTGATCGACCTGGTGGCGGAAACCTTGACCGTACAGGGTGGCCTCGGTGGGCGTGGCGTAGAAGAAATCGTCCCGGTGGGAATCGAACAGCTTGGCGAGGTCGGAGCCGCCGGCGGTGCCGTAGGCGTAGATGTTCTCGAAACCGATCACCCGGCTGCGAAAACCGTTGCCCGTCAACTCGGCCCAAGCGGGGGCGGCGACGTAATAATCGTTGCCGGGGGAGTCGTAGAGCCGGGCCACGTCCGTGCCGCCGCCGTCGAGCTGGATCGTGGAGACGCCGGTCAGCTCCACGTCGAGCGCCGGTCCGGTGACGGTGGCCGAGTTCGGATAGAACACGACCTCTTCGGTATCGTCCGATCCGGCCAGCAGCGCGACGTCGGCACCGCCGCCGCCGACGAAGTGCAACCGGGTGACGCCCTCGAACTCGTACCGAATGCCGTTGACCGAAACTTGCGGGGAGCCGGAAAACGCCGCGAACGTGTCGTCGCCGCGCGTGCCGTAGACGGTCAAGCGAGAACCGTCCGGGCTGAGTTCGATCAGGTTGATCAGCCGCAGGTCGACGTCGGCGGCGGTCCCGCCGACTTTCAGGTAGTACATCGTGTCCGGCCCGTCGACCTGCCAATCCACCCGCGAATTGCCGGCGCCGAAGACCGCGGAGCCGACCTCTTCGAGTTGTTCGTCGTAGAGAGTCAGTTCGAGCCGGTCCGACGCGCCGGGCACGGTGGCTTCCACGGTCAGCCATCCCTGGTGGGTGGTGCGGCCGCGGAACCAGAGGGTTTCGGCCGACGGGTCCAGGCCGCTTAATTCCAAGAGCGAGATGGGCGGAAGCGGCCGGACGTCCTTCACCGAAGCGAGCGTGAAGATGCCCGTGTTGTCCAGCACGCCGTCGACCAGATGGGCATTGGTCCCCCAGGCGTACAGCGGCACGTTGACGCCGGTGTGAGAGGTCGACGACCAGGCGACGGTGGGGACGTTTCCGGGTCCGTTGTCGGCCAGCACGGTCATGCCGCCGCATTCATGGTCGGCGGTGACGAGGACCAAGGTATCGGTTCTGCCTTCCGCCCAGGCGAGCACGGTCTGGACGGCGTTGGCGAACTCGACCGTTTCGCCAACGGCGCGTTCGATATCGTTGGCATGGCCGGCGTAATCGATCAGTCCGCCCTCGACCATCAGGAAGAAGCCGTCCGGATCGGCGTCCAGGACGTCCAGGGCAACGGCGGTCATTTCCGTCAGGTGGGGCAGATTGCCCAGGCCGTCGAATTCATACGGCAGGTGGGTGTAGCCGAACAGGCCGGCGACGCGCGTTTCGAGATCGGGGTCCAGCGAGAGCAGTCCCGCGCGGTTGGTGACCACCGTGTATCCGGCCGCCGCGGCGCCCGCGACGGTCATCCCGTAACCTCCGCCGCTGAACATCACGTCGGGTTTGGTTTGCGTGAGCAGATCGTCGGCAATTCCGTAATAGTCGTAGCGGCTTTCCGCGTGGGCGCCGAAAGGGGACGGGGTGCCGTGGGGCATGATGGTCGTGGTCACCAACCCCGTCGATTTACCCGCCGCGGTGGCCAACTCCAGCAGCGTGGTCAATTCCGAGCCGTCGCCCGGGATCGCCAGACTGACGACGTTGTTGTCGACCTTTCGTCCGGTGGCCATGGCCGTGGCGGAGGCGGCCGAATCGGTGATTTCCGCATCGGCCGAGAAGGTCGTCATTTCGGCCCGGTACGGGAGCCGGTCGAAGGAGATCTCGCCGCCGAGGAACATTCTGGCGGCGTTGACCTGTTCGAACCCCATCCCGTCGCCGATCAACAGGATCACGTTCTCGAGCGTGCCGCCGGAGAGCAGCCGCCGCGGCTCGAGGTGCTCGAAACGGGGCCGGCGGCCGGCCGATGGACCGGGTCGCAGGCGCGGGGCCGTCCGCCACCAATACCTGCCGTCGCGAAAGCTCATCGAGCATTCCCTAGGGGCTTTGCCAAAAATCGTTCAGTTCGAGAGTCAATCCGGATTCCAGCACGCCGACGTTGGCGATATCGCCTTCGGTGGTGGCCGTGGCCTTGACGAAGTCGAACGCACCGGCTTCGAAAAGGAAATCGAGCGCGGCGTTGGAGAGCCGAACCCAGTTGCCGTCGGCTTCGAGCAGGTCGACCGCGTCCGAATCGTTCAGATAGGCCTCGTCTTCTCCGCCGGCGGTGGCGCTGGCGTACACTTCCTCGAAGAGTTTCGCCCGGTTGTAGAAGCCGATTCCCGAGAGCGCGCCCTGGGTGGGATTGGCGTCGAAGCGATCGTTGCCGGCGGAATCGAACAGGTTGGCCACGTCGTGCCCGCCGGCCGTGGCGTAGGCATGCACCTGTTCGAACAGTTCGGTCCAATTGTAGAAGCCCGTGCCGTACAGCACGCCTTCGACCGAGTTGGCGTCGAAGGTATCGTCTCCGGGCGAATCGAACAGCTTGGCCACGTCGCGGCCGTCGTTGTTGGCGTGTGCGCGGACCTCGTCGAACCGCAGGGCCTGAAGCTCGAACCCTTCGCCGAACATTCTGCCGATCGTCGGGGTCGCGACGAAAGTGTCCTTGCCGGGCGAGTCGTAAAGATCGGCCACGTCGTAGCCGCCGGCGTCGGCGTGCGCGCGTACGAGGTCGAACTGGCCGACCCAGTGCTCGAACCCCTCGCCGTAGAACGTGGCCTCGTCCGGCATGGCGACGAAGGTGTCGTCGCCGGGCGAGTCGTAGAGATCGGCCACGTCGTAGCCGCCGGCGTCGGCCCAGGCGTCGACCGTCTCGAAATGCTTTGCCCGGCTGTAGAAACCGTCGCCGGACAGCGCGGCTTCGGTCGGGTTGGAGGTGAAGGTATCGTCCCCGAACGAGTCGTAGAATTCCGCCGCGTCCACGCCGCCGATGTCGGAGTAGGCGTGGACCCGCTCGAAGAAGAATGCCCAGTTATCGAACCCCTCGCCGGAGAACTCGCCGGAGTCGGGGAAGGAGACGAACTTGTCGTTGCCGGGCGAATCGAACAGTTTGGCCACGTCGCGACCGCCCGCGTCGGCGGTGGCCTCGACCGTCTCGAATCTCTTCGCCCGGTTGCTGAATCCGGGGCCGGAGAGCACGGCCGAGGTCGAGGTAGCCACGAACAGGTCGGCACCGGCCGAATCGTAAAGGTAGGCGATGTCGTTGCCGCCGGCGTCGGCCCGGGCTTCCACCGTGTCGAACAGCTTGGCGCGGACGTAGAACGTCTCGTTGTACAGGGCGCCGTAGGTCGGATTGCCGACGAACGTATCGTCGCCCGCGGAATCGACCAGGCTGGCCGAATCGAAGCCGCCGGCCGTGGAATAGGCGTGGACGGCGTCGAAGCCCTTGGCCCGGTTGTAATAGCCGTTGCCGCTGAGAACCCCTTGCAGCGGGTCGGCCGCGAAGTGGTCGTCGCCGGGCGAGTCGAAGAGCTTGGCCACGTCGTTGCCGCGGGTTGCGTAGCCGTGGACCTGGTCGAAGTTCAGCGCCTCGTTTGCGAACGTGTCACCCAACATCGTCGCATAGGAAGGCGTAGCGACGAAACATTCGTCCCGGTTGGCGTCGGACAGCTTGGCGATGTCGTAACCGCCGGAAGCCTCGGACCGCACGGCCGCGAAACCCTCCACCCGGTTCGAGAATCCGTCGCCGGAGAGTTCGGAAACGGCCGGGCCCGAGACGAGGCGGTCGTCGCCGGGCGAATCGAACAAGCGGGCTATGTCGCGTCCGCCGCCGCCGACCACGACGGCCGAAGCAACGTTCGACCAACTGATTTCGTAGGTCCACCCGATCAGTTCCCCCTTGCCGGGCGAGAGGATGGCGATGTCGTCGGTCGCCGATCCGGTGACGGCCACCGTGTCGTTGCCCGCCAGACCGTCGAAGGCGATCATTTCATAAGCGCCGGCACTGATGTTGTCGTACGCCAGCCCGTTGATGATCACCTCGTGGAGCGCACCGGTGACGACCTCGAAGGTGTCGTCGCCGTCGGTTCCGTAGAACATCAGCGAGTCGTTGGTGGCATCCAGCAAGTTGCAGAGGACGTACGACACGTTCGGGTTGTCGCCGAGCACCACGAGCTTGTAGGTTTCACCGGCCGATACGGCCGCGTCGACCCGTTCCACGTCGCCGGAGGAGAGGGAACTGTCCAACAACGCGCCCCCGGAATCGTAGAAGAACAGGTTGACGTTGCCGGCCGCGTTGGAAAACGTGGCTTCCACGGAGAACCAGCCGTTGCGCACCGGCTGGAAGTACAGTTCCTCTCTTTCCACCACGAACCGATCGGTCAACTCGAGGAAGTCGATGGGGGCGGCCGCGGCGATCTGGACCTCGATCTGCCGCGAAGCCTGGTTTCCCGCCGCGTCGGTGGCGACGACCGTAAGCGTCTTCGAGGGGCCTTGCCCGGGCGCCGGGACCCAAGTGATCAGACCGGTCGCCGGGTCGATTCGTGCGCCGGCCGGCGGATCGCTGAGGTTGTAGGACACCGTCTTGCCGGCCGTTTCGTCGTCCGTCTGTACGTCGTGCGTGAAGAGTTCCGTCTCGACGGCGTCGTCCACGTCGGTCGGCTCGAACTGCGGAGCCGTCTGGTCGACGACGACCGTCAGCAACACGCCCGATACGTCGCCGACCAGATCGATCGTGCCGCTGCCGTTGTTGCCGACGTCCAAGGCCTGGCCGTACATGGCCTGACGAACGGTGATCTCCCGAGTCCCCTCGCTCAATGGAACGGTCTCGTTGGTGGTGATCTCGACCGTGTGGCCCGAGGCGACGGCCTGGCCGATCTGTATCCCGTCGGCGTAAAGGGTGACCTCCGCGCCGTCGGCCACGCCGGAAAGAGAGAACTTGAGCGGTTTGCCGGGCGTGTTGTCCAGGCCGGTCGCCGGACCGGGACCGTGGGGAGAAATCAGTTGGACCGCGGAGGGTGCTCCGGGCGTGATGATCAGAGGAACGATCTGGAAATCCCAGCCCGAGGAATATCCCGGGCTGTAATACCGCGGGTCCTCCCCGCGGTAGTCATAGTAGTCCAGCCCGCGCGGGTTCACTCCAACCAGAATCCCCTGAACGCCTGCCAATCCGTCCAGGGCCGTGACGGTTCCCTGGCCGGTCTCCGGATCGATCTCGACCTCCAGTTCTTCATTCGGCACGTAGCCCCAGTCCTGGCGGTTCCAGGCGCCGTACCACAGTGCGTCGCCGTTGGTCTGCATGTCGACGTCGGTCCCGGAGATCGTGAAGCCGACCGGCTGTCCGCCGGTCGTGTAGAGGTCCGCGATGGGCTGGTCGATGTAGGGGTTGGCGTTTTGCGTGTCCGCCTGGATGACGACGTGGACCGTCCGCTGGGCGGTGCCCCCTTGACCGTCGGAGACGGTGATCGTCACGTTGGCGTCGCCGGTGGTCCCCTCGGGCGCCGAGAGCATCAGCACGCCGTTTTCGCCGCCCGGCTCGACGGTGACCGACTGCATCACCACGGGCGTGTTCGGCCGGTCGTTGGTCTCGGGAACGGCCGAGATGGCGTCCCGCACCGTGGCGCCTTCGGTCAGGAAGCCGATGATCGAATGCTGGAAGTCGAGCCAGCGGGTGGCGGCGTCGGTGACGAAGAACTGCGAGTCGTTGGTGTCGTCGAAGTTCTTGGCCAGCGAGAGCATGCCGGAGGCGGTATGTTGCAGGTCGGGATGGAACTGGTCGTCGAATTTCACTCCCGAGCCGCCGCTGCCGGTGCCCTGCGGGTCTCCGCCCTGGATCATGAAACCGTCGATCACGCGGTGGAAGATCAGCCCGTCGTAGAATCCCGACTCGGCCAATTCGATGATTCTGGCGGTGGCGTCCGGCGCCCGTCCCTCGAACAACTCGAAGAGCATGTCGCCGAAACCGGCCACCGATATCCGCAGGTTCCGGTTCCCCTGGGGAATGAACGTCTGCAAGTCGTTGTTGCCTTGCACGGTGGCCGTGTAGGTCAGGTCGTCGCCGTCGGCGTCGAATCCGTCCAGCGCGACGTGCAACGGCGCCCCGGCCAGCACCGTGACCTCGGCGGGGAGCTGGCCCAGGACGGGCGCGGCCAGCAGGTGGCGCTCCTCCAGCGGTTCGAAGCGACGGAGCCCTCCACCGGTCCAGCGGAGGGCACGTCTTGTCGAGCGCGATCGGCGCGAGTTACGGCGGCGAAAAGGGGGGAAGTTCATCGAATGGTACTCCGAGAGGCACAGGATATGCCGGACGAGACGGATGGATACAGGTCACGTCGTGCGGAAGAGAAGTGTCGTATACGACGTTGTCGTGGTGGATCGTTGTATGGAAAAGGAACCCCTCGATATTGTCGTCACCGGGCTTACGGCCAGTTGGTGAAAACCCAGTCGAGGCCGAACTGATTCGGGCCGATGTCCGACGTGTCTCCGGCGTTGCTCGACCCGGCCTCGACGCGCTGGAAGCCCTGCGTGTCGTGCATGAAATTGAGCGCCGCGCACGACAGCTTGACCCAATTGCCGTTGGCCTGCAAGTAATCGTTCTCAATGGAATCGGTGAGGACGGCCCGATCGTTTCCGGCGCCCGCTTGGGCGTAAACCTCTTCGAAGTGCTTCGCCCGGTTGTAGAACGTCAGGCCGTCGTACATCGCGCCTTGATAGTAGTCGCCCTTGAACGTGTCTTGTCCGAGCGAACCGGAGAGCCAGGCCTTGTCTCTGCCGCCTGCGGTGGCATAGGCGTGGACCCCTTTGAACTTCTTCACTTGATTGGAGTAACCCGGACCGGACAACGTGGCCTGCAACGGGTCGGCCACGAACTCGTCCGCTCCCGCCGAATCGAACAGCTTGGCCACGTCCACGCCGCCGGTCGAGTCGGCAACCACGCTATCGAAAAACCGGGCCGTATTCTGGTAACCGGGCCCGGACATCTGGCCCGAGGTCGGCACCCCGACGAACAGGTCGTTGCCGGCCGAGTCGTGCAGATTCGCCCGATCGATGCCGCCTTCAGTGGCCTTGGCGGTCACCTCCTCGAACTGCTTCGCCCGCATGTACATCTTCGGATTCGACATGACGCTCTCGATCGGGGTCGCATCGAACGTGTCGTCGCCGGCCGAATCTCCCATCACGGCCACGTCGTATCCGCGACCGTCGGATCCCGGGCTGGCGTAACCGTGGATAACCTCGAAATCTTTGGCGCGGTTGAAGTATTTCTCACTGAACATAACGCCCTGGTACCAGTTGGTCTCGAATCGGTCGTCCCCGGTGGAATCGTACATCTTGGCGATGTCGTAACCGTCGCCGCCGTACGTGTGCGTGATGGTGTAAGCCCGCACCACGATTTTGTACCCGTACTGTAGCGCCTCTAGCTGGAGGCTGGAATCACTGACCCCCAGGATGTCGTTGCGCGGCGAGCCGTAGACCTTCGCCATGTCGCCCCCACCTGCCCGACCGTCGATTAGCAGATCGGTGCAGCCGCGGGCGGTTACCTTGAATCCGGACCCGACCAGTTCGGCGAAGGTGATCGTAGAGACCAACCGGTCACCATCAGTGGCCGAGCCGTACAACACGGCCGAATCGCCCGCCGCCCCGTGGTATTCCACGTCCAGATCCTGCCCGGCAATCACCGGCAGGGCATAATCGACGCCGTTGATCGTCACCCTGGGCGATGCCCCGGGGCGGAACTCGAAGTCGTCGTCCGCCGCGGTTCCCTGCACGTCGGTCTTGCTGCCGTCGGTCTTGACCAGGTTGGTGACACGCACGCCCACACCGGCCGAGGCGCCCCCGATATGGACGAAGTATTGGTTGCCCCCGAGCGCGACCGGGAAGTCGGCCCGCAGGTTGCCGGACGCCAGTTCGCTCAGCGCGCCGCCGACGTCTTGGGAATACAGGGTCACTTGGGTGCCCGACGCGTCGGGCGTCTGCACGGTAAGGTACCCGTCATGCGCCGCCTCCACCCGGTACCACAACTCTCCGCCGACCGGCTGCTGGCCGGCGAGTTCCAGGAAGTCGACCTGGCCCAGATCCGCCGGCGGCAAGATGGTGTTGGCCGCGCCGTTGATGCCGTCGAGTTCCGGATGGGCCAACTCGCCGACTTTCGTGGTCGTGGCGTCGGCCGTCGTGATATCGTGGACCTCGTAGATCTCTTCCTGGAGGTAGCGGAAACCGTGCAACATGGGAGACGGGCCGTAGGTCAGGCCGAAGAAATCGCCGCCGGGAAGGTCGCCGGCCACTTCCACCGTCGTCAGCGCCGGATCGATCCGAACCAGCTTGCCGGCGAAGGTGGTCACGTATAGATTTCCGTCCAGGTCGAACGCCACGTCGCCGGCCGATTGATGCCCCGCGACCGACAATTCCGCCTTGCCCGCCGCGGTCGTCGTGTCGATCGTGTAGACGAACTCTTGATGGAGCGCGTTGAATCCCACGGCAAACAACGTGCCGTCGGAACGGAACTCCAGGCTGTTCAACGCCACGTTGCCCGTCGCGTCGGTGATCGCCCCGATCAACGTCGTCGGGATCGGTGCCCCCGGTGCGGGAAGGTTGTCGAAATCGATATCGACGGTAAACAGTCGGGTGGGGATCTCCGGACCGCTGATGCCGTAGAGCTGTCCGGTCGGCGAGAAGGCCAGATCGAACATCACCTGATTCATCCGGCCGACGTGCGCGACGGAGAGGTCGTCCATGTTGACGGTAAACAGATCACCGTCGTTGTCGTGGATCGCGGTACCGACCCACCCGGCCCCGTTCAACATTCTCCGTCCTTCCAACAGTTCGGCCCGAAGTCGACGTGCATACCGCTGCCTCGCTGGATTCTTGATGCAGACTGCCATGGGTCTTTCCGATCCTGTCTCAGGTGCCGGGGAGTGAGCCGACCAACCGACTTTACCGCCAATTCTTCCATTATTACTAGCTTTTCACAGGGTGTCAAAGAGTTTGCAGTCATCACGGGCTCGCATGGGGGGGGATCTGTGGCACTAAGTAGGGCCAACACCAGCCCTCCTAGGTTGCCCAGCATACCTACGGTACGATCCCAGCCCTTAGAATCGAAACAAACCTCCCAAAACCAACCCGGCCCGGCGAGATTGTTCCCCAGAAAATCAGGTGGGCTGGCGGTTTCCCGGCCGGTCCAGCAGAATGTGGAGGGCTGCAGCAGCCGAGAAACGACCCTCGCGACCCGTTCACCGGGATTATTATTCCCAAAGGCTCGTAGTGCCCCGATTCATCGGGTCTAGTTTGCCCAAACGCGAGAAGACCGCATGAATGCGGTCAAGACGAACCACTCATGAATAGCCCGGGAAGAATCTGACATGTCTGCTCGCCACGTCAAGAACTGGTCTTTTGCCACCCGGGCCGTGCACCATCCCCAAGCCAACGCGCCCTCGACTCCGGTGGCGACGCCCTTGTACCAGACGTCGACCTTCGAAGCGGCCGACGCCGCCACCATCGCCCGGTACGCCGAACAGACGCAGCCGCCGGCCTATTACACGCGATGGGGAAATCCCACGACCGAAGTCTGGGAAAAGGTGATCGCCGACTTGGAAGGCGGGGAGTGGGGCCTGGCGTTCGCCTCCGGAATGGCCGCCATCAGCACCACGCTCCTGGGATTGCTCGCACCCGGCGATCACGTCGTGGCCGGGGCCTCGCTTTACGCCGCCACGACCGAAGTGCTCTCCAAAGATCTGCCCGGCCTGGGAATCGACGTCGACTTCGTCGATCCGACCGACGAAGAGGCGTTCGCACGGGCCGTCAAGAAGAACACGCGGATGTTCTATCTGGAAACGCCCACCAATCCCACCCTGCGGCTGACCGATCTGACCGCCGTCTGCCGCCTGGCCGACGAGATGGGCATCACGGTCGTGGTCGACAACACGTTCGCCTCGCCCTACAACCAACGCCCTTTGGCCGACGGCGCCGACGTCGTCGTTCACAGCGCGACGAAGTACCTTTCCGGACACAGCGACGTGGTGGCCGGCTGCGTGGTCACCGACAGGGAAACCGCCGAGCGACTCTGGCACAAGCGGACCATGCTCGGCGGCTGCCTCGATCCGTTCGCCGCCTGGCTCTTGTTGCGCGGGGTCAAGACGCTCGCCCTGCGGATGGAGCGACACAACCGCAACGCCCTGGCGGTGGCCCGGGCGCTGGAGTCCCATCGGGCCGTTTCCCGCGTGATGTATCCCGGCCTGTGCAGCCACCCGCAGCATGAACTGGCCATGCGCCAGATGACCGGCTTCGGCGGCATGGTCGGCTTCGAAGTGGCCGGAGGACGCGCGGCGGGCGTCCGGGTGGTGGAATCGACCCGGCTGGCCCTGCTGGCCGTCAGCCTCGGCGGCGTGGAAACCCTGATCGAACATCCCGCCTCGATGTCCCACGCCCCGCTCGACGACGAGCAGCTCCGCCGGGCAGGCATCCCGCCGGGGTGGATTCGCCTCTCGGTCGGCATCGAGGATCCCGAGGACCTGATCGCCGACCTTCAGCAAGCCCTGGATCATTGCGCACCATGACTCCGCCCATCCGAACGTTGCCCCTCGCGCAGCGCACCCCGGGCTTTGTTGTAAAACCGCTTCGCGGTAGGGCCACGAGAAAATCTTAACCATTTGCCCTAAATGGACTTACGCGATTCGCTCGCCTTCCGCAAAAAATTCTTTCAACCCCCGCTTGAAAGGATCGGGGAAAAGGACTAGAATCGCCGATAGTGAGAATGAGTATCAACTCCTTTTAGCCGCTCCCTTCCGTTGCGGGGTACCCGCCGTGATCGATAAATCGATTCCCTTGGGCGATCTGGGCGTGGGCCAGTCGGCCTGCGTCAGCCGGATCAGCGGACGGGCGGACCAGGTCCACCGCCTGGAGGAATTCGGCCTTCGCGGCGGATCGCGAATCGAGATGTTCCGACGCGGCAACCCCTGCATTCTCCGCATGGCCGGCAACAAGATCTGCTTCCGGCCCGACGACCTGCTCCGCGTCCTGGTGGAACCGGATGCGCCGATCGGCTGACACGAGAAGAAAGGTTCATCCAAAACTCGCGTACCTGACGTCACGTCTTACCCCGGGGAAGTACGGGTTCCTCTTCTCTATTCCTGGCTGTTTGGAAGTACCGGAAAACGCTGTGTTTCTTCCCGGAAACTCGTGAATAGAGAAGAGGAACCCGTACTTCTGTCACCTCCACAGTACGCAAATCCCGGATGAACCAGAAGAAATCCCATTCGCCGTTTTGACAGGGGGCGGCCGAACGATAACCTACCGATTTGGACGTCGATTGACGCCGCCCGGCCCATGTCCTCGCCTCCTGCCAAGACCGCCTTGACCGTCGCCCTGATCGGCAACCCCAACACGGGCAAGTCGACGTTGTTCGGCGCCCTGGTCGGCGTGCACCAGCACGTGGGCAATTACCCCGGCGTGACCGTGGAGAAGAAGACCGGGCGGATGGAGCACGACGGCCGGCGGTACGAGGTGATCGACCTGCCCGGGCTGTACAGCCTGGCCCCGCGCTGCCGCGATGAAATGGTGGCGGTCGATGTGCTGTTGGGCCGCCGCGAGGACTCGCCGCCGGTCGACGCGGTGATCTCGATCGTGGATGCCGCCAACCTGCAGCGGAACCTGTATCTGGTCAGCCAGGTCCTGGAACTGGGACTGCCGACGGTGGTGGCGGTGAACATGGTCGACGTGGCCGAAAGCCGCGGGATCGCCGTGGACGTCGAGCGTCTGGCACAACGGCTGCCCGGGCCGGTCGTGGCGATCCGCGCGAATCGGCGGATCGGTCTGGATCGCTTGAAGGCCGCCCTGTCCGAAGCGATCGACGGGCCGCGGCCGAAAGTGGAGACTCCCTTCCCCGAACCGTTCCGGCGCGAAGTCGCCCAACTCGAAACCCTCTTGGCCGAGCGTGCGGCTGCGGTCGAAAAGCCGGCAACCGAGAAGAACGACCCGTTGCCGCGCTACCTGGTCGAACGGCTCCTCCTGGACACCGGCGGCTATCTGGAAGGCGTGTTGCTCGGCCCTGACGATGCGGAAGTGCGCGGGCATTTGCAGGCGGCCCGTCGGCGGCTGGCCGAGGCCGATTGCGAGGTGCCGGGCATCGAAACTCGGGCCCGGTACAAGTGGGCGGGCAAGGTGCTCGAAGGCGCGGTGACCCAGCCCCGCCGGTACAGAACGACCGTCACGGATCGGATCGACCGGCTGCTGACCCATCGCCTATGGGGAACCTTGGTCTTTGCCGCCGTGATGGTCGTCGTTTTCCAGTCGATCTTCGTCTGGGCCGAGCCGGTGACCGACGGGATCGAGGGCGTCACCAGCGCCGTGGGAAAATGGGTCGAGTCGCACATGGCCGCAGGGGCGGTGCGGAGCCTGCTGGTCGACGGGCTGATCGGCGGCGTGGGCGGCGTGCTGGTCTTCCTGCCGCAGATCCTGATCCTGTTCTTCTTCATCGCCATCCTGGAGGACTGCGGGTACATGGCCCGGGCGGCCTTCCTGATGGACCGGATGATGGTTCGCGTGGGCCTAAGCGGGAAATCGTTCATCCCGATGCTGTCCTGTTTCGCCTGCGCGGTGCCGGGCATCATGGCCACCCGCGTGATCGAGAACGAGCGGGACCGCCTGACGACCATCCTGGTCGCCCCGCTGATGACCTGTTCCGCCCGGCTGCCGGTCTACGGGCTGTTGATCGCGGCGTTCATTCCCGCGGAGATCCACTTCGGTCCGCTGAGCGTGCAGGGATTGACGTTGCTGGGGCTGTACGTGCTGGGGATCGTCACGGCGGTGGCGGCGGCGCTGGTGCTGAAGCGGACGATCCTGCGCGGCCGGACGCCGCCGTTCCTGATGGAACTGCCCAGCTACAAGTGGCCGTCGCTGCGGACCGCTTTCTATCGGGTGACCCAGCGGGGTTGGATCTTCCTGCGGATCGCGGGGACGCTGATCCTGGTCGTCTCGATCCTCGTCTGGGCCGCGTTGTATTATCCGCGGGATCCCGAGTCGGTCGAATCGTCGCCCCGGATCCGGCAGCTTCGGGCCGAGATCGACGCCCGGCCGGCGGACGATCCCGGGCGGGAACAACTCGTCGCCCGGCGGCAGCGCGAAATCGAGGGCGAGTACCAGCGGCGGAGTTTCCTGGGACAGACGGGCCGGCTCCTCGAACCGGCGGTGCAGCCCTTGGGATGGGACTGGCGGATCGGTTGCGCCGTGGTCGCGTCGTTTCCGGCACGCGAAATCGTGGTGGCCACGCTGGGGGTGATTTACAGCGTGGGCGAGGACGTCGACCCGGAATCGGAGACCGGGGCGGCCGAGTTCCGCGCCAGGCTCGAAAATGCCGCGTGGGACGGCAGCGATCCGCCGCGCAAGGTGTTTACCATCCCCGTGGCGTTGTCGATCATGGTGTGT
>DATLAN010000453.1:0-7100 GCA_035527455.1 Thermoguttaceae bacterium
TCGCAAAAACAGCTACGGCAACCGGAGCCAGCGCGGCGCCGACTGCCAAGCCGTGCTGATGTCGATCTTCCGCACTCTGAAACAACGGGGCCACGATCCCATTCGAACCATCATCGACGCCCTGGCCACCTACCTCACCACAGGACAACTTCCAAAGCTCCCCGAACCCAAAAACGCTTCAGATGGCTGAAGTGTTACCAATTTCCGCACTTGTTGCATTTCAAGTTTGACAGCGCCTTCGGAAAGAATCGGCTTGTGGTCGAACTAACCGCCCGCGACTTCGGCGAACTGCGCGACGTGATGGCGAAGACCTTAGGCCCGGCGACCCGCAAGCTGGAAATAGCCCGGACCCGGGCCGTCTTCAACTACGGCTACAACATGGACCTGATCGACCGACCGATCAAGTTTGGGCCGGACTTCAAGGCCCCAGGCGGCAAAGTGCGCGAGAGAGCAGCGTGGCCATTTCGCCCCGCCGCTGGTTTTCGGTCATGTTGATCGGCTTCGAACGATCGAACCGACGCAAAGCGAGACTCCCCAGCAAGGTAGAAATGAAACATCCCTACCTCTATTCTTTTGCGTCGGTGGGCGATTCTTCGCAGGGGGATGGGGGGTTTTGAGGGTGCGGGTCGGACGAGGGAGGACTGTGCAGATGGCCAGATTGTTCGATTTGTGTGTGGATCCTCGACCACTTCCGAGTGATTGCCGCAATGTTGCTCCGCAGAAAGGCTATGGGGGTGTCGCCACGAGACGTACTCCTTCAACGCCCCGACTGACCGTGAAGTGCCCCTTTATGTCAGACAAGAGCAGCAGCCAGCTTTCTGGGTTGGCCGAATCAAAAAACGCTCCGCGCCCTGCCGCCTGATTGATCAACAAGCCTTCACCAAAGTAGAATCCCCCGAAGAAAAAGATTTGATCGGGCAGTTCCACGACTTCGCCCCGTTTCAGGACCTCGCTTGCCGCAGCGATGACATGAGCACCGTTCAGACTCGATGCTTCTCGTTCGATACCGGCCATCGCGTTCAAGATGCTCTGCTTGTCCAGGGCGTGTCCACGGATATTCTTGGCGGCTGTCTTCGTCATTGACTCATCGGGTCGGATGTCCAAGGCACTAATTGCCGGCGGCAAGTCGGCCGTGCTTGCGAGTTCCTCAGCTTGCACTACTCCAAAGGCTGCAGTGAGTGCAGCAACTAGCACAACAATAGAAAACCTGCTAGTCATTTTACATCTCCTGTCATGACTGCTTATGTATTCCTTTGTGGGCCAGAACACGCATCATGAATCCGTGCGGAAACCGCAGATCGCGGCACGGCAAACTAACCGCACATGTATTCTAACCCGCGACGCTTAGTTGGCCAGTGTACTCGTGAGCATTGGCACCGCCACGATATCTGGGCAGCGGAGAAATACCGACTATTTGATGTCGGTGGACACCCAAGTATCTGAGCTTCGGTGGCAATGTATAATCCGCAACGATGGTAAAAGTGAAAAAGCCTGCAGCTCAGAAAACTTTTCAGGACTGCCGACCGAAGCCGCAACCGGATGGTTCAGTTGCCGCTTTCCGATGTCAGATGTACGACATTGAAACCACTGCGGCAGAAGTGATGTGTTTTGGGGGGCGAGACAAATACTCGCACTTCAAAGGGATTCACCGATCTCGCTGAGCAGGAGTTCAAATCATCACGCGACTGATCTGGACGCCGCAATATCAACGACTGTCCCAATCGCGCGGGCGGCAGACTTGAGTATGCATGCATTGCGACCCTATTGCGTGCTTCTCGATTGCCCATTGAAATCTTTTCCGGAAAACGTTTTTGTATCCGTTAGTTTCGATCACGCTCGTGCTACCTTCAGGCAAGAAGAGCGACTGTTTGCATTGTAATGCTCGTTGGACATGCGTAGTATTCAGACGGTGAATTGCGCTATGAAGGCAGGGCAACGTTTTGCGATTCAATGGCGTGGTTCTGTTACACTTGTCTCTAGCTAAGAGGTATGAACCATGAGATGTTTAGTTAGTGCTTTGAGCATCGCTGCAATGCTGATGATGGTTTCCATCACAGTGGCCGAAGAGCAGGCTGCCACTTCGCAATTGCCTGCTGCACTTCAGGCTATCGGTGTTGACGAGACTGGAGTCGTCTCCGCCGAGCAAGCCCACCAAGTACGTGGCAGGAGCTACGAATACTACTTGTTGCAGGAAAAGTCGTTTTCGATTAGCCACGGAGTGGCGACTGGAACCACCAATCTACTGGAGGGGGTATTCGGGAACTTCAAGTACGTCGACTTCTCAAATGGAGGTGAAAGCGGCACGTCGCTCACGGTCGAGGGTACGTTTGGAGGACTGACAGGCTCGATCGGGGTCACGGACAGCGGACTGGAGTTCACCATGCTGGGCAAGGCTTTCCAGGAAAGCTTCGACTTCGCCGGAAAGATGTCCCAGGACTTTTCGCAACTGGTCAAGATCCCGGTACCAGTGGTGTATTTGCCCAGTCCTTGATGTCGCCTTTACGACACTAGTTCGACAGCCCTGCCTAAACAGAAGCGGCTTCGTGGCGATCGCTGGCGAGGCCGCTTTCTTTCAACACACCGGCGCAATTCTGCAGGGTTCGTCCAGGCCACGACGATGAGGTCCTGGCGCTATCACCTGGCTGCCCACAGACGTACACCGAAGTTCTTGTAGCATCGGTGAGATTGGCCGGCTAGGATGATTCTAGCAGACCGTCGTCAGGTCGTTGACTCTTTGCGAGAAACAGACCAAGGGGAGATCGAAGATATGCGTGCGGTTCGACGAGTTGTCATCACCCTGATAATCGGTGGTTTGCTTGCGTCTGGCCGTACCCGGCTACGGGCTGAGGAACCTGCGGCTAGCGACCACTTGCCCGCTGCAGTGGAAGCCTTGGGTATTGAGGAGTTCGACCTGCTCACAGCCGCTGAAGCCAAACGGATCCGCGCAACCGGCGGCTGGGACATTGGCGAGGGCGTGATGGTTCAATTTGCCGGTACAGGGAGATACGAGGGAGCTGCACTAGCTTTGGCTGGAATAGCCGGAGGCGAAAACGTTTCCTTCGTGGCGGAATCGGCCGGAGTGCGCATCATCACGAAGGGCACTGCGTATTCAATGGGAAGCCCTCGCATTCAAGGCATTCTGGCAACTGAGACCGGTACGTTCGGCGGGACGATGCTTTTCGCGGGCAACGTCTCGTCCATGAACATCCTGGCACTGCCTGGGATATTCGTTGCGAGCTTCGAATAGACTCGGCGCTTAACCTCACCCGAGCGAGACCTCGAATGAAAACAGTAGTCCTTGGAGCCTTGCTGTTGTTGGCTGGTCTGTCGGCCTCAGCGCAAGAATCGTTCGGTGAGGATCTTGCACACGGACGACTCGCGACGACCGGCACGTTGCCGATCGCGCTGGCAACTATCGAGCCGAATCCGGAAGACATCCTAACGGCGCACGAGGCGCAATCCATTCGTGGCCGATGGATCCTCAGCCTTAATTTCCCGCTGGTGGCAACAGCAATCCAGGGTCGCGGCTCTTTCGATCTGAACCTACTGACTCTCAGCGGCGGTGTAGCTGCTGGAATGCCAGTCCACGTGCGGATCCACATCGGACGATAAGAGTTGTTCCTTTGTCGGTCCATACATACACCACGACATGTGTTACAACGTTCGTACTCTTGGAGAAAACAAATGTTGAGATTTCTCTCGTTCTGTGTCGGCTTGTTAGTTGTAACAGGGGCGCTCTCAGTCGGACACGCTGAAGAAAAAGCGGCCACTGCAACTTTGCCCTCTGCATTACCTGCCGTGGGCGCCGACTCGACCCATCTGATCACCGCAGAAGAGGCGAAGGCGATTCGCGGCAAATGCTGGGGGTGCGGGGCGGATTCGGTGTCCCAACTAAAGCAGTTCGCGATTGCCGGAATTGCAACCGGGACAACGACGCTCCTCGAAGGCGTATTCGGACAGTTCGAGTTCATCAACAGCCAGGGACTCAAGGTGGCCGGCACGTTCGGCGGACTGGAAGCCAGCATTGGAGTGATGGACGAGAACTTGCATATTTCGCTCCAGGGTAAAGCTTTCCAGGAAACGTTCGAATTTGCCGGTGAATTCGTCCAGCAGTTTGCGCAATCCTATTAGTCGCTCATCTTCCCACGAGGTCGTGTTCTGACCCCCGACCTGGCCGGCTGAGAGGCTGTCCGCACAATGAAGCGGCAAGACGCCAGTGTGATCGCGAAACGGTCACCACGACAAACGTACGCCAACGAAGCCACCCTCAACCAAGAGTCGATTGAATTGCACCGTTGCCCAACCAGTGCTCAGGTCACTACCCGGTATTTGATCCGGTGCGAGAGCCACTCCACCGAGACCGAGCAATTGGTATCCCCCTCGGATCTCGATGTGGTTCGCCAATTGGTAGGAAAGAGTAATCTCAAGTTCGCCGGAGAAGGCTGCCTCGGACGCGCTGCTGGTTATGGGGGGCCCCAAGACTGAAGAGCGGATGTCTTGCCTCGCACTGTTGCCGTAAATGCCGAGTTTTGTGCTGGCTTCGATACGCAGCGGGCCGGCGTGGTTGTAAATGCAGAAATCAGCTCCCAAGAGTAGCCCGAATAGATCGTTCCCGCTCCGGACTTGCAGAGCATTCTCGAATGGGGCAACGAGTTCGGAGACAGTCAAACCGTCGTTGAAGCGAACGTAGCGAAAGCCGGCAAACCACTTTCGTCCGCTGAAATCCGTTCTGACCCAATTGATTTCTGCGCTGTGCAGGCTGGAATTGCACCTCACCACGAATATGCTCGGGTTTACGCCCAAGTCGAAACCCGGTCCGTGCAGACAAAGATCGCCAACGACGGTCGCTTCCTCACTCCACGAGGGGATTCCGAGATATCCTATCTCCCAGCACGGCCCACATCCGGCGTTACGAATGACTCGAACGCGGACTCCCAGTTCATAGTCGAAGGCCAGATCTGTCGCGTCAACCATTGTAGAAAGTGTGGACTGACCGCTGATGAGCGGAAGGTGGTTCGCTCCGCGTCGTTTGAGGCCAACTACTGCCGCATCACAGGTCCACAATCTGCTCGGATAACCGAAGGAGAAGTACTGTGGTTCTTCGTCGTCTGACTTCTGCTTAGGCGTCTGCTTTTCAGTGGAGTCGTTTTCTTGACCTCCGCTGCGTACACCATTCTGGTCAGATTCGGGAATCGCCTTTGCAGCCGGCGATATGCCCGATTCAGCAAACAGATTGTCCAGAGAAGCTTCTTGGATTTCTGCAGTTGGCGCCACATTCACATTGTGATTTGTTGCGCCGATATAGACGCCTTCGACGGGATTGGGATGGGAGTAGGTTTCGCCGGGACGGCTTGCCGTTACTCCCGGAAGAAAGCTCCACTCCTCGTGTTGCCGACCCCCGATCGGTGGGTAACCGTTGTCGATTCCGTAGGGCTTTTGAGCAGCGGGCCACGATTCGCGTGCGCCTGTCGCTTCACTTGCATACGGCCTCACCATGGGGGCGTATCGCGGTGGGGGAGCGGAATACTGTTGATGCTCCCACGTTGCTGATGAACCGGCCCAAGTCTCGGATGGAAGGTCATATCGAAGCTGCGCCTGTGCGCCCGCCGCCAAGAGCAGAAGCTCCAGGAAGACTTGCACGGGAATTGTGGAACGCAAGAACATGGCCCGCCCCTCGCCCACAAATCACAATACGAATGGTCAGCTCGCTGGGGTACCGGAAGATTGGGCGATCGTTCTTCCCCCTCCACATCGCGGCATAGGACCGAACAACTCGATACCGACCACAGAATGCATCGGCACCTTATCTTCGGACAAATCATTTTCTTCTTGAAATCAACTATGTTTTGCACATCTGAAACCGTCATGCCCAAGACGGACAGTCGTGTGAGCAGCGCACCATCCAGCCAGTTGGTACGGAAGAATCAATCGCATGAGTAGTGGTGTAGTTTGGACGGCACGTTCCGCACACGAGAGGTGCTGTTCAAATTATATACGCGCCGCGAGACATCTTGCGTCTTCTTGCGTTCGTGTATTGCCTGAATCGTTGCCTAGAAAGACGAGTCGGCGAGTTTCCCGGCATCATGACATCGCGAAGATCTGCGGTTTGCGTTGGCAAGACCTGTTTGAGAACGCGTTCGGAAGATTCACATTATGCTCATTGGTTGCAGTCCATGGCCCGATGACATTATTGTTGAAATGAAGATTGCCCTGCAGGGAAAGCCGTTTATGAAATCGGCCAGCATATCCGTGAGCGAGGTTTGCGGTTTCTTGACAGTACTCTCTGTGTCGGTATGCCTAATAATCCACGCCCCGCGAAAACCCCACGAACCAGCGACGAATAGCCAGCAGCGTTTTGCATCTGAGGTGGAAGGCATGTTTGCACAGTCTGTCTCCAACCTCAGGCATGACGACGCCCTTGATTCGCAAATTCCTTCGACATCGCAGGATTTGCCTCCAGGCTCACGTACGTTTCCGAAAGAAGCGGTGACTTTCCCGTTGGTATCTCATGCAGATGACACATTGGTCCAGGAACGACGCGAACCACGATACACGGCCCATACCGCAACAGCCTTCCTTTCCCCAGGCGAGCCGGTTGAGGTACCGAACTTGCCCAAAGGACAATTGGCGAACCCGGAATTCTCGGTATTCATGCCAGGTCCTCCAGAGGGCAATTTGTACTCGGGTACTCGCACTTCATCCAGGAGCGTGCCAGCCACGCAAGTGAATAGGAACGTCGGGGGCACTCCCGGGGTCGATCGCTTACCCGTTGTGACGGCTGGTATGGATACCTGGCGGTCGGCTGCGGTCCACCAGCGTGTGTCCGCGCCCGAAACAGTGGAGCCACTCTTTATCCGGCCAAGTTCAGCGCCAACGGGACCACTGGCATACGCCGCGAGCTTTGCGCTTCTGGCCCAAGAACCATCCAATGCACAAAATCAAAGCGAACCGAATACGGCAACTTCACCGGCGACGGGATCCGACGCCGCAAATCAGAAGAATGGGGAAAAGACGATTGGCGAAAAACCCCCTGAGCCGGACGGCCGATTGCTGGTACGGAGCGCCAGCGTCTTGTTGAAGCCCGGCGAGTTCCAGACTGA
>DATLAN010000454.1:0-3678 GCA_035527455.1 Thermoguttaceae bacterium
ACTTAATCACCTCTTCCAGGCTTTCGGTTCCCGGGTAACTCTGGATCACCTCACCGGTGGCCGCGTCCAGCGCGCTGAGCGGCCGATCCGTCCCCATTTGGACGAACACGCGATCGCCGTCGGCGATGATCCCCCTCCACAACTGTTCGAGGCGGCGCGGGAAAAGCCCCGCCGCGACGGGCTTCTTCCACAGTACCACCCCGCTGAACGCGTCGCGGGCCACCAGAAACCACCGGCTGGGCACGCCGAGGTTCGCGGCCGTCGCTTCGTCCACCATGTAGAAGAGCCGGCCGCCGGCGGAGACCATCGCCCGGACGGCCCCTTGCGTTCCCTTGTCCGAGTGATGATTTCGGGTCCATTGCGGTCCGGCCAGCCACTGCATCCGGCGAGGCGGCCCCACGACGAGATCGTCGGCGACCGCGTTGTTGTCCGGCCCGTGCAGGAAGTGGGTCCACTCGTCGATCTCTTCCGGCCGGGGCTTGACGGTCTTGGTCCATCGGCCGTCCCGCATGACATAGGCCACCCCGCGCGGACACAGCACGCGCAGCACTTCGGCCATCGGAACCTCGCCGAGATCCTCCGCAACGATTAGGTTCACCAGGTTGTCGACGTACGGCAGACGTTGGCCGTCGAACGTGTCGATCGACACCGGTCCGTACAAACCGAGCGAACGGACGTGTGCGCGGGCCCGCTCGACGTTGGCCGGGTTCGCGTCCAGACCGTGTACGATGTAACCATCGCCGGCACGCAGCGCCGCGGTCAACTCGCCCTCCCCGCAGCCGACGTGGACGACCAGGCCGCCTCGAATTTCTGAGGACTGCAGGAGTTCTTCACCCGAAACGGCCCCTTGTGCCAATGAAGATATCGAGATGGCAACAAGCCAGGCTGTATGCACCAGTAGCGAGTTCACGGTTTTCATTCTCCTGGCATGAGCTGAGGAGCCAAGTAGGCCGGAACAAGCGCAGCGCAGTTCCGGCACGCGGCTTCTTGTGGCCCTTTCCAACAAGTGCCTTCATGCGGCAAGTGCCTTCATGCGGCCCTTCCGCGCCAAATGCCGGAACTGCGCTGCGCTTGTTCCGGCCTACGCATCCCCGTACATTTACCATAACCTCGCGCAAGAAACCATACTTTGGAGACCGAAGGTGCGGCGAGAATCCCTGTTAGCCTTTTCGGCGGCAGCCCGGCGGTTTTGACAAGCCGCCGGTTGTCCACCATACTTGTACATACCGTACCCCCACCACTTTCGTCACCCCGCATTCTGGAGAAATCACGATGACACGTCGCCAAACGAGCCTTTCCGCCCTGTTCCTGCTGGGCTTCCTGGCCGCTGCCGCACTCGGGGCCGAGGAACCGGCCGAGGAGGGCCAGTGGATCCAACTTTTCAACGGCAAAGACATGACCGGCTGGACGCCCAAGATCACCGGCTATGAACTGGGCGACAACTTCGCCAATACCTTCCGCGTGGAGGACGGCGTGCTGAAGGTCGTCTACGACGGGTACGAGAATTTCGGCGGCAAGTTCGGCCACCTCTTCTACAAAGAGCCGTTCTCCAACTACATCCTCCGCGTGGAGTACCGGTTCGTCGGTCAGCAGGTCCCCGGCGGGCCGGGCTGGGCCTTCCGCAACAGCGGCATCATGGCCCACGGCCAGCCGGCCGAGAGTATGGAGAAGGGCCAGAACTTCCCCGTCTCCATCGAAGTGCAGCTTCTCGGCGGCGGCGGTTCCGGCACACGGCCGACGGCCAACGTCTGCACGCCCGGCACCCATATCGTGATGGACGGCGAGCTTGTCACCCGGCACTGCAACTCTTCCAGCTCGAAGACCTACCACGGCGACCAGTGGGTGACGGTCGAATTGGAGGTCCGCGGCAACAAGCTGATCCGGCACATCATCGACGGGGAGACGGTCCTCGAGTACACCCAGCCCCAACTCGACGAGAACGACGCCGACGCGCGCAAACTCATCAAAGACGGCGAGAAGATGCTCCACGGCGGGACCATCTCGTTGCAGTCCGAGAGCCATCCGGTGGAGTTCCGGAAAGTGGAACTACGGAAGCTGGAAGACTGACCCCCGGGTGGCACGCCCTGAGGAACGAAGGGCGTGGAAATCCGGCCAGACACGCCCTTCGTTCCTCAGGGCGTGCCACCCAATTCGGCAAACTGTCTCCGCACGGCTCCTTAACGGAGTTCACAGGCTCGCCGCGATCGTTTGGATCATCTGCTTCACGGCGCGATTCGGGTCGGGCGGATAGTAGTTCGGGGCCCAGAGTTCCACGGAGTAGATCCCCTCGAACCCGGCGGCTTCGCCCTGCTCGACGCTCGCGCCCACGTCGTACGTGAGGTGCCGATATTGCTCGTCGAACACCATGCCCTTGGCGGAAACCAGATGGGCGTAGGGGAACAACTTCTCGAGGAACGCCTTCCGTTGTTGTGGGGTGAAGCCGGCCGGGATGTTGCCGAAATCGGGCAGCGCGCGGCAGAAGGGGCTGTCGACGTGCTTGAGGATGGCCACGATGTTGTCCGGGTCGCTGCTGTGGCCGCCGTGGTTTTCGACCAGGATCTTCACGCCGATCTTCCGGCCGTGTTCGGTCAGTTGAGCGAAGCAGTCGCCGGTCAGATTCACGTCGAACGGCTCGGCGCGTCCGCCGCCCGTGTTGGCCCTGAGCGACGTGGCCCCGCAGGCCGCCGCCCGATCCATCCACTGCCGGACCATCTCGACGCTCTTTGTCCGCTCGGCCGCGTCGGCGTGCGAGAGGTTGTAGCCCGGCTCGTCCAGTTGGATGTTGATGATCCGTGAGCCGACCGCTTCGGCGGCGGCTCGGACCCGGCGGCAATAGGCCGGCGAGGTGTCCGGGAAATGTCGGCTCCAGAGTTCGACGTTGTGGACGCCGAGCTGTTCGGCAAACACCCGCGGCACGACAAGCGGCGTCCAATCGTCGGGCTGCGGCGCGGCATCTGCCCGGGTGGAGGGGAAACGCGGCCGGAAGCACACGGTCGTGCAGCCGATCCGATTCATTTTGTCCGGCGCGGCGTCGTCCGCGCCCCAAGCATCGCTCGGTCGGTTCGCGCCCCAGAAGAACAACGGGGCGGACAGGCCGAGGCCCTGTTCGAGAAATCTACGGCGGTTCAAGGTGGTTCTCCTTCTGCGTGGACGTGAAGTAAGATCGTTTACGGACTCGGTCGCATAGTGCTTTCAAGGGATAGGATACACTCTGCGGTTGGCGATCGCAAATGCCGCCGGTCTCGGCGTCGCGGTTGCTTCAATTGTCTGTTCCGGTGACGGCTCCTTGGGTTCCGCGCAGCAATAGCCTGAACATGTTTCAGCGAGGGTGGCACGCCCTGAGGAACGAAGGGCGTGGATAACCTGCCAAACCACGCCCTTCGTTCCTCAGGGCGTGCCACCAATTGGACAGGCTATTTCTGCGCGGAACCTTATTCCCGCTCGAGCCGCCTCTCGCGTTTGTTCCGGTCGTTCGTTTTCCGCGGCTCTTGACGATGTCCCCCGAACGATCGATCCACGCGCTTCCTGCGCCTTGTGCAAAACAACCGGCGCAACGCTTTTTTGCGCTTCGCGCGGGCTCAGCCGTTGCGATACGAGGGGCCGGGTCGGGCTGTGCGGATTGAACCAGTTGCGCGCACAGAAAAGCGTTGCGTTTTTTTTGACCAACGTCAAAACGTG
>DATLAN010000455.1:0-6313 GCA_035527455.1 Thermoguttaceae bacterium
GGGGGGGCGTCTGCCTGCAAGTCCATCGAGGTAGACTTCCGCTGGATGTGTGTTTCGCACGCGTTCCTCCCTGCCGGTGCAAAAATCCTCGGCGGAAGCATCTTCCGAACCGGGTCCATGTGAGCCGGGTTGCCGTCGTAGCTAGTGCGAGGTGTGTCCGATGAAGACTTTGAACGTTCGACTGGTGCTGATTCTGCTGGGATGCGTGGTGGTCTTCGGCGGTGCGATGTACGGTGTGAACCGTTTCCAGAAGAAGCGCAATGCCTATGTCTTCAAGGAACTTGCCGACGAAGCGATAGAGCGGGCAAAGGCCGCCGAGGAAGAAGGAAACCTGCTGAAGGCGCGGGAGGAGAAGGAAGAGGCGTTGGACAACCTTAGATGGTATCTCAACCTCGAGGGCGACGATATCGACACCTTCGAGGAATACGCCTTGTTGTCTGCGGAAGTGGCCGTCGCTGTGCGCAGTCCGGCCAGAATGAACGAAGCGGTGGTCTTGTTCGAGGAAGTGCTGAGGAAGGACAGTACCCGCGACGAGAGCCGGCGAAAGCTGGTGGATCTGGCGATCATGGTGGGACAGATCCGGTTGGCCAAGATGCGGGTCGGGGAACTGTTGGTCAAGTCGCCCACGGACGGAGAGTTGCTGGCCATGTCGGCCTTGTGCCAAACGGTGGAAGGCGAACTGGACGCGGCCGTGACTTCGTATCGTCAAGCGATCCGTTACGCGCCCGACAAGCGGGAGTACTACGTGCGTCTGGCGAGTCTCTTGTGGGATCGGCTCAAAAGGCACGAGGAAGCCGATCAGTGCATGGTCGATCTGGTGTTCTTCAACCGGGATTTTTACGAGGCGCACTTCCTCCGCGGAGAGTATTTGAGGAGAACCGGCGAGCTGTACCGGGAAAGCGAGCCGCTCGAGCTGACCGAGGAGGACCGCCGGGCGCTCAGCCGAACGATCGACACGCTGGCGGAACATCGGGCCGGGTTGGCCGAAGCGGTCGCCGCATTCCGGGAATCGGAGTTGGGGACCGGCGATGCACTGGCCGAAGCGGTCGACGCCGTCAAGACGTCGGCGGGCAGCGCGGACGCGTTGGCCGCGGCGCGGGCGGTCTTCGCGCGTCGGCGCGGCGCGTTGGCCGGCCCGGAGCAGACGGTTTCGCAGTGTCGCGTCGCGCTGGAGCAAGCGCTTGGCGAGTTGAAGTTGCGCGAAAAGCCGCGGGCAGCACTGACGGAGACGATCGAGGGGCTGAAGTGGAAGCCGACGGCTCCCGACGCGTTGGAGGCGGCGGCAGCGGCTCTCGAAGCGAACCCGGACGACCGCGCGGCGCTGGCGAAAGTCCTTGCGATCGTCGAGGAAGAGGCCGACGCGCTGAAAAACGCGACCGATCTTTTCGTTCGGGCTCCCGACGCGTTGGTTTCGGCAGTCAAGGTTTTGTCGGGATCGCGGGGCGCCTACGAAGAGGCGCTGGAAGCACTGCGTTTGAAGGAAGACGACGCCGACGTGATTTGGCTGGCGGCCCATTGTGCCGCGGTGAGCGAGGACTACGACCGGGCCCGCACTCTCGCCCAACGCGGCATCGACTTGCATCCTCGTACCGTGAAGATGTATCACACGCTGGCCGACGTGGAGGTACGCTGCCTCCATGAAGAACTGGCGGCGGAAAGGGATCAGGCGGCCCTGGCGAATTGGGGCAAGGTGGCCGAACATCGGACCCGTGCCGTGGAACATCGCGACAAGGCACTCGCCGCGTTGCGCCAAGGATTGGGCGTCGTCAAAGACGACCCGGATTTGTTGTGGACCCTGACCAATCTGCTGATCGACGCGTGCAGGATCGAGGACTTCGAAGGGCAGGCAAACGCCGGAAGCGCCGTGGAGGTCGACGCCGAGAGACTCCAGGAAGCTCAGAAGACGCTCGACAGACTTCGCGTCGTCGAGCATCGCATCATTCCGGAAGCCATGATCGACTATCTGCAGGCGAGGATCGAATACGAGCAGGAGCATTGGATGGCCGCGGCGCGGGGATTCGAGCAGTCCCGGCCGGGGCTGGTCGGGCGGCCCCGACTTACGAGGACGGCCGACGTTCAGCTATCGAAGTGCTACTGGGAGCTTCAACTGTTCGCCAAGCAGGAGGCCGTGCTGGAGCGGATCCTGGAAGAGTATCCCTTCTACGCACCGGCCCTGGCGGCGTTGGCCGATCTGAAGATGTTCAACGGTGAGCCGGAAGAGGCGTTGGAAGAGTTCGACAAGCTCGTCGCTCAGAACAAGCTTCCGGCGGCCGGCTGGTTGCCGCTGGCCCGGATGTTGCTCCTGAAAAACATGAAAGCGGAACCTTCGAAACGCAATTGGCAGGAGGTGCTCGATGCGTTGGCGAAAGCGGCCGAGGTGATGCCCGGTTCGCACCAGGTCGTTCTGCTTACGGCGGAAGTTTCCCGGGCGCGAGCGCGCGAACAGTTGGTCCGTGCCCAACTCTTGACAGCGGAGGCGGAGAAAGAGAACGTCCCGGCCCAGAAACAGCAACTGCTGCTAGAGCGTCAACAGGCGCTGAGCCAGGCCGAGGCACATTACCAGGCCGCCGAAAAGCTGTTGTTGGAGGCACGAAACAAGAGCCCGCAAATCACGGAGTTGTGGGCCGCGATGGTCGCGCTGGCCTTGCGGCGCGAGGCGTGGGACCAGGCCAAAGCCATCCTGGAACAGGCCGAGAAGTCGCTGGGCGACAAGGTGGAACTGCGACTCTCCCGCGCGGTCTATCTGACGCAACGTCCGCAAGCGCCCGCCGCCGACGAACTGCGGGCCCTGGCGGAGAACACCGGCGCGCTGACCCGGCAAGAGCAAGTTCGTTTGTTCAGCGGGTTGCTGGAGGTCGCCTTCCGAACGGGTGACGTCGAGCAAGGCCGGCGGCTATGCCGGAGGATCGCGGCCCTGGAACCCAACAACGTGCGCGTTCGATTGACGCTCTTGGAAACCGCGTTGCGTGTCCGGGACGAATCGACCATGGAAACGGTCGAGGAGGCGTTGGCGGAAATCCACACAGTCGAAGGCGAGGGGCCGCATTGGCTCTGGGGTCAGGCGGTCCGGTCCAGCTTGCAGGCGTTCGCCATTCCCCGGGACGCGGCCGACGACGCACAGACCAGAGCTGAGATTCAAGAGAAACTTGGCCAAGCGCAGCAGTACCTCGATCGAGCCCGCCAGTTGCGCCGCAACTGGTCGCGCGTACCCGCCCTGGCCGCGGCGATCTACGAGCAGCAGGGCGACGCCCGGAAGGCACTGGAAAACTACCTGGCGGCCATCGACCTGGGGGAGACCAACCCGATGGTCTTGACCCGAGCGTTGAAACTCCTCTATCAGAATCGGCAGTTCGAGAAGGCCCAAGAGGTGACGGAGAAGTTCGCCGGACGGACGGATATGGATTCCGACGCCGGCCGCATCAAGCCGCTTCTCGACTGGGAACGGGGAGACACCGAGGCGGCACTCAGCGGCGTTAGGGACTTCGCCCGGGGGTCGCAAGAGTATCACGACCACCTCATGCACGGTCGGCTGGCGGCCGAGATGGCGCGGAGAGACGAATTGGGCGGACAGACCGATCGAGCCGGCCAAAGGTTGAAGGAAGCCGAACAAGCGTTTCGCCGGGCCGTGGAACTCGCCTCGAACACCAGCGAAACCTGGGTGGAGTTGATCCGCCTTCTCGCCGCCACCGGGCAGAAGCAGGAAGCCCTGGCCGCCGTCGAAGAAGCGCGGAGCAAGGTTCCGCCCCAGCAGTTGCCGCTGGCGCTGGCCCGCTTCTACGCCGTGTCGGGCGAGAACGATCGGGCAGACGCACAATTCCGAGAGGTCCTGGCAGCGGCCCCGGACGATCCGATCGTGGTCCGCTCCGCGGCCGATTTTTTCCTGGTGACCAACAAGGTGCAGGAAGGCGAGCAACTGCTGAGACGATTGACCGAAGGCAGCGTCCGGGGCAGCACGGACGACGTCGTCTGGGCGCGGCGCCGCCTGGCGGCGATCCTCAGCAATCGCCCGGACTTCCCCAGCCGCGTGGAAGCCATCGCGCTGATCGAAAAGAACCGGGAGCAGACCGATTCGGCCATCGAGGACCTCCGCTTGCTGGGAAGTCTGCTCACCGGTCATCCGAATCGCAACGAGCGGGCGCGGGGAATCGAAATCTTCAAGGAAATCGTGCAACTGCCGTCCGTGATCCCGGAAGACCGGTTCATTCTCGCCCAACTCTACCTGGCCCAAAAAGACTGGTTCCACGCCAACGAGCAGTTCGTGGCCCTGTTGACCATGCCGGGCGGGAGCCAGCCGCGCTATTTTGCCGCTTCGATCCGGGCGCTGCTGGCCAACGACAACACGGAAGAGGCCGCACGCCGGTTGACACGGCTGGAGCAAGTCGCCCCCCACGATTTCACCACCGTCGATCTTCGCGCCGCCGTGGCCTTCGCGCGCGACGAATACGCCAACGCGCTGGGCGAATTGACGAAGTACGTCGGAGACAACACGGCCTTGCCCTCGGATCCCGCCGTGCGGTTGTATCAGGCCGCGTTCCGGTTGGAACAGCTCGCCGCGCGACTGGCCCGAGACGGCAAAACGTCGCAGGCCGCTCTGTTCCTGGGCGAGGCGGAATCGATGTTCCGCAAGTTCGTCCGCGACCGCATGGGGCAGGAACTGGTGCTGGCGTCGTTCCTGGGCCGGCAAGGCAAGCTCGATGAAGCGCTGGCCTGGATCGAACGCCATTGGGCCGAGAACCGGCCGGAACAGGCCGCCGGTGCCTTGGGCTACGTGTTGAAGAACTCCGCGCTGACGCCCGCACAATCCCGCCGCGGCGAGGCCGTCGTGCACGCGGCCCTGCAGAAGTTCAACCGGCCGCTGGATCTGCTGCTGGTTCTCGGGGACGCCATGACGCTGCAGCAACGCTACGTCGAAGCCGAGAAGTACTACCGCGAATGTCTCGCGAAAAGCGACCGGGACGCTCGGGTGATGAACAACCTGGCCATGTTCCTGGCTCTTCAGAAAAGGAATCTCGACGAGGCGCTGGAACTGATCAACGGAGCGATCGAAATCCAAGGCCCCACTCCGGCGATGTTCGACTCGCGGGCGAGCGTCTACCTGGCCATGGGTGAACCCGGCAAAGCACTCGCCGACTTGAACGCGGCGCTAAGCGAAGAGATCAAACCGACCTGGCTGTTCCGTCAGGCGCTGGCCTATGACCGGATCGGCCGGCCCGAGACCGCCGCCGTCTCGCTGAGAATGGCCGTCGAGCAAGAAGGTCTCACGGCCGAAATGCTGCTGCCCGACGAGCGGGCGGTTTACCAAGAGATGAAAAACCGACTCCTCTGACATGCCGCCGGCCCGTGTATCTCGGCGATGCTACCAGCGAAGGAACACGACCGGTGAAACCGACGAGCGGCATCCCGGTCGACCTGGTCATCCCGGTCTATAACGAAGCCCACGTGCTGGAAGGCTCGGTCTGCCGACTGGCCGCCGCCATGGCCGACGTCGATTTCCAATGGCGGATCGTGGTGGTCAACAACGGCTCGACCGACGAGACGCTCTGCGTCGCCCGGCGACTCGCCGAACGGTTCGACCACGTCGAGTGTCTGCACCTGGACCTCAAGGGCCGCGGTCGGGCACTACGTAAAACGTGGAGCGAAACCGACGCCGAGTTCTCGCTCTACATGGACGCCGACCTCTCGACCGAACTGGCCGCCGTGCCGCGCGTCGTCGAGCGGCTTCGCCAAGGGGCCGACCTGGTGACCGGCTCCCGCCTGCACGCCGATTCCCACATCACCCGCTGCTTCCAGCGCGAGGTCCTCTCGCGGAACTACAACCGGCTGATCCGCTGGATGCTCCGCACGCGGAGTTTCGACGACGCCCAATGCGGATTCAAGGGCGTGCGGATCGAAACGGTCCGGCCGCTGTTGCCGCTGGTGCGCGACCAGGAGTGGTTCTTCGACACGGAGCTGCTCGTCCTGGCCGAGTACGCCGGGCTGTCGATCCACAACCTGCCGATCACCTGGGTCGAAGATCCCGACAGCCGCGTGAACATTCCCAAAACCATCTGGCAGGACCTCCGCGGCCTGACCCGGCTCCGGCGAACGGTACTCCGTAGGTCAGGGCTTGCCCTGACGGAACAACGCGACGGCATTTCACCCAATACTTCCTGAAGTACGTCGATTCCCAAGGCCGCTACGCCGACTTCCATTCCAACCGCCACACGTTCATCACGAATCTATCGCTGGCCGGCGTGTGCCCACGCGACGCCCAGGACCTTGCCCGGCATAGCGATGTCAGGCTCACAATGAACGTCTACACGCACATCGGGCT
>DATLAN010000456.1:0-4521 GCA_035527455.1 Thermoguttaceae bacterium
CATGGCAGGTTGCCATGACAACGGAAGCCACGTCCGATCACTCGGCGGATCACATTGGCTTGCTTGGTCTCGGATCGCCCCAGCACCAGGTATTGCGACTTCCGGTCGACCATCGTCGTCAAGTAGCCCGACCCCTTGGCGGTCGCGATGCAGTGTCTCAGCGGCATCGCTCCGGTAACCCGCCGCAGCGGCAAACGCTCGACCGTCCATAACTTGTTCGTAACCATATTCAGAAAACACAAAAAACGAGTTGACGGACCACCTCAGATATCTGCTTGCCGGAAAGCGTCGAGGATTGGAAAGCCTGCAAGCAGTGCGGAAGCCCCGCGGACATCGACCTCTTCCCCGGCAAGCAGTGCCACACAAAAACTACCTACTCCCCGCGATCGTTCCTTCCAGCGGGCTGCTGGCGGTGGCGTAGAGCTTCTTCGGGATGCGGCCGGCCAGATAGGCCAGGCGGCCCGCTTCGGCCGCCAGACGCATCGCTTGGGCCATTCGCACCGGATGATCCGCGTGGGCAATGCCCGTGTTCAACAGCACGCCGTCGACGCCCAATTCCATGGCCACCGTCACGTCGCTGGCCGTGCCCACGCCCGCGTCGACGATCACCGGATAATCGGGGTCGCCGTCTTTGAGGTACTCCAGGCAGATCCGCATGGCATTGGGATTGAGCACGCCCTGTCCGGAGCCGATCGGGCTGCCGGCCGGCATCACGCTGGCGGCCCCGGCCTCTTTCAACCGCCGGGCGACCACCGGATCGTCGGACGTGTAGCAGAGGACCTGAAAACCCTCGGCCACCAGCTTTCCGGTCGCTTCCAACGTGGCCATCGGGTCGGGCAGCAGCGTCTTCGTGTCGCCCAGCACCTCGAGTTTCACCCAATCGGCACCCGGGTTGCCCATCTGCGAGAGGATTTCGCGTCCCAGCCGGGCAACACGGATGGCGTCCTCGGCCGTGAAGCAGCCGGCCGTGTTGGGCAGGATCGTGTACCGCTTCGTGTCGATGAAATCCAGCAGGTTCTTGCCTTCGGCGTCGATCAGCCGCTCGCGGCGCACTGCGACGGTGATGCACTCGGTGGCGGAGACGTTCAGCGCCTCGCGCATCAATTCGTAGGTGGCATATTTGCCGGTGCCCACGATCAGGCGGCTGGAAAACGTGTGCGAGCCGATCTGCAAGGGATCGCCCCCAGCATGCGCTGCGGCCATGGCGCTAACCTCCTCCTACCAGAGTGACGATTTCCACCCGGTCGCCGTCGGCCAGAGTGTGCTCGGCGTGTTGCCGGCGGGGCACCAGTTCCCGATTGACCTCGACGGCCACGTGCTTGTCGGCCAGTCCCAACTCGACCAGCAATTGGGTGACCGTCGTTGGCTTGTCCAACTGACGTGGCTGACCGTTGACATGGATGACCACCGGTTCGGCCCCTTTACCCCGGCGGGATTTCGCCGGGCCCTGCGGTGGCGGCACGGAATCGCGTGACGGCCAAGGGCATCATTGACATCGGTCCGATCATCCGGCCGCTGGTGTGCATGTTCTTCGACCAGGGAATGGCATAGGCGGCCACCATGCCGGAGGTGACCTCAGCCACGTAGACCACCGACATGCTTGGCCTTACGGCCCCAACCATACCCCGCAGATTGGCCATTCCCGTGGTCATCATGAAATTCGGGCTCTTGGCCGGGTCGACGCGCAGGTCGTTGATGACGTTCTTGTAGAAATAAAACGCAGTGAACGCATTGCCTTGCTGGCCCAGTACGACCGCGTTCAGGTCGCCGGTGAGAAAATCGAGGAAGTAAACCGCCTCGAATTCCTCGTCGACCGGGCCGGTGGCCATGGCAAAGGTCCTGCTGCGGTCGGTAGACACGGCGTGCAACGGCGTGTTCGGCCAAAGCCCCCCGACGATCAGGCCCACCATCAAACCGACTCCCAACCAGGCCACTCGGCTATTTTTCCACGCAAGGAACATGGGGAACCCTCCTCTGTCAAAGCCGGAAGTGTATGTGTACAGGGGCGCCGACGCCGGACTGCCGAAGACCCGTCCGCGGCCGTAAGACATCGATCCAACGTCGCCGAATGTATGTTACCCGCTTTCGGTTGGCATTGCCAGACGTTTCTTCTTTCTCCAGGTTAGCGCAGATTCCCCAGAATCCGGCACCGTGTCCACTTGTCCTCGCTTCTCCACTTGCCGTTATTCTCTGAGATTGGCGGTGTCCTAATAGTCTTGGCTCTTCAGCAGAATTCGTGGGTCGATCGGCCTGGTTCAATTCTGCCCGCTTTTGGGTAACAGGCGCAGACTCTGAGGGTTGCCCGTAAGGGATTGCGGTGGGGGACAGCTGCCGACGGGTGGTCAGTTGCGGGGAGAACCGGACGTAGCCGAGCATCTCCAGCCAGTGGGGATGGGGGCTGCCGTTGAGCAGTTCCGCCGGACTCTTGCCGACTCGCTCGGGCCGTTCGCTCCGCAGGAAGCGGCGGTGGTTGGGGAAGAACTGGAGCAAGGCCAGGTAATCCGGTCCCAGGTAGCGGCGGAGGAAGAAGTAGTTGCGCAACCGGCTGTTGAGGTTCTCGACCAGCGAACTGGCGCGGACCGTTTGGCGGTCCACTTCGGCCCGGCCACCGATAAGACATCCTCGCGCAGTCATGTTAGCAACGTGGCCGCGTACGCCCGGTTTTCCACGAAGGTGACCAACGACTGGACGGTTTGCAGGGCGTGAAACACGTCGCGGAGTAGTTCCACCACCCCACGCAGAGAACTGTGGCAGATCAACGTCAGCCCGATGGCGGGATGGAGCGGTGTGGCGGAGTCAAGAACCCTGGTTGTTTCAGTCTGAAAGTTCCTTGTCTTCGTAGTGTTCGACCTTGGGCCAGTAGTAGCCGGGCAACCCCAGGGAATGCAAAAACCCCTGCTTTTCCAGTGTTTTCGCATTGTCTGCCCCCCAGCGTGATACCTGTACAAACCGCTGAAAACCAGTGTACACGGGTGTCATGACACCCGCTGAAACCGAGGATCGACGGCCCGGGCTGTGGGTCTGCTGGCCGATCCGAGGGAAGCCAGCCCAGACGCCCGACGGTGGCCGCTGCTGCGTTCTCGGGACTGGGCCATTTCTCTTTTGCCATGACGTTTCCTTTTTGAAACGCGCCGCCGGCGGGGCCCGGTTTCAGTCGGGACACCCGCCAGACGGCAAAGGTTTGTTGCAAAGCCCCCGCGCGGCGCCCGATCGCTCGGGACACCGGGCGGGGCGAGCCGGGGCGATCGCCATCACCCCGGCCCGCCGTCTTGCTGTACTCATGTCGCCGCGAGTTTGGCTTCGATTTCACCCGCGAGGCTCGAGTACAGACCTGCGATTCGGCGAAGCTCGTTGACGAGTTGGACCGGAAGCGCGTCCCGCCGGCGATCGTCGAGCGTGAGAAAATCCGTGTCGTTTTCGCAGACACGACTCGCCGTGTAAATGTGGCCCGACGACGTCGGATCACCACCAAAGAAAGCGTCGGGGGCGAATTCGACCACCACGTCGCCGCCAGACAGTTCGCTGAGGCGTTCGGCCTCGGCAACCTTCTTGGTGTCCTCGGCCACAACTGCGGTTCCTGTAAACGCTGACATCTGTCGCTCCTTTCTGCGCCTTGCTCTGCTGCGCAGCAAAAAACCGCAGCCCCCGACCATCGCTGATAAGGCACGCCTAAGGGTGCCCTCCGGGTGTCGCCACGCCGGAACGGTGGTCGAGGGTTGCGGTCTTTCGAGAAACATCGTTTTAGGCTCCAAACCTGAGTTTGGTTTTATCGCCCGCCATTCTGCCAGACGCCCGGCCTGCGTGTCAAGCGGAATTCTGCCCCCGCCTCGCGCTACCCGATGCTGCCGGTCTTGTCAAACGCGATCGCACATTCGCCCGGATTTTGTTGAACCCGCAGCAGCCCGGCCCGATCGTCCGGCCGTGTCGTGGAACACCCCCCCGGTGGTGCCAGTTCTGCATGTCGGCCCTCACGCCGCCGATTTCCCTTGGCTTTTCCGCCGCTCCGCATTCGCCCGCCGTAGCTGGTCCCCCCGTATCTTCCGTTGTTCCGGGCTAAGCGGGGTTTTCACCTTCCGAGTGATCCGCGGCGTCGGCAGGTCGTCCAAGTTCACTTCGGGGCCGGGTCCGGCGCCCGGGACAACGAACGCCGGCGGATCGACGTTCTCCGGCCGGAACCCGAATCGGTACGGCCAATGGTGGCATCGGGTGCTATGGACCCCATCACAGGGGCAGTAAGCTACGTACTTTGCACTGCCCCCCGAACATTCCAGGCAGTTCTTTCGAGCGGCCTTTAAGGGTGTCAAGACTTTCATGGGTCATCCTCCAAACATCGCTTCTAAGGGAACCGTTACGTGTCTAGGAACGTGACGAATCTCGCGGAGCCGGAAAAGGGCTCCAGATACCTCCCGGGCCTTCCCGGACGAAAAACGCATGCGGCAGTGAGTTGCGGCAAGTCGCGGCAACTCGCGGTGTTCGGCGATCGACGCCTCCGGCCGCGGCGGCTACGGCGGTGGTGCGGGC
>DATLAN010000457.1:0-2310 GCA_035527455.1 Thermoguttaceae bacterium
GCTGGAAGTCCGCGATGCTGTCGACTACGAAGAAGTCGACGTTTCCCCAGGAAAACGTGTACCACGCCTTGCCGAGGGGCAGACCGAACAGTTGGAAATACAGGGGAGCATCGTTCTCGTGGTTGCCGATGACGGGGAAGATGGCGCACTGGAAGAGCAGCATGCGGGCGGGGGTGAAGAACTCGTGGGGCCATCTCGGCTCGTCCAGGCCGTCTTGCGTCAGGTCGCCCACGTGCAGCACGAAATCAGGCTTCTCGGCGGCAATGGCATCGGCGATGGGCTTGTGAATTTCCGGGTGCTTCTGCGTGTCACCGTAGACCGCAAACCTGAATGGCCCCGCCCTCGTGGGGGCGGTGACGAACTGCCCGCGGGCCAGGACTTCCTCCTCGCCCGGGCTCTGCGGTTCAAGGATGCTGATCGCGTATTCCTGCGGGGCGCCCGGAAGCAGACCGGTCAGCGCGACCTCGTGCAGGCCGTCGGTCGCGTCCACCCGTTTCGTGACGCTCGAATTGCCGCTGGAACAGGTCAGCGTCAGGATCGCCGACCGGCTCACATCCTCCAACTCCAGGAAGACCGACGCACTGCTCGCGGTGGCTTTTGAGACATAGGGCCTGCCGACCACCGGACGAATAGCAGAGGCTCTGTCTGCCGGGGCGGATCCCAGCGTGTGGACGGCCCAAGCCACGCCGACGGTCGCCGCAAGCACCCCTGCTGCCAGGGCAAGGGCGCGGGGAAGTGATATCCGACGCCTGCTGGCCCGCCGTGGCTCGGTATCTCCTGTCATTCTCGTTTTCCTTTCCGATCCCGGATCGCCGGTGATCGGGCGCATGTATGATCAGGCGGAAACTATCGCCTTCCTGTATACCCAATCTCGGCCGCGAAATCAACGAAGAAAGCCTTTCTCCTCGTTCAGAGGAAACCGGGTCAGACGAAACCTCCTTGACAATCATGGCCCATCCCGCTACAGTTACTGTGGCAATATTTGGGGACCTTCGCTCAACCAGGAAACCAGGAATCGCTTTCGTCATCGCTTCCCAACAGTCAATATTTCTCCCCCTCAACTTTTAGTGGTGAACAGATGGAAAGACAGAAAGTCTCGCTTGCGGATTGTTCGTTTGAAATTCTGACGGATGGCGGGCAGTTCATCGGCCTCGGCGCCGTCCACGTGGGCGACGTGCCGGTGCGGTCGGGCAGGCTGCCCCTGCGGCCATATACCGAGTCGTACGACGGCCGCGCCCTCGCGGGGCTGCGGCTGCTGGGGATCGATGCCAAGCCCAACGAGCTGCGCCTGAAGCTCGAGGCGTCCTTCCGCCGGCTGCCCGCCAAGGTCATGCGCGACCACAGCTTCGACCCGATCTACGATACCGCCGACTGGGACGCCCCCGCCTCCGCCGGCACCGGCAGGATGGACATCGTGATCCGCACCGCCGCCGAGTGCTTCGAGGGCGTGGAGTTTGCCGGATTCTCCTATCACTACGACTACTCGAGCGCCGACGTGCCGCTCTACTGGATCATGGATTACGCGAGCTGGGAGCTCGGGGGCGACATCACCGGCGCCACCGCATTCAGCCAGTCATCGTGCTCCGATCCGGTCGCCAAGTTCGCCAAGGACACCGCCTGGACGACCGAGGGAATCATCCACTGGCTGGACTCGCACTCAAAGGTGAACCCGGTAATGACGCACAACCTGCCGCGGTGGGCATCGCACCAGGCGTTCGACTTCCAGTACAAGGGCCACAAGACGCTGGTGGGCGTCTTTGAGCGGGTGGCGCTGATCCGCTCGGTCCAGCAGCGCGACGCGAACCGGCCGGAACTCAAGACCTTCGACAAGCACATCTTCGACCAGACCCTCCGCCACGCCACGCCGGCCAAGAAGATCCTGCTGAACGCGCGGCCCAAGCGCGACGTCGATCAGAGGAACCTCTGGACGTGGGTGATCCAGGACGTGCACGACCGCGCCCGGGCCGAGTTCGGGCTCGCCGAGGTGCCCGTGGTCCCGTGGGTCTCGCAGAACTACTGGGAGAACTTCCACTTCGACTCGTACTTCAAGGACCTCGTCCCGGCCGCGGCGGCCATCGGGGCGCGGGGCATCTTCATCGACAACTGCCACCGCAACGCGATGACGGAAAACTGCCCCAACCCGGCCGCGTTCCACTGGAACATGTGCTGCGGGCACGAGTACGAGGTGGCCCCGAAGCTCGGCGGGCCGGCGAAGCTCAAGGAGCTCGTCGACCGCTGCCGCGAGCTGGGCATCGAGCCGTTCTCGTGGACCAACAACGACCAGGCCCTGTCCAGCCCGCTGAACGCCTC
>DATLAN010000458.1:0-7396 GCA_035527455.1 Thermoguttaceae bacterium
GGTCGCCACCGCCGCGCCGCCGGGGTTGACCGACAGCGGGCCGGGGCCACGGTTCTGGATCGTGATGGCGCGGCGGGTGGCAAGCGCCGCCGCAATGCTGACCGACACGGCGGCGACCGCCGTGATGGTCTGGGTCGCCGTGGTGCCCTTGTTGGCGGCATCGACCTTGAGCCGACCAACACTGTTCGTGTGCAGCGGCACGTAGTCGCCGTCGGCGGCGTCGGCGGCGTCCGCATCGCGGCGCACCGAGAGCGCCATGACGCCCACGTCGCCGCTGGCCGCCACCGCGTCCTCGGCCTTGCCCAAGTTCGTCGCGCCCGTGCCCGGCGTGACGGTCGGCCCCACGGCCACGGTGCCCGACACCGTGACGGTGCCGCTGATGGCCACGCGCAGGTTGCCCGTGGCGTCCACGATGAGCGGGATGTAGTCCCCGTCGCCCGCCAGGACGGCCGGAGCATCCTGGCGCACGGCCAGCATCATGGCGCCCACATCGCCCGTGACGTGGGCGGTGTCTTCCACTTTGCCCAGCGCCAGGGCCTGCGCGCCCGACAGCACCGGCACCGACTCGATGATGTTGTTGGCGCCATCGACCCGGCCCTGGAACAGCCGCCGGGTGCCGCCGCTGTCGGGGCCGCCGATGGCGACCTCGTCGTCGGCCAGATCGAGATCGACCACGACGACGACCGGCGCGCCACTGATGGCGCACAGCAACGCGTTGCCGAGCGCGGTGGCCGTGAAGCCAATGACGCCCTGCTCACCAATCGGCGGCACCAGGGTCGCCGGGTTCACACCCAGGATTTGACGCTTGCTGTCGTCAGGCATTAGGTCGCCCCGTACCGCTGCGGGTTATCGGCAAAGGTGCCGTAAATCGAGTTCTCGCCGCTGTCGGTCGTCGGGTCGTAGATGTGACCCCCGATGACCGCCGCCACCGTCGGGTCCGGCGGCGGGCCGGGCGGGAGCGTGTTGCGCATCTGGAAGCTCACCCGGTCGCTGCGCGTGAGATGCTCGCAGATGTCGCGGTTGGGTGTGGCGATGCCGAAGGGCGGCCCTTCCCAGAATCCGGCCGACGCGGCCACCACGTTGCCGTACTCGGTGGTCATGATGTTGATCGGCTGGTTGTTGATCAGGATCCGCACATCGATGTTGGGCAGCACGTTGATCGGGTCCACATCGATGCCCCAGAAGGTGATCACGCCACGGGAAAGCGCGGGCACCTGGAAGTCGATGATTTCGGTAAAGGCGCCACCGGGGCCCACGGCAGGCAAAGCAACGGGAGGATCAGTGGTGGCTCCGGTGCCCCGGTGACGATGGAATTTCTGTCCGCTGAAAGGAACGTCGATGTGCGACGGACGCCGAGCGGTTTGCGGCGTCCAGAGCATCTGCGTCGTGAGCTTGCCCACCACGCAGTTGCACAGGTACTCGATCAGGCACTGCATGTCCGGGTCGATATTGGGCGGCGCCGGAATGTTCGGCGCTACCGGAGTACGCATCTTCTGCGCCTGCCGCCCGTTGAGCGCGCCGGGCAGCGAGACGTAGGGACGGCCCTTGATCTGCTGACCAACCGGGAGGGCCGGAATACCCGGCCCTCCCACATTGACAGGTCGATTCGGTCCCATGGGTCGCAGCGGTCCCGGCATGGATTAGCCTCGCGAGCGGGTGAGGTCCAACGCATCCACGTCGTAGATGCGGTAGCCAAAGAAGGCCCAGTCGATGTTGATGTTCGCACCCTGCACGTTGTCCACCGTCAGGATGACGTTGGAGTTACGCGAGAAGATGCGCGGCTTGGGCAGGAAGAAGGGCGCGGAGCCCGCCGCCTGGAAGCCCGGCACCGACGTCGCCACGAAGCCCTGCGGCAACGCGTTGCGCTGCAACTCGCGGTTCGTGGACCCGTCCCGGAGTTGGAACCGGAACGCGTTCTGGAGCAGGACCGGCGGCGCGGCCTGATCGTCGGCCTGCGCCACGATCCCGGTCGCCACGAAGTCCGACTCCTGCCCGACGGTGAAGATGATGCGCTGGCCGGTGGCGCCCGCCACCACCGCCGTCGGCGTGACGTCCGGCACCAGCCACGCGAACTCCTCGTTGCGGTCGAGCCGCACCCCAAAGAGTTGGCGAATGTTTTCGTTGATGGAGGCCGCGAGAGCTTGGACGGCGCCCATGCTCAAGCCTGCCTGCTGTTGTCCCTGCGGTGGGGCTCCCCACATAGCGCTACTCCTTGGCTTTCTTGCCGAAGATGGAGTCCCAGCGATCCTGGGACATGGTGCCGCTCATACTGACGCTGCTTTTGCTGACCGACTGCTTGGCCGGGTTCTTCATGGAACGGAGCTTGTGTTCCGGGATGCCCCGGATCTGGTTGTCCTCGCACCGCACGACCGCGACGTTGGTTTGCTTCTCCTCGGAGTAGTAGGTGCTTTCCACCAGTCCTACGGCGCCCTCGTGATTCGTGTCGATCACTTCCGCGCCCTCGACGTGCTGCACCTTGGCGTTGCCCGCCACCTCGACCGCCTGACCGGCCTGCACCGTGGGTCGTGGCCGACTGGACTCGATCGCTGCCGCACGCCGCTGCTCCTTGGCGCGTGACTTCTGCCACTTGTCCATCGTCTTTTTGGCTTCTGCGTTATCCCGAGGCATTTCCGTTGCTCCTGTTGAGGTGAGTGGCCGTCGGCCCGACCCTGCTGGTCCCACGGGAGAGGGTTGTGGGAACCAGCAGAGCCGAACCGGCCTGAATTACGATTTGTAGTCGAACCGAACTTGGACGTAAGTCCTTGGTAGCAAAGTACTTACTACTGGACCTCGTAGCCAAATTCCGAGTCCAAGATGTTCCACACATCCCGGTCCTCGGTCAGCGCCGCCGCACCAGCGGTGACGAGTTCACCGAAGAACGCCTGCTGCGGCGGAATGGCGATCTTGCGCTTCTCGATCGAGAAACGGCTGAAGAACGCCGGGACACCGTTGGTGGACGTACCGAGATCCGTCGCGGCCGTGGTGGTCGCAGCGAAACCCGACGTGCCCAGACCCGCCGGGAACCAGAAGGCGGGGCCGACGGCGTAGTCCTTGACGCCGACGTGGAAGCGGTAGAACGAGTTGTAGAGCAGGTTCGTCAGATCGACGCCACCCGTCGCCACGGCCACGTCCTCGCTGTACGCGAGACGAATGCCGTAGACCACCGCGAGACGCGGCGCCGACAACTGCCCACCCGACGTGATGCCGGGGAAAATGTCCCGCTCCGTCTTGGCCGCGACGTCCACGAAGAACCGCAGCGTGCCGTTGGGCGTCGCCGCCGTGTACGTGGCCCGGTCGTAGACCGGCTGCACGATCGGCTCAAGAACCGCCTGACCGAACTGGAAGGGGGAACCCATCCGTTGAGGCATATCGAACTCCTGTGTGTGCGTGACTGCCCGACCACCCCAGGTGGCCGACAGCACCTCCGATGGTCCGCTGGGCGGCCACCGGGTTGTCAGTGGAGGCAGGACCGAACATCAGCCCCGCCAGAGGCTGGCGCCTTCCCCCACACCATGTGAGAGCGCGCCGCAGGATCGATATGTGGAAGTTGAACTGAGTGGGTTAGAACGTCGGCCCGAAGGTCGCCATCTCACCCGCGTTGTAGTGACCGAAGTCACCCGCCGCGACCTGAGCCGGGGTGCCGTAGCCCGAGTAGGGCATCTGGACGTAGTCCCCGAACTCACCGGCCGCGACCTGGGCGGGGGTGCCGTAGCCGCTGTACGGCATCTGCACGTAGTCCCCGTAGCCCTGGAACATCGGCGGGAGCATCGGCTTGAGGGTGTCGTTGTAGACATCCAGCAGCACCGACGCCACGCCGCCCAAGAACATGAGTTGGGCGTTGGCCTTGGACGTGACGAACTTGCCGAAGACCCACGACACCACACCCGCACCGACGAGCTTCGTCACCGGCTTACCCCACGCCGTGCCCTGCACGCCCGGGATGTTGTTGGCCAGCACGTTGCCGACGATGTGGGTGCCCACCGCGCCGCCCGTGACCCAGAGGGCCTTCCCGATCACGCCGCCGCCGAACATGCCCCCGAACAGGCCGGGGTTGCTACGACGACGCCCGCTGCGACGACGACGACGCCGCGAGGACTTACGAGCGGGACGCCGACGGACGGCCTTGCGCCGACGCGACGGGTTGCGACGACGACGCCGCGTGGTGGCCCGACGCCGACGCACGGGGTTGCGACGCCGCTTGGTGGACGCACGACGCCGACGCCGACGCACGGGGTTGCGACGCCGACTCGCGCGCTTGCGGGTCGTGCGCCGACGCGACGGGTTGCGACGACGACGCCGCGTGGTGGCCCGACGCCGACGCACGGGGTTGCGACGCCGGGTAGCGGCCCGACGCCGACGAACAGGCCGCCGGGTGGACCGGCGACGCCTACGAGTTGCAGCCATACCGCTGCTCCTTTTCTTCCGCCGTGTCGGCGGGTTCAGCAGAAACGCTTCTGCCATGACTACCCCCTCACCCAATCGGTGACTTTGAACCCCGAGCGCGCGCCCGGCTTGTTCAGAACGAGGATTTGCTTACCGTTTGCAGTAGTGGCCATGAGCGCGTTCTTGGTTTTGAACTCGTGGCGCCAGGGCGTGCCGGTCTTGTTGGATCCCGGGAACCGCTTGTCAGCGGCGTACCCGACATCCATCGCCCGGCCCATTCCAACGAGGAATCGTTTGCCTGTGCCCGGTGCTTTCCCGACCTTGCTGATCTTGGCCGGGTACGCACCCCCATGGAACTTGATGTAACGGCGCAGCGCGGCGTCGAACTCTTTGCGCTCTGCCGGGGTCAGCTTCTTGCGGAAGGTGTCGATGTGCTTCGGCAACGGATTCATCACCATCAGGCGGGGCCCCGGGTTGGAGCGACGCTTGGCGGTGGCCTTCTTCTTCGTCGCGCGCTTGGCGACCTTCTTCTTGGCGGGCTTCTTCTTCGGCGCCGCCTTGCGCTTCGTCGCGGGCTTGGGCACCAGGATCGTCTGGATGCCCCACGCGAGGTAGTCGCCCTTCACGCCCTTGGGCCGATCGCCCTTGGCGTTCGCGGCGAACTTGCCGACGACGACCAAGGTGTTGGGCGACAGGGTGCGCGGGAAGCCCTTGTACTTGCGCGCCTTGCCCAGCGCGAAAGCGGCGTCCACCTTCATGCTGCTGCGCGCCCACGCGAGCGAGATCGTGCGGAACGACGTCTTCACGAACCGCTGCGGCCCACGCACGCTGAAGCGCTTGAAGTTCTTCGTCACATCCGGCAGCTTCTTGCCCGACTTGGAGTCGCGCTTCACGGGGTTGGTCCGCGTCGCCTTCTTCGCCGCCTCTGTACGGACGGCCGCCGACTTCGCACGGGTGGACCGTGGGGCGCCGAGCGTCGGGAATGGAGTGACTTTGGCCATTACTTCTTCTGGTAGTAGTCGTGCGCGATCCACCCGAACGCGAACGCGAGGGCGTACCACACGATGTCGTTCATCGGGTCGGCGCCGTAGGCCCCGAAGGGGTAGTGCTGCTGGTTCCAGACGTCGGTCGGCAACGGCGCGCCTGCGCCGCCAAGTCCGTGGTAGACACTTCGGATGGGATACATGGTGTCTCCTAGTCCTCGTCTCGCGCGAATGCCGTGGGAATTCCCATCTGGGAAACCGCCGTATCCAGGCTGCGACGCGCGCCCTTCCAGAAGGGCTTGCCCAGCATCCACCACACGAACACGCCGATGCCGCCGATCATGGCGACCTTCGTCCAGTCGATTTCGCCCGCCAAGCCACTCACGTCCGCGTTGTGCTGTGCGACCAGAGCCATCGAAGTCGTGATCTGCTGGATCGCGGCGTTGATGCGCGCTGCTTCGGCCGGGCTCGCGTTGGGCAGTTGGTTGTAGAGGTCGGCCAAGACTTGCGACCCGGCCTTGGTGGAAGCCGCTGTCGCGCGCTGGTTCTCCATCTGGGCCTTCGCCGCGACGATGTTCGCCTCGTTGAAGGACGAGATCACGTAGGCGGTGCCGAGCAGGGCGGTGACCGAGACGACCGCGATGGAGATAGCGATGGTCGCGGTCACGACGGCGCCGAACCCTTTGACGCCGCTGGGCGTGTCTCCGGCCTTGAGCCCACTGGGCGCTTCACCGGGCCTCGACGCCAACACCGACAGCGACCCACTCAGCGTGAGTCCCTCAGCCTCGGCCATCCCCTGCACGCGACTCGCGGCGGCGCCCATGCGCCGCAACGTGGTGTCGGCTTCGTTCTTTTTCGCTTCCGACCCATAGATCAGTTGCACCGCGCGCGCCCGCGCGTCGGCGTCCGAGAACCCCGCGCCTGCACTGAGGACGGCGTCAGCTTTGGCGAGCGACTGGTAAAGCACGTTGAACGTGTTCGCCTGTGCGCGCAGGCTGGCGTAGGCGACGGCCGTGTCGCGGATCGCCTTCTGGACCTTGCCCGGATTGTCCTCCAACCACTTCTGGTCGGCGGCCGACAGGGTCGTGCTGTTTGCGCCGTACCCGCTCATCCCCGACCCCTTCTCAGCAAGAAAGTATGGGGGGTGGGCCACCCCCATGGGCACCCATCCGTAGCCCGCGACACCGCGCGCGACCGGATCACCGGGGAGGGCCTCATTCACTGCCTGCGCCCCGGGCGCCATGACAGGAGTACGGAACACGGGCGAGTTGGCCGGAAGCAGACGCGGCCACGAGCCGCCCGCGACGACGCGGTAGTCCACGTTGAGGAGGCGCGGGTGCTGCGAGCGCGGCAGCATCGTCCGCACCATGTTCTGGTAGGGACGCGGCTGGCCGGGAATGATCGAGGGCGAGAGGCCCCACGGCTTGTCCACGACCCACGCGCCGAGTCCGGCCGCGACCCGAGCGACACCACCGAGGCCACGCGGACGCGGCACCACGCGAAGGATGTTGGGGTACATCTAGCGGCCTCCTGCGACGGCCATGGCCGCGCCACCTGCGGCCACGAGCCACGGCCACCAGTTGCGCTTGGGGACACCGTTCGACTCAACCGTGGTGCCGGGGCCGATGGATCCCGGCGGGCCGACGATCGTGCCGCCCGGCGTGGGCAGGCCACGGGGCGTCGCGGGGAGCGTGTGCCTCGGCGCGACCGGACGGCCCTGTGGCGTCGTCACGACGGGACCACCCACGGGCTTCTCGTAGTAGGTGCCCCGGTTGCGGCCGTCCCCGTTGGGGTAGGCGTGGATCGTGCCGGGGCGGCACCACTGCGGGCCGACCGACGAGGGCGTCGGCGCGTGGTGCGGCATCGGCGCGGTCATGAACGTGTCGTAGACGCGCCGGGCGTCGTAGAGGATCGGCTGCTGGTTGACGACGGGCATTAGCGGCGCAGGAGCATGGCTCCCGCTCCCAACAGCGCGACCGCGCCAACTCCGAGCCCGACCTTGGTGCCCGTGGTCATTCCGGCCCCGGGCA
>DATLAN010000459.1:0-27785 GCA_035527455.1 Thermoguttaceae bacterium
CAGATCGCCAAGCTCTTCCTCTGTCCTCAAGAGGGCGATCCGTACTGGCGGCGGGACCGGGCCTTGCTGGAGCTGCTTTACGCGACCGGATGCCGGGCGTCGGAACTGTCGGGCCTGCGGCTGCGCGACCTGCACCTGGCCGAAGGCTTCTGCATGTGCCGCGGCAAAGGCGACAAAGAGCGGCTCGTGCCACTGGGTGGCCGGGCGGCCGACGCGGCGCGGGCGTACCTGGAACACGAACGGCCCGGACTGGCCGCGATGGCTTCAGCGGCGCCCGACTGGGTGCTGCTGTCCTATCGCGGGCGGCGATTGCGGCGGGAGCGGATCTGGGAGCTGTTGAAGAAGTATGCCCGACGCGTGGGCGCCCCGGCGGAGGTCAGTCCCCACACGCTGCGTCACACTTTCGCCACACACATGCTGGCCGGCGGGGCGGACCTCCGCCAGGTGCAGGAGATGCTCGGGCACGCCAGCATCGCCACCACGCAGATCTACACGCACGTCGACCTCACGCGGTTGAAGAAGGTGCACAAGAAGTTCCATCCGCGAGGGTGAAAAGAATTTCGGATTTCAGATTTCAGATTTCAGATTTGGGAGTGAAGCGGATCTTTTCGACCAGCGGGACGATTCGGTGCCGGTCGACGTAACCGGAAACCGAGGTGACGGCGTGCATCGTGTGTTCGAAACGGAGATTGCGGTCGCACTGCAGTTCGACTTCGGCACCGGCGGCAGTCGAGGCATGCCCGTGATCGTCGTTTACGAGACGGCGGACTTCTCTGCGCAGTTGGTCGAAGTCGGCCACCTTCCGCTCGCCCATGTGAATAGCGGCCAGTTCGCCTTGGCGGTCGGCTTGCAGCGTGATGCGAATGAGCAACGGAGCCGGTGGGATGGCGTCGATGGTTTCGGCCGCCGCCTGCGGCATGTGGATCCTGAGATCGCCCTCCGGCGCGATGATCTGGAACGTCAGCAGGAAGAAGATCAGCAGGAGGAAGACGACATCGATCATCGGCGTCATCTTCGCGTCCGGATCGTTCCCGTCGCGATCTTCGTATCGCATGGTCCACGTCCTTTCTTGTCGAGGCGGACCATAGAACGAGTTCCGTGCTTTCGGTCCGACTTGTTCCGGGGGTAAGGGGCTCGGCGACGACATGGACTTCGGTCGGACCGCGCGGAATTATTGCCCTAGTGCGGACAGCGAGGGCGCATAAGAAAAGGCGGCCGCGCCGGACCGCCGTGGATGAAGCCGCTTGAAGCGTATAGTAGCCATCTCGCTCCGCGAGATGTGGCCGTTGAAGATCCGGAGCTTTTCGGGCCACATCTCGCGGAGCGAGATGGCTACTTTTTCAACTACTGCCGACCGGGTGCGGCTTGAATCGGATCTTCTCGACCAGGTTGACCCGCTCGTTCGTCTTGTCGTCGATGTAGCCCTTGATGTGGGTAATGGCGCTCATCACGTGCTGGAAGTGCAGGGTGCGGTCGCAGTCCAACTCGACTTCGGTCTCGGCTGCCGTCGATTTCCCCGTGCCGTCGTCGTTGACGTACTGGCGGATCCTGTATCGAAGTTCGCCGAAAGGATCGTTCCGGTAGGGGGCATCTTCGCCCAACGGCTTACTTTCGCTCGCCCAGATGACGTCGCCGAGCCCTCCGTCCGCTCTGGCGGTGATGGTGACGACGACGACCAGCGGCTGATCGTCGCTGGGATCGCCGCTTTCGTAGGCCTGGGGCATCTTGATGCTGAAGTCGCCTTCGGCGGTGACGATTTTGAAGGTCATGATGAAGAAGACGAGCAACTGGAAGACGATGTCGATCATCGGCGTCATCTGCAGCTCGACGTCCTCGTCATGGCGGCGGACGTTGCGGACTTTCATCGCTTAGGTTCTCGCTTCCTTTTGCTCGGCGCGGAGGCGGAAGAGCTTGAAGCCCGCCTTCTGGCAAATGGTGATCACGTCTTGCACGAGCCCGGTCTCCGCATTGCGGTCCGCGCGGATGATGATCGTGGCCTTGCCGACGACGCGATCCTCCTTGCGGATGCTCTCCGCCTCGCGATGCATCAGCGTCAGCAGCCCTTCCACCTTGGTTTCCTCGGGACCCACGATCACGGTGCCGCCTTCTGCCTTCTTCGTCACCTGGACCGTGATCGCCGACTCGAGGGGTTTGTCGGGCGGCTTGGCCAGTTCGCTGGCGGGCAGGTTGATCCGGACGTTCTGGTCCTCGGCGGCGAAGTTGATCAGCACCATGAAGAACGCGATCAACTGGAAGGTCATATCGATCATCGGGGTCATGTCGCCCTTGGCAAACGGGGCCCCGCGCTTGCTCTCGTATTTCTTCATGGATCAATTCCCGTTTCGGACCGATGTGCTCGTCCCAAATCCTTACTTCTTCTTCGCGGCCGCGGCGCCGCCGGAACCGGAGCCGACGTTCTGGAACCGGCTCATCAGGCCCTCGCTGAGGATGCCGACCTCCAGCACCAGGCGCTGCACGCGGTTGCGGAGGATGTTGTAGGCAGCGATCGCCGGAATGGCGATCATCAGTCCCACCAGCGTGGTCCACAAGGCCGTGGAAATGCCCACGGCCAGCTTGGCCGGCTTGGGACTGCCCGTCGCGATGGCGATTTCTCGGAACGCGGCGATCATACCTTGGACCGTTCCCAGCAGTCCGATCATCGGGCTGATCGAACCGATCAGGGCCATGTAGCTCAGCCGGTGCTCCAGCTTCATGTTTTCCTCTTCACCCACCTCCTGCATGGCCTCGATCGCCTGATCGTAGCCGGCCGAGAGCTTGGCCAGTCCGGCCGAAAGGACCTGGCCGAGGAACGACTCGTCGTTCTTGGCCATCTCGTAGGCCTCCTGGTACCGTTTCTCGTTGAGGTGCCCTTCGAACCCCTCGACCAGCGCGACCGGCACGATGTTTTCCCGCCGGGCGGTCAAGAGGTTCATCACGAACAACGCCACCAGCGTGAACGAGATGCTCAAGAACACGGCGCTGTAGAACCATCCCAGCGCGTGGAACATCCACTCCAGGAGATTCATGTCCTTGATGGTTTGTTGCTCCTCGGAGAGTGTTCCCTCGTCGGTTTTCTCGGCGGTCTTTTCCTCCTCCTGAGCGACCGCCGTCGAGTTGCCGACGAGGCTCACGCTGGAGAAGACGCCCACCGAGAAGAGTAACAACCAGGCGGAAAAGAGTGTGATACCCAACCGTCCCCACAAGAACCGATGCCGCATAATGACCTCCAAACTTGCTAAGCGGATGAATTGTCCGGTTTATTGTTGCCGATTTGCGAAGATGCCTTCCGCCACAAATCCCCTAAAAACTCCAGTGTACCTCGATTGCCACTGTGGCGTAAAGCGTCTCCCGTCGAATTCCCCTGCGGGACCACTCTTGCGAAGGCACTATGACCCCACTTTGGTTGCCCAATAACTGTTCTTGTATTGCTCCAGGAGGATATTGCGGGCGTTGGCTGCCCGTTCGTCCTTCTTCATTTCCTGCCACAACTGCACGAGGTTGTACAACGCTTCGGCGTGCATCTCGGGAACCGTGTAATAGAGCAGGTCGACGTGCAGGAAGGCCATTAGGGCCTCCCGCTGGCGGCCGGCCGCGACCAGGGCGTTTCCCAACGTGGTGTACGCCCGGGCGTGCAATTCGACCTCTTCCGCGTCGGCGTTGGCGATGATTTTTTCGATCTCCTGGATGGCGACGTCGCGCTTGGCGGCATCGCCCGCCAGGCACTGGGCCAAGCCGAGCCGGGCGGCCAGTTTCTGGGACTGGGCCAGCGCGTCTTCGGCCGGGTCGGCGAGCACCTTTTGGAACGCTTGCTGCGCTTCAACGAGTTTCTCGGGCGTCTTCTGGGCCAGTCGTGCCCGGCCGATGGCCACCAGGGCCCGCATTCTGTAGTCGGGCCAGGGCGCGGCCTCCAATTGGCCGTAGTACTGTTCGGCGAAGTTGAAGGCGCCGACGGCCACCATCATGTCGCCCAGCACTTCACAGGCTTCCAGGTAATGGTAGCTGGTGGTGTTGTTCTGCGCGAAGGTCCGCATCAACCGTCCGGCTTCCTGGATCGTTCCTTTTCCTCCCAGTGCCAGTTTGCAGGCACAAAGGGCCTTGTAGAAATCGAGGTCCTGCTGGACTTCCCGGCGATCGACCTCGGACGCGTCCACCTTGGTCAGCACGTCCAGCGCGTCCTCGTAGCGGCCGCTGAGCAGATAGGTCCGGGCGGTCTTCATCGAGGTCGGTTCGTCGTCGAAGTAGATGGTGACGATTTCGTTGACCGGAACGTCTTTTTCCACGCCGGTGACGCCGTGCGCCACGACGACCTCGTAGCAACCGATGGTCTTAACGCGGCCGGTGAGCGTTTCGGATTGCGTCTTGACGGTATCGTAGGCCCAGGCGGTCGCGGCGGCAGCCAGCCACAGACCGGCCGCGAGAAACAGACCACGTTTGTTCATGACGGAGTTCTCCCTATCTGATATTTCTTTCTGATGGACCGAGAGTATTCGCGGACCGGATCGACTAGCGCGATTCGGCCCCATTCAGCCCGGTCGGTTCCTTGCCGAGGGCCTCTTGGATCTGTTTGAGCAGTTGGTCGTACTGGTCGTACCACTCGGGGCCGCCCATTTTCGGATAGAGCTTATAGACTTTGAGGATATCTTCGGCGGCCTGTTCGTAGTATTGCTCTCTGGTGCTCTTGGTCGACTTCTTCTTACCCAACGCGAAGCGGCAGACGGCCAGGTTATAGCGGGCCTTGTGGAACACGTCGCTGAATTTATCCAAATTGCGTTGGACGCGCCGGGCCAGCAGGCCCCAGCCCCAAACCTCTTCGTGCAACTTGGTCCCTTGGTAGGCGATCGTGAGGGGCAGGTCGTCTTTCGTGTCTTCGTCCATGCCCCATGCCTGGTAGGTCAGAGCCACCTCGACCTGGGCGTCGAGCATCGATTCCCGTTCTTGCAGGATCTTCAACAGCACGTCGATGGCCGCCTCGTACTCGCCCGTTTTGCGCAGGCACCGGGCGCCGAGGACTTGGATGGCCGTGGCGACGTTGTCCGGCGCGCCGAAGCTCGGGTCGTCGAGCTTGCCGAGGATCTGCTGGTAGGTCTCGGCGGCTTTGCCGTAGTACCGCCTGGCCTCGTCCGGCGGGCTTTCGCCTTCGGAGGCGAGGCTGTCGCCGAGGCTGACGAACGTCTTGGCCACCCAAATCAGCGAGGCGAAGTCGTGGCCCTCCTCGCGGTTGCGGACGATGTCGAGGAAGGCCTCGAAGCTGTGGGCGGCGACGTTGGCTTCCTGGGGCTTGCCGGCGGCGCGGAGACCGGCGAGATGCCCTTTGAGTTCGAGGCCCAGGGCGAGATAGATCTGCGTCAACTTGGCGGCGGCCTCGGCGTCGCCGGCCTCGCCGACCAGCTTCTCCAGCGCCTGCATGGCCTCTTGGGCCTTGGCGGTCTCCTGGACGCCCACGTACGCCCGCAACGCCGTCTTGTACGTCGCCACGGCGAAGTTCTCCCGATCGGTCGCGGCGTTGCCGGCCTTGACCAGGGTCACGGCCCCGACTTTCCCGTCGTCGAGCCACCCGACGGCCTTTTCGGGCTCTCCGGCCCCGAGGTAGATTTGGGCCAGCGAGAGCACGGAGGCCACCAGCGTGTAGTCCGGCTGGTCCGTCCCGGCGTCGATCGGCTTGCGCATCCGGCCGATCCCTTCTTCGAGCACTTGTTGGGCATTGGCGACGATCCGGTCCAATTCGACCTGCGTCTTGTCCAGGTCCGCTTTCATTTGGTCCAGTTGCACCTGGGGCGGGGGGTTGTCCGTCTGCTTCTCCAAGGCCTCGTACTGCTTCTTCGCCGCCTGATGGTCGCGGAGTTCGGTCAGGTAACCGCTCCACAGCTTCTGGCCGAGAATCAGTTCGATCGCCCCGCGTTTCTCCGAGTCGGGCGAGATGTTGTCGAGGTACTTCTGGGCCTCCTCCAGCTTGTCGCGCTCCAGGGCGTTGCTGATGAGCATCACCCAGGCCTGGTCGGCTTCCGGCTGGCCTTTGCGGCGTTCGGTGATGTCGCGGGCGATGCGGACCATCGAATCCCCGAAGAACCGCACGTCGTCGGTCAGCCGGTCGATTTCGTCCTGGGCGTCGTCGTTTGCCCGGGCCGTTTTGAGTTCTGCTTCGGCCTGGCCGGCCAGTTTCGCGTAGGCGGCCATGGCGATCACGGCCCCGTCCCGCCCGCCGGTGCTGTTGGGATAGTTGACGGCCATGAAGTGGCCCATCACGGCCGCTTCGTAGAGGTCTTCCGACGACCAGTAGAGATGGGAGAGGTAATAGCGGATGACGTTGATATCGTCGGTCGGCGTCGTGGGTTCCTTCATGGCCAGCGCCATGCGGAAGTACTTGACCGCATCGTCGCGCGCCTTGGCGATCTCATCCTCGGCAAGGCTCGTGTCCTGCGTTCGACCCAAGGCCTGCGAGGCGCGGTCGCGGGCCTCCGCGAAGGTCTCCGGCTCGGGAGGCTCGAGACTGGGGTCGTGGTATTCCGGTCGTGCCAACGCCTCCTGGGCTGTCCCCTTGTACTCGCCGGGGAAGCGGTACACCGTCTCGAAGAGCTTCTTGCCGGCGGCCAGCAACTCCCGTTTCTTCTTGGCGTCCTTTTCCGTCTTGGACTGCTGGTACATGATATCGGCCGCCAGGTACTTCAGCGCCAATCCCTCCTCGCTCGATTCCTCATCGGTGGGAGCCGCTCTCTCCCACTCCACGAACCGCGTCAGGGCGTCGGCACGCTTGGCGCCCTTCTCCTGCAACGCCGTTTCCAGGAAGATCACCAGGGCCTTGTTCTTGAGCAACTGGAACGGCGGCGAGTCGTCTTCTTCGAGCAACAGGTCTTCCAGGGCGTAATAGGTCTTCTCGTAGTACTCCTTGGACTTGGCCTGGTCGGTCTCGGCGCCGGCCAGTTCCTTGTAGCAGCGGGCCTCCCACATGTGTCCGTACAGGCCGGCCATGTAAATGCTGTACTTCTCGTACATCTCCTTGTACTTCTCGGCCGACTTGCTCAGGGCGTCTTGGCTCTCTTTGCTGCCCGGCGCGTGGGTCTTCGAACTCTGGTAGATCACCGTGGCCAGGGACAGCCTCGTCTGCAACAGGTTCGCGCGGACCTGGGCCCGAGCCTCGAACTGCGCGGCGTCCTTGGTCTCGTCGAGCAGCTTGGGGAACTTGCCGTGTTCGTCCAAGAACCTTTTCTCCAAGCCCTCGAAGACCTTTTGGGCCTGGTCGTAGAGCTTGCGGGCCTCGCCGAGCAACTGCGTCTTCTGGTCGGCCTTGTTGGGATTGCCGGCCAGATCGACGAGGATGTTTCCCCGCTCGACCAACAGGTCGGCCAGTTTGGTGTTGGCGCCGGCCACCAGCTTGTGGTTGGGGTGGTCCTGGATGAACTTCTCGAACTTCTCCTTCGCCTCGCCCAGTTGTTGTTCCCGTTCGGCGATCGCGCGACCGGTCCGCGCACTCTCGATCAGCGTCACCCCGATCTCGTAGTCGATCGACTGCTTGAATTCCTGGTCCGTCAACAGCGGACTGGCACGCATCACCTCCAGGTATTCCTGGGCCGTGTCGTAGTACCCGCGCTCGCGGAGGCCTTCGAGAAACCTGCGGGCCTCTTCGGTGCCTCGCGTCGAACCGACGGCGAAGAGAACCAGGCCGAGTGCAAAACTACCGGCCAACAGCCGATGGCACGATATGGAAGGCTTCATCGCGATAACCCCACTCGATTCGGTGGTTTGGTGCAGTTATTTTTCGGCCGCCCCTAAGGACAGCCCCTATGAACACGCGTTGCCGAGGACTTGGGGCGGTCGGGCGGGTTCCGGCGCCGCCCGCAGCGGCAGGCTAACTCATGATAAACTATCTTTTCTATCCGTTCTTCGCCCTTCAGGCAATCCCCGCCGCGGTGCTATTTCTCCCCCACTACCCGCTCCATCATCGAGACGAACTCCACGAACGAAGGCCACTCGTACAGCCGGGTATCGACGTGGCGGGCGAGTTCCAGGACGTGGGCCATCGAAAGCCCGCGCCTTTGGGCGTAGGGCGACATCCGCAGCACTTCGGCGGCCTGGGCCGCCACGACGGCCCCTTGCAGCGACAAGGGAGACTCGATGAACGGGGCACTGAAATCGCCGCCGCGGACCTTGCGAGTCAGTTGCCGGATCTTCCCGCCGCCCGGGTCCTGCCAGGTCAACTCGACCGTGGCCACCTCCCGGGATCCGCTTTCCCGGCCGGGCATCAAACGGATCTCATACAGGGCCGTGGCCGATTGGCCCGCCCGGAAATCGATTTCGAGGTCCTTCGCCGGCAGCAGGCCGGCCATCACGTTGGCCTCGTGACCCAGCAGGCGATAGGCCATGACCTCCTTGGGATCGAAGGTCACCTTCAACCGGGCATCGACGGCGACCAACTGGGGCCTGCCCGTGATGATCTCCAGCATGGCCCAGCGGATCTGATCGGCGCTGGTGGCTGCGCGGACCGTTCCGCCGCCGGATTGCGCCAGGCTGGCCAACTGCAAGTTGGACTCTTCTTTCTGCTTCAGGTCGATCACTTCCAGGATGATGCCTTGCCGCCGCGCGTTGGCCAGTCGCTGCTCGATCAACCCGGCCGCTCCCGTGTCGAGATTGGTCCATCCGTCGGTCAGCAAGACCACGCGGCTGACGGCGTCGCCGATCGCGCTGCCGCGGGGGGCCATCGCGTAAGCCTTGCGCAAACCGGCTCCCAGGTTCGTCGTGTTGGCCGCCTGCAGCAACTCGACGGCGGACAGCAGATCGGCTTCGTCCTCCCGGCCGCAATCCTCGATCAGCACACGGGCCTCTTCGCTGAAAGCGACCAGCGTGAGGCGATCCGCGGGACCCAATTGCCGAACCACGTCGGCCAGTGCCCGGCGGATCATCTTCAGGCGTCCCCCCCAACGCATGCTCTTCGAAACGTCGACGGCCACGACCAGCCGGACCGCCGGGCGCCGCTGGTCGAGCAGTTCCCGGGCCTGCACGCCGACCTGCAGCATGCAGATCCCTTCACCGGGGAAAGGCGATGGGCCGGCCGCCGTATAGAGCCCCAAGCCGCCCGATTTCGGCGCGGGGAAGTCATAGTCGAGCGCCGCGAGGAATTCCTCCGTGCGGACATCTTTCGGAGGCGGTAATTTGCCGTCTTCCAGGTACCGCCGCGTCAAATCGTAGCTCGAGGGATGCGCGTCCAGCGGTACCAGGCTGGTCTGCAGTTGCGTATCGGCCGCCGGGAAGACATATGGCCGAAAACCGGTCCGAATGTACTCGTCCCAAGGGACACCGGGCACCAGCGGCAAACCGATTCCCTGGGGCTTCGGGCCGGCCGCCCAGCGCAACTCGTCCAGGTCGGCGATCCGGCTGCTGGTGCCCAGCAATGAAACCGTGGCGAAAGAATCCGACGGGGCCAGCGGATTGAAGCCCTCCAAGGCGTACTTCGAGCCCGGCTCAACGAACTCGGCCAGGTCGATCCTCGACTGCGGCAGTTCCGCGGGAAGGGTCGAACCGTCGCGCGGGGGATTTTCATCCAGTAGATACGCCCCCTCGACGAAAGTCAGCTCCGGTTCGGGCAGGACGAACACGAGGTCGGCCGGGGCGGAAGCGGAAATCTCCTGCTGGGCGGTCAAGACCGGATCGTGAAACGTCACCGTGAGGAATCCGAGCATGGCCCCGCCGTAGGACAATCCAATGACGATCAGCAGCGAGACGGCCGTGGCCCAGGGGGCCAGACTGGCGAGCCGCTTGCGGCGCTTGGGGAGTCGGCGGAGCCGTCCGAGCAGGTCGACCGGGACGGTCACCTCCCTAACGGCCGCGTCGAGAACCTCGTCGTCGGACAACACGGCGCACCGCAAGCGTTGGGCGAATCCCGCCGGGAGGGGAACGCCCCGAATGGCCGCATCCAACCCGTCGTCGTCGGCCAGCGCCGTCCGCCGCAACCGCTCCAGCAGCCCTTCCGGCAACGGAACGGCTCGCAGTTGGGCATCCTGCTCGGCATTGAAGTTGGGATCGGGTGAGTGCATTGGTCTATCTGGTGCCGGCAGCCAATAAATATTCCCGCAGACGCTTCCGAGCGCGGCTGACTCGGGAGAGGACGGTTCCCAGCGGGACTTCGAGCAGATCGGCCGCTTCCTGGTGGGTCAGTTCGGTGACCACCACCAGCAACAGGGTCTCTCGAAGGTCCTTGGGCAATTGTCCGAGTGCGTGCTGCATTTCGTCGGTGAACTCGTCTCTCAAGGGATCGTCGGCCGGGAAGCCGAGATCGATGTTCTGCTCGCCGGCCAGTACGGTGGGCGGCTTGGGACGCCGCCAATGGTCGGCGGCGCGGCGGCGCAGGATCGCCGCCAGCCACGCCCGCTCGCCGCCGCCGGAACGAAAAAGCCGGCGGCTCTTCCAGGCCGAACGAAACGTCTCCTGGACCAGGTCTTCTGCTTCATGCCGATCGCCCACCAAACGGTAGGCCGTTCGGTACATCGTCGGGCCGTAGTCGGCCACCAGTCGGTTGAATTCGGCCAGCGATAGCGCCAAGGTCGCTACTCCGTCTTCACACCCCACGCCCCGGTCGCCCTACCTCCCGCATCACGCGGTAAGCCCAGCCCAACAGGAATTCGGCCGACGACGAGGAGAATATTCCCGAAATGCCCTTTGCAGACGATATCCATTGTAGACGGAAACACCCTGCGGCGCAAAACGCCGGATTGTCAATTATCGAGGTATACAATATGCCACAATATAGTTGAAACCAACTATTCCGGGGAAATGTCCCGATGAACGAGGGCGGAATACTCTCAGCCAACTCGGGCGAATGGGATTACGGGGGTGGGCACTACCCCGCCACCGGCGTCGGATTGTTGACGTCTCAATCGGGGGATAGAATAAACCGTAGGTCAGGGCTCGCCCTGACGGCGGTTAGGGCTCACCCTGACGGCAACACTTCGGTGCACGCCGCACGCTTGTCTGACGTAACCAATTGCAATAACCACGTTTAGCGGGCGGGCTTGCCCGCCGTTTCGTTGCGGCCGTAGACCGCGCTGGGACAAAGTATGAGAAAATAGGCGTCTCAGATGGCTGTCAGGGCAAGCCCTGACCTACCGGGTATCCATGGTCAACTTCCAACAATCCCGTCCACCTCGGAACTACCTGGCACGCCGCGAGCAAGTGCGGCTGCTACTGCTGGTGGTCGTGCTGGGCCTGGTCGTTTTCGCCGTCAACGAGGCCCGTAAGGAAAAAAACTGGGCCTGGCTCTTCGGCGAAGAAGCCAAGCAGCAGGAAGCTCCACCGCAGCACGCACCCAAATCGGCCGAAACCCCGCGATTCGACAACCGTCCCAAATCGGCGGAAGCCGACGATCAGGCACCTCTCGCCGCCGACGATCAAGCACCACTGGGCGAAGATCCCAGCGGTCGCTTCCTGCCGGGCGTCGATCCAAAGCTTCTGGAAGCCGTGCAAGACAACTCGCCGGTCTTCAACAGCGAGCAGCCCGCCCGGTTCAATCTGCTGGACGTGCTCAACCGGACCGACGAAGCGACGCTGCGCCAGAAATCGCCGGGGCGGGTCACCTACGCCCAGTTGTTCTCCCAGTCGAAAGAGTACCGCGGTGAACTGGTGACCGTTCGCGGCACCGTCCGCCGGGCAGTTCCCCTTCCGTTGAAGGAGAACGACTACGGCATCGAGGGATATTACGAGGTGTGGCTTTTTCCCGACGACAACCCCAAGGAGCCGATCGTCGTCCAGTGTCTCTATCTGCCGGACCGCTTTCCGACCGGAATGGAGATGGCCGAGGCAGCGGAAGTCGACGCGATCTATTTCAAACGTTGGGTCTCCAAGGCGGAAGGGTTGCCGCTGGTGCCGTTGATGTTGGCCCGGACCGTCCGTTGGCAAATCCCCGTCCAAGAACCGCCGACCACTTGGTCCCCGCTGTGGATGATCGTCGTGGCGGGCCTGGTGGGCCTCGTGCTGGCGGCACTTGTGTTCGCGCGGACGCGGCCCAAGCGACCTCGACCGGAGGAAGTGCAGCCGGATTTCCAGGCACTGCGCAACGTCGACCATCTCTCCCACGCCGGTTTGTCGCTGGAAGAACCACTCGATCGTGAGCCTACTGAGTAGCCCATGACTGTAAGCCGGGAGCGAAAACTGGTGTGCCACTGCCTCACGGCCGTATTGGCTGTTGCCTGGTGTTTTCAACTCTCGGCCATAGGCCGGGCCCAAGACGCGGCGCCGGCGGACATCTCGCCTTCGCAACAATTGCTCAGCGATCTCGGCATGGACCTCGGGCTGTTGGCCGATCTGCAAGACGGGAAGGAACTGTCTATGGCGGAACGGCAGTGTTTCCTCGAGATGCTGCTGGCCGTGAGCCGGGCCGAGCCGGGACAATTGGCCCGCGAAGCCGAGAAGCTGCTTCGCCAAGACGTCCCGGCCAGCGAACCGCCCGACGGCAAGGGATTTCCCGTCGCGCCGCTGTTCAGCAAGCCGGAAGCCCATCGTGGTCGCCTGGTGGTCGTCTCGGGCGCAGCACATCGGCTGACGAAGGTTGCCGTGTACGACAAGGACGTCCAAGAGCAACTCGGCAAGGACTATTACTATCAGGTTTTCCTCACGACCGACGATTCGCAAGACGATCCGTTGGTGTTCTGCGTTTGCGAGCTTCCCGAGAAAATGCCGAAACGTCCAAGCCCGGAGTCTCCCCAGCCGGTACGGATCGCGGGGTTCTTCATGAAGACCTGGGCCTACCCGGTGGATACTCCCGAAGGTGCGGCCGAAAGCCCCGGCGACAGTGGGCCTCGAAGCCAAGTGGCTCCGCTCTTGTTCGCCCGCGAATTGGCGTGGCTTCCGGGCGAAACGGCTCCGCCGCCCGAGCCGCCCGTGGTCGAAGCGCCCCACGAGCCGGACAACGGGCAACCGGGCGGAGGGCTGACCGCTCGACAGTGGCTGCGCTCGCTGGAAATCGACGGGATCAATTACCTCGTCGACGGTCGGCCGATCCTCGACGAGGAGGCGACTTTCGACGAGTCGGAGGCTTTGCTCGCGGTTCTCTACCACGTGAACCGCCGGCCTCTGATGCGCATCGACGAGTGGGCACGCGACGAACTGGATCTGGCCGAGATCGAGGCCGATCCTGCCGCCGTCCGCGGCGAGTTCTTCTCGCTATCCGGCCGATTGACCCGGATCGAAGTCCGCCGGCCGGTCGACGTGATGGCCCAGCGGCTGGAGTTGGAGCGGTACTACCGGTGTACGATCCAATTGGACGACGGCCGGCCGGTCGTAGTTTTCGCGTGGACGGTGCCCGAAGCGTGGCAGGCGGGAGGGGAGTTCGACGCGCGGGTCGCCGCCAAGGGGTTGTTCCTGAAGCTCGGCGCCCCCGACGAGGAAACCGGCCGGGAGGCGCCCATCTTCGTTGCCCCGCGGATCGCCTGGTATCCGCCTACGGTGTTGGGCGAGTTGGGCATGGACGTCGGATTGTTCGACGACGTGCTGGACCGCAAGGGCCTCCTCGAAAAAGATCGCGAGTGCTTCTATCAGTTGCTCGCAGCCGCCGGACGCACCGAACCGGGACAGTTGCTGCGGGAAGCCAAGCAGCGGTTCCGCGACGCGCCCGCGGATCTCAAACGGCCCGACGGTCAGGGATTCTCCGTGGTGCCGTTGTTCAACGAGGCGGCCGGGCAGCGTGGACGGTTGGTGGTGCTGACGGGTATGGCCCGCTCCGTGGTGAAGATTCGCGTCGACGACGAGGACATTCGTGCCCGATTCGGCATCGACCACTACTACAATGTGTTCCTGACCACCGACGATTCGCAGGTCTACCCGCTGGTCTTCTGCGTTCGCGAGCTGCCCGAGGGAATGCCGCCCATTTCCGATCCGGGCGAGGCCGAGCGCGTCCAAGTGGCCGGATTCTTCATGAAGACCTGGGCTTATCCGGTGGAAGTCCCGGACGACGAGACCGGCGAACTCGTCGATCGGGGGCAACTGGCGCCGCTGCTGATCGGCCGGGACATGGTCTGGCTGCAGGACAAGCCCTCGCAGACCAACGTCATGGCCGGGGCCATCGCCGGCGGACTGTTCGTGCTGGCCCTGCTGGGCGTGTGGATCGCGCTGTGGCAATACGGCCGCGGCGACAAGGCCTTCCGCGGCCGCACCATCGCCAAGACCCTTTCCCCCGAATCCGGCATTTCTCTGAACGAAGTCGGACTGAATGCCGACGGCACGCCCGACTTCAGCCGGCTGGAAGCGGCGGATCGAGAAAAGGACGACTGATCGGCGCGTGGTTGCTCAGCGGCGATCCGACCACGCGATGTCCGATCCACTTTGCCGTTTAGCGGGCGGGCTTGCCCGCCGTGTCTCCTCGTAGTGTCCCGATTCGATTCTACCGAATGCGCTCGTCGTACGCTCTCGAAGGATGAGAGGGATCGTTCCGGCCAGGCTTCCGGCGACCTTGTTCCGGCCCACCCGGGAAACACGGGCTAGAGTTCCAAGGTGCCGTCTTCTCCGCAAGAAGCCGAATTCCGTCTGCCCGATGACCGATGAGATGGGGACCATGAGTATTGCAGACGTCACCGTGTTCGCCCTGGCCCAACTGGCCGAATCCCGCGATCCGCAGACCAGCGGGCACCTGGAACGGATGCGGGCGTACACCCAGGTCCTGGCCGAGCGGCTCGCCGGCCGTGGCCCTTACGCCGACCAGATCGACGTGCGGTTCCTCGAAGACCTCTACCGCAGCAGCCCCCTGCACGACATCGGCAAGGTCGGCATCCCCGACCGCGTGCTGCTGAAGCCCGGCCCGCTGACGCCCGAAGAGTTCGAGATCATCAAGACGCACACGGTGATCGGCTCGACGGCGCTGAGGCAAGCGGCCGAACAATCCGCCTTCCGCGGGTTCCTCGACATGGCGGCCGAGATCGCCTTAAGACACCACGAGCGTTTCGACGGCGCCGGTTATCCGGGCGGACTGAAAGAATTCGAGATCCCCTTGGCCGCACGGATCGTCGCCGTGGCCGACGAGTTCGACGCGCTGAGTTCCGTGCGGGTCTACAAGGACGCCATGAGCCTCGAAGACGTTCGCCGGTCGATCGAGGAGGAAGAGGGCAAGCACTTCGATCCGGTCGTCGTCGGCGCCTTCCGCGACTGCTGCGACGAGTTCGCCAAAATCCTCGCCGGCCAACGTGACAAGCAGGTAGGTCAGGGCTTGCCCTGACATATTCTGCTCCCGATCGACTGATTTCTTCTGATTTCGTCAGGGCAAGCCCTGACCTACGGCTCAGTACGTCACTCCTCCGCGAAGCATCACCGTGTCGTTGGGCTCCAGATCGGGCGTGGCACCGGCATAGCGGATCTCGCGGGCAAAGACGTAGCCGATCTCCACGTGCCGGTCGAGCCGGCCGATGGCCTTCCGCTGCAACCCCAGGAAGATCCGCCAGTCGGTGTAGTCGACCACGTCGGCCGCGCCGCTTGCTCGTTGCACGCTCCAGATCCCGCCGCCGAATTCGCCGGCCACATAGAGCCAGTCCTGCACGTCGTCGGTGCAGGCGCCGGCCGAGTCGATCCGCCGGGCGATCCGGGGGTTGGGAAAGACCAGCTCGAATTCGACGTCCTCGTGCGGCGTCCAGATGAACCCGGCGATGGGCAACACGTCGGTGCTGAATCGATCGATGTAGGCCGCCCCCAGCACGATCTTGAAGTCCGGTCCGGCCGTCCACATGGCCGCCCCGTGGCCGGTGATCCGGAAGGCGTCGGCGTCGCCCTGCTCGAAGTCGGAGAACACACCGGGCGTAATCGCCAGGTCAATCCCCAGCCGCGGTGAAAGCCGCCGCATCCAGCGAAACTGGGCGTAAGCGTCGTACAGCCGCGGCGGCAGATCGCGGCTGATCGGCCCGTCGAGATAATGGACCGCAAAGCCGGGCGTCACGATCAGCGGATACTCCCGCGACGGAATCGGCAAGGCCAGCACCGACTTCAACTCCACGCTGCCGACGCCGAACCGATCGCTGCCGCCGCCGGGCAACCACTCGCCGGTGAAGATCAGCTTCTGAAACATCCCCTCGCGTGCGTCGGGCGGACGCTCCGGCTCTTTGGGTAGACTCAGCTCGCCCGGTGCCTGCAACACCTCGGCCGTCGAATCGGGATACGAAACCAGCCGGCCGGGATACGGATACGGCTCTGCGGCGTCGACCGGCGGCAGGCGGACGACTTGGGCCCGGGAGGGTAGAGTGCCCGAGCAGACGATGCAGAGTGCGGCCGCAATGACTAGAACTCTCGGTCGTTTGGCGAGCATGATGCAGAATCCCAGGTTCGAAGCACTGAACTCCATTGATCTGACTTTGCCCCAACGTCCGGGGATTGCACTCCCCGGGGAAAAACACGCCGCCGAGTCGTGCGATGCCGGTCCCACCGACGTCGGTCCCACGACGGTGCAAGCCCCGGGGAAAGGCGTAGCTGAATTCGCAAGGAATTCAGCAATAAACGACTCAAATGGTTAATGGATCATTCCTCCCAGGAATTCACGGTCGGTTGGGCTTGGAAACCTCGTCGCAACACTGACTTCGTCCGGGGATTCTCTGAATTCTTGCGAATTCAGCTACAGGATTTATGCAACTACGCGGCTAATAAACCAAACCGCCGCGCAGGAACACGGTTGTGTTCGGCCGGAAGATTTCCGGCAGTTCGCTTCGGTAGCGGATCTCGCGTTCGAAGGAATAGCCGACTTCGAACAGGCCGCTCAGCCCGGCGTCCCGCCGGCACTCCAATCCGACGGCGAATCGCAAATCGTTGTAGTCGAACGAGTCGAGGAACCCGGCGTCGCGCCCTACGGTCCATGCGCCGCCGCCGTATTCGCCTCGCATATAACCCCACCATTGTGCGTTGCCGACGTTCCAGAACCGCCGGGTGATCCTCGGATAGGGAAAGACGAGTTCGAAGCAAATGTCCGGATTGGGAGTCCAGACGATGCCGGCGACCGGCAGGATCTTCACGCGGTTGCGGTCGAGGTACTCGATGCCCGCCTTGACCTGGGAACTTGGAGAAAAAGCCAACACCATCACCCCTCGGCCCGTGTATCGAATGCTCTCGTTGGTGACCTTCTCGAAATCGGAGTAGACGCCGATCCGAAAGGCCAACTCACTGCCGAGGAAAGCCGTCGGCTGAGGGTTCCACGCCGCGTCGAGGTAGGCGTCGAACGTATGTGCGGGCAGGTCGGCCGACGTGCCCCGGGGACCCGACCAATAGTGGATCGCGAAGCCCGGTGTGATCAACAGCGGTGTTTCCGTGTTGTAGAAGAACGGGATCGCAAACGTTCCGTTCAGTTCGACGTCGTTGATCCCCAGTTCCTCGACGCTGTCGCCGGGCATCCACACGTAATCCAGTCGCGCGGACTGGAAGAACCGGGTCATCGTGGCATACATCCCCTCGCTCGAAGGGAATGCGCCCGGCTGCAAAAATGGGTCTTGCGGCAGAAGGGTCGATGGGGCCGTGCCCGGGGGCGCATAGGGATCGAAACTTGGCGGCGGGGGCTGGATCGTCCCCTCGAAAGTCGCCATCGGTCCCGGTTCGAGAGGGGTGGGACCCGGGATCGGGCTGTACGGCACGCCGGACCAGGGAAGTTGCGACGGCGCCTGGCCCGTCGCCGGTACGCCCGTACCTATCCACAGCACGGCCGACAGACCGCACAACCATCTCGCAGTACTCACCACGGTTCCCCTATCGAAAAGAACCCTGTCGAAAATCCGACAGGCTTCCAATAACAATCTAGGGCCAGCGGGTCAATAGCGCTTCGGGCACCCATCGGGGAACGGCGAGACTCCTTCCCGGGCGATCTTGTGCCGGCTACCATGAATTGGATGGGACCGGTCCCAGGCACACTCGGGAGAAATCGCTGATAATGCCGGCAAGATTCGCAAAATTGGGAATCTCGTTCCAGTATCCCGACAACTGGACGCTCGACGAGGAAGACGCCCTGGCCGGACGCCAGTCGGTGACGGTCTACAGTCCCGGCGGGGCCTTCTGGTCGGTGGCGGTCCATCCCCGTTCGGCCGATCCGGCCCGGTTGGCCCAAGGGGCCTTCGACGCGATGCGGCAGGAATACGAGGAACTCGACGCCGAAGAGAGCCGCGAGGTCATCGCCGGTCACCAGACGGTCGGCTACGACCTGAATTTCTTCGCGCTGGATCTGACCAATACGGCCCAGGTCCGATGCCTGCAGACCGATCGCGCCACCTATTCGATCTTCTGCCAGGCCGAAGACCGGGAATTCGCCGAAATCGAAAGGGTATTCCAGGCGATAACGGCCAGTCTGTTGAGCGGGCTGATTTTGTAAGGATTACAATCGTTGCCGGGCACGTTCCAAGACCGCGCGCGGTGATGCTTCGCGCAAGTGGCTGCAAATGAAGCGGTTCGGCTTGATGTGTCAGCTTGCTCTGACGGTTTGCGGTCATTTGGCACGTCATCTGCTATTGCTTTGGAACATTCAAGCGTTCATCCGGCCCGATCGGTCCCGGGCATTCCCGCAGGCCCGGGACCACGTCCATCCGGTTGTTCGACAGGAATCGTGAACCTTAGGCACCATCGCCAACCCAGCGCGACAGACAGACCCACGACGGGAAGAGCCGGTTTTTCACGGTCCGAGGGCCCGGTTGGCTGCCCGCACAGCCCCCCGGGCCCTTTTTTCTGCGCGGGCCTCGAGCCCTCCTGATCGTCCGGCCCGACTACCGATGCCATGCTGGGGCGAACATGTCGATGGCTTCCTCGAACGTTGGCTTGCGCCGGAAATCCGCCGGTTCGTAAGACGGGTTTCCAGGATCCGGATTCACCCAGTGCCCGTGGCGCCGGCCGTAATAGCTGCCGTAGAACTGGTAGTTGGAATCGACCCAACGGCTCAAGATCATCAACTCGCTCTCGGTCAGCATCCGGGAGTGGTCGTCTTTGGCGTTCTTGGGATGATCCGGATCGGTCAACACGTCGATCAGGGCGCTCTGGCAGCAGCCCAGACTCTTAGGCGGCAGGTAGGCGCCGTTGTAGTTCCCCTGATCCCCCTGCAGGAATGACGTGAATTCCGGAATGATGGGACCGGCCAACTGCTTCCTCGCCAGTTCCTCATAGGAGGTGCTGTACTGGACGGTCACGTCGGCGGTCAGCTTCAGTTCTCCGTCGGGATCCGTATTGCCGTGGCACGAGACGCACTTGGCGTCGAAGATCGGCTGAATGTCCGTGGGGTAGTGAATGACCTGCCCGGCACGGCCGTCGCCGCCGTTTTCGACGAGATCGCACGGTTGCGGCTGCGGGATGCTCGGGGGCCGCCTCAAGGCCATCGGTGTTTCGGAACCGGTGGGCGGAACGACACGGCCGGATTCGCCGTGGCAGCCGGTGCAGGACCGAACCTCGCCGGGTTGGTAATTCAGGTAGGTCCTTTCTCGCTGGATTTCCCTGAAGTCCTCGTCCAGAGCCTGGAAGAAGATATTCCGGTTCGCCGGGACCTCGAAGCAGGCCGACCCGTCTTTTTCCACCGGCACGATCCCCCACGGCACCCGTGGCCACAGAGCGGCCTTCCAGCCGGCGCTGCTCAGCGAGGAGCCCCACCTTCTGCCGGTGGACCAGTAGCGCGGCAGCGCTTCGTTGATCCTCAGCCACTTGACTTCTCCCGGTTCGACTCCCTGCATGCCCTGGGTGATATTCGTCACGATGCACAGGGCCTGTTTACGCTCGGCGTTGCTCGGATCCCGGATAGAACGAATCTCCGGCGGGGTTTTTCGCGCAACCAGCGGCGTCGGGTGCCAGCAGGAGAGTTCCTCGTCTTCGTGAACCAAACGATGATTCCCCTCGGTATCCAGAAGATACAACGAGTACGCATCGGCGACGTTCTTGTAGTGATCGGAAGGGTCGACTTTGTAAGAGACCAGAAACTCTCGGTCGCTGACCGGATACGGATGGGTGTAGAGGTGGCCGCTCTGGCCGTTGCGATCGTGCACGTACCGGCCGTCCTCGGCGAGGAAATGCCAGCCGGGCTCGGTTCGACGCTCCACGAACACGTGCGGGGTGAGATTCGTGACGGAATAACGATCATCCCATTGGACGTAGTCTTCCTCATCCGGGTCGGGACCTCGGGCTCGATTGTCGTTCTTGACGTCGATGAGCATGACCGCTCCGAAGCACCCGCCTTGCGGAAAATGGCACGTCCCCACGCAAACCAAGCGGCTGTCGCTGCCGGGAATCGGCTGAGGATACATATAGACCGTCGTCGTGTCGTCGGCCACGCCGTAGAGTTCCTGGGGCATGCTCCCGTCGGGATTCATCGACCATATCGTCTTGCCGACGCGGGCGCCCTTGTCGATGTATTCCCAGCGGTGATACATCACCCGCCCGTCACTGAGCACCACCGGGCAGAATTCGCTCACCGGGCTGTTGGACAACGGCTCGACGTGCGTCCCGTCAGCAGCCATGCGGTGCAGCGTAGGGGCCACCAGGGCAGCCGAACCGCCGCAGAGAACCGTGTGCTCGCTGCGGGTGGAAGAGAAAATGATCTTGCCGTCCGGAAGATAATTGGGATGCACGTCGTCGGTGTGCCAGGTCCTGCCAAAACGGGCCACCTTCTCCGCTTCGTCTTCCGGCGGCAGCAGAACCTGACGCAAGCCCGTGCCGTCGATCCCGACCTCCCAAATGCGGAAGCCGGAGCCCGGGCTCTCTCGAGAATCGAACAGGACCTTGCGGGCGTCGAAGGACAAGCTGATCTTGCCGATGAAGCCGTTTCCGCCGGGCAGATCGGCCCCGGTCACCACCGGCCGCTCGCTCTGCGTGCGAACGTTGTAGATGTAGATGCCGTTCTCGGGAAGGAACCGGTCGGGACTGGTGCCGTTGTTGATGTCCGTGTAGTAGTGATCCGAAGAATAGGGCTTGCGTTTGACGAACACGATTTCGTCGAAGCCCAGCTCGTCCGCGGAGATTCGCACCCGGGTTGGATCCGGCGCGCCCGCGGACGACTTGGTGACCTTGCCCGCATTCTCGGCTTCTGCCGCCGCCGCGGTGTGGCCGATCGTCGCCAATCCAAGCAGAACCAGCGAGGAGACCGCAATCCGAGTTCTTGGAGAATACCACATAGGAAAGCCCGTCCTGGAAATAGTGGTTGCAGTGGTTTGGTCAACGAGACTGGCGTCGATCATACCTTTCGAGAGGGCATTTCGTCAAGTCCGTCGAGCGCCCGTTCGGGGTTGCACGGTCCCCGGGAATATGGCAAAGTGAAGCGTTGCGTCAGTCCTTGTTCGAAGGAGAACGAAGATGGTCGAGAACGAAGCAGTCTGTTGTCCGCCGTTTCAGCCGGAGCCCTGGGACGAGCGGGAGGTGACCTGGCTCGATAGGCCGTTCGTGAAGGATCGCGTGCGGAGTTTCTTGCACATTCCGTTGAATTTCGCTTCGGTGATGAAGCGGAACATGGCCAAGATCGAGGCGGCCGGAGCGAAGCCCGAAGAGATGATCGTGATTGCCGACGAGAATTCCCTCTGGGGCGCCGACGTCTATATCGACGTCTCGGCCGACGTGCCCGACGCCCGGATGGCCACCATCTCCGGCACGTTTCTGACCAAGGTCTTCGAAGGTCCCTACAAGAACATCCGCAAGTGGATCGCCGAAATGGGCCAGTACGTCAAGTCACAGGGCAAGGATCGAAAGAAGCTCTATTTCTATTACACGACCTGCCCGAGATGCGCGAAGAAGTACGGGAAGAACTACGTGGTGCTGTTGGCGGAGGTATAACCAAGATCACCCGACCGCGGGCTCGCTGCCTCGGACTCCTTTCCCGGAAGAACGCCCGCCGACTGTGTTCGGCGGGGTCTTCCGCGCGATATCAGACGGCCACGCGACGCCGTCGACGGTTTGCGGTGTGTCCCCGCGGGGTGGCTGCCTTGTGCCTGCCCTCTTGAGAACTCCCTTTCGACTTCAAGCGGCGTTGTCGTGGCGGCCGTGATTTGCGCCGGGCAGGTGGTGACCCCTTCGACGCGACCGGCGCTTCGCCGGATGACGGCTGCGACTGCAGCAAGGCTTCGCTGTGCGGCAACTCGACGGCGGGCCGTCGAATTCCCCGCGGTTGCTCGGGCTGCTGCGGTTCGACCGCGATCGTGCGCCGGATAAGACGTTCGATCAACCGCAATTGGGCTTGCTCATCGCGTCCGCAAAACGAGACGGCGATTCCCGTGGCGCCGGCGCGTCCCGTACGTCCGATGCGGTGAACGTAGGTTTCAGGATCATGGGGCATATCGTAGTTGATCACGTGCGAAATGCCGTAGACGTCCAGTCCGCGAGCGGCGACGTCGGTCGCGACCAGGACCGGCGGTCGATCGGACTTGAAATAGTCGAGCACGCGTTGTCGCGCTGCCTGGCTCTTGTTCCCGTGAATGGCCGCGGCCTGAATTCCCTCGCGCAGCAAGCCTCGAACGATCTTGTCGGCCCCGTGTTTCGTTCGAGAGAAAACCAGCGTGCGAGTGTTAAGCGTGTTTTGCAGGAAGTGCGAGAGCAACAGAAGCTTTTGTCGGGGTTCGACGAAGTACACGGACTGCGCTACTTTATCCGCCGTCGCAGCGTCCGGGGCGACGTGCACGTGTACCGGCTTACGCAACCACTCGGCGGCCAATTGGCAGATTTCGTCCGGCATCGTCGCGGAGAACATCAGCGTCTGACGGTCACGCGGCACGTGCGCCACGATTCGTCGCAGATCGTGGATGAATCCCATGTCGAGCATCCGGTCCGCTTCGTCCAAGGTGAGGATCTCGACCTGGCCGAGGTCGACGTACCCTTGACCTATCAGATCCAGCAGCCGACCCGGCGTCGCGATCAAGGTGTCCACGCCTTTTTGCAAGGCTCGCACCTGGGGTCCTTGCGATACGCCTCCGTAGACGACCGTGTGTCGCAAATCGGTGAACCTTCCGTATGCGGAAAAACTCTCACCGATTTGGGCCGCCAATTCACGCGTCGGCGACAAGATCAGCGCCCGAATCTTACGGCCGTTTCCCGAGCGCCGATGGCTGCTCGGTTCCTGCAATCCGTCGCGCTTGGTACGAAGCCGCTGCAGCGTGGGCAGCGCAAACGCGGCGGTCTTGCCGGTTCCCGTTTGCGCACAACCGATCAGGTCGCGGCCCTTGATTACCTGTGGAATGGCCTGCACCTGGATGGGTGTGGCGGTTTGATAGCCCTCGGCCTGGACGGCTCGGAGGATCGGCTCAACCAGGCCGAGATTGTCGAATCTCATTAACGGACTCATTTCAAAAAGCATAAATGGACGTTCAAAACGGCCGCCAACACTGGCGCCGCACAATTGTTCCAGGAAAACAGGCCCTGCCGCTTTCGGTGGACAGGAAGCGCACGGTCAGCCGGCGCATAGTCCCCGAGATGGAGCGAGTAACCACCACAAGAGGGCCAACGGGGCAAGAGAATCACTCGTGGTCGCAGGCAAGATACCGAGGCGAAGTCGTTTGTTTCAGTGACTTTCCGTCGCCAGGTGGCTGCTACACTCGAAGTTGAATGAACGCGACACGGCTGAAGCTCGTGTCGGTCTCGCACCATATTTGACAAAGCATACTATGGGAACGCCTCGCAGTCAAGGGGTGTGCCCGCCCCTGGGCGAAAAAAAGTGATTTGGTCGAGCGAAACACGTGCTCCACCATCCAGAGCCCCTTTTCTCACTGGCTGCCGACGCCTTTCACCCGCGTGCGGACGCCGTAGAGTCCTTCGCTGGCCGTGATCAGCAGGGTCTGCCGGTCCTTGCCGCCGAAGCAGACGTTGGCCGTCCACCGGGCGTCGACGGCGATCTGCTCGATCTGCTTGCCCGAGGCGTCGAAGACCGTCACGCCCCGGCCCGTCAGATACACGTTGCCCTCGTCGTCGATGGTCATGCCGTCGGAGCCCAACTCGCAGAAGAGCCGCTTGCCGGCGAGCGTCCCGTCCGGCCGGACGTCGTAGGCGTAGGTCTTCTTCGCGCGGATGTCGGCCACGTAGAGCGTCTTGCCGTCGGGCGTGCCGATCACGCCGTTGGGTTGTTCGAGATCGTCGGCCACGCGAACGAGTACCTCCCGGTCGGGCGCGAGATAGTAGACGCACTGTCCGTCCTGTTCCTGCGGTCCGCGCTGCCAGTAGGGCCGCTTGTAGAACGGATCGGTGAAGTAGATGCCGCCGTCGGGCCGGATCCAAATGTCGTTGGGCCCATTGAGCAGTTTGTCCTTGAACTTCTTCACGACGACCTCGACCTCGCCGGAGGGATCGATCCGCCAGAGTTCGTTTTTCTGGTCGGCACAGGCCCAGAGGTTGCCCTGGGAGTCGAAGCACAGCCCGTTGGAACGGCCGCAGGGCTGCATGAAGGTCGAGAGTTTCCCGTCGATGCTCCACTCGAGGATCCGGTCGTTGGGCTGATCGGTGAAGAAGACGTTCCCCTCGGCATCGGCGGCCGGCCCTTCGGTGAACTTGAAACCGTCGGCCAGCAATTCCACTTTCGCGTCCGGCGCCAGCACGCCGTTATCGGCCGCGCGTGCTGCCGGGCTGGCGAAGAAGGCCGCAGCCAAGCCCGCCAGGCAAGCCGTTTTCCAGGTCCGATGCCAAAGGGTCCGAATGGGAGACGACGGTTTCATGGCGATACTCCTCTGTACGTTGACTGAAAATCGATTAGCGAAATCTCGATCCATTTCCCTTGGACCCTGTTTTAGCCGCTCGGCAGCGCGATTTCAAGGCTTTGCCGGCGGCGGTTCCGTCGCGTGGCACGCCAGGGTTCAGGATTCCGGTCTCTCCGAGTGAAGCGTACTTCGGCTGCCCAAGCACAGAAAAGTCATGCGAATCCCGGCAAATCTGGACCGACCTTGCAGGGTGGCGACTCTGTGAGAGTTGTAGGACGACTCGCCGAAAAACCGTAAAAGTCTTCGCGACCGGTCGATCCTGAAAACCAGCATCTCAATTCCTGCGGAGTTGGCCAAACAGGCTAAACTCCGCCAAGCATTTCAGGAGAAAGCCGTGAAAGCAAGGGGCAGGCCGGCGTGGATTCTCTGCGCGATCGCCTTGGGTTGGGCGATCCCGCACAACGCTTCACTGGGACAACAGACCGATGATCCGTCGTATTGGCCGGAACCGCCGGACCAATCGCCGACGATCATCACGCGGGACATGATGTTCCCCGACGAGCAACCTTCCTGTTCGGGACCGGCCGAGTGCGCCGGCGGCTGCGACAGCGGCTGCGACGGCGGCGACGCACGCGACAGTTGCCGGCAGTACTTCCACGAACCGTGCCGCGGCGAGCACTTCTGGGTCCGCGGCGATTATCATCTCTGGTGGACCAGCGGGCCGCATCTGCCGCCGTTGGTGACGGCCAGCCCGCCGGACACGCCGCGCAGCGAAGCCGGCGTGCTCGGCCTGCCAAACACGTCGATCCTCTTCGGCGGCAGAGACGTTCACGAAGACGACCGTTCGGGTGCCCGCATCACGTTGGGATTCTGGCACGACTGCCGGCGGATTTGGGGACTGGAAGGGGACTTCTGGGACATGGCCGACGAGTCGACGGCCTTCGCGGCCACGGGCGACGGCGAGCCGATTCTCACCCGACCGTTCTACAACGTCCAAGCCGCCCAGCAGGACGCCGAGCTGGTCTCGTTTCCCAACGTGCTCGCAGGCACCGTGAGCGTCCACACCCGCGACTACTTCCAGTCGGCCGGAATCTGGCTGCTGCGCAATCTGAGTTGTTGCGAAGGAGGTTGCGGCGATTCGTGCGGCGGCGATTCATGCGGCGGCTGCGGAACCGCGGCCTTCAGCCATCGCGTGGACCTGTTGGCGGGCTACCGCTACTACCGTTTCAACGACCGACTGGCCGTGCGCGAGCAGCTCGTCGCGATCGATCCCATTTTCGAAGGAACCACGTTCGACATCCACGACCGGTTTCGAGCCGACAACGAATTCCACGGGGGAGAAATCGGACTGAGGAGCCGATGCTTCTTCGGATGCTGGTCGCTGGAGATCCTCGGCAAGCTGGCGCTGGGCAACAACCATCAGGTGGTCGTCATCAACGGCAGCACCACCACCGCCATTCCCGATCTGATTCCCATCACCGAGCCGGGCGGGCTGTTGACCGGGCGGAGCAACATCGGCCGGTACGAAGTGGATCAATTCACCCTGGTGCCGCAATTCGGCATCGAGCTGGGCTGCCAACTGACGTGCTCTCTGCGAGGCTACATCGGCTACAACCTCCTCTACTGGGCCCACGTGCAGCGTGCGGCCGACCAGATCGACTTCGAGGTGGATCAGCGCAACGTCCCGCCGCTGCAATCCGGCGGCACGCCGCACCCCGAGCCGCAACTCTGCAACAACGATTTCTGGGCCCAGGGGCTGAATTTCGGCCTGGAGTGCCGGTTCTAGCCTCCAGGCTGGTGCCCAAGTATTGTCGGAAAAAGGCGGTATGGTAAATTCGGCTGGCCGCGGAGCAGCGCCAAGGCGCACCTGTCGGCGTGCGACGACCGTCTGGTCCAGGTGGCTCCGCTGCTGGCGATCATCAACGACTGGCGTGCCTTTCTCGACAGCCCGATACCGGAGGATCAACTCCGCCGGATACGCGACCACGGGCGGACCGGCCGGCCGTTGGGCGACGCAACATTCCTCGAACGCTTGGAGAAACTCGTCGGTCGCATCCTCCGTCCACAGAAGCCGGGCCGCAAGCCAAGATTCACCAAATAGCCGCAATTGGTATTGTGTCCCCCGAATCCTCCATGGTTCGTAGTGCCCGCATTCATGCGGTCCGGAGGACACACGGCCCCGATGAACCGGGTCACTACAAGCGGCGAGGGAATTTGCACCGCCGGAGGGCTTTCGCTATACTGTGCGGCGTGGAACGCAACGAGTTCCGAAGGCGCAAGCTCAGCGGGGTGTCCCGTGTCGATTGTAAAATGTCTGAACCCGACTCGCCGGAATTGGAGGAAATTGCTCATGCGAATCAACCGATGTGCTGCCAAATGCGACCATTGCCACGGGGTCAGCCGCAGAGAGTTCGTTGCGACCGCGTCCGCGTCGCTCGTTTCGGCGTCGGTCTTGGGTGGCTGGTTGTCCGGCCGGCCCGCTTTGGGGGGAGCGATCAAGCCGCAGGGACCGGCGGCCAATTGCGTCCCGGCCGTCAAGTGCTGTTTCGTACGCCGCAAAGGGGATTACGGAATGCGGTGGCCGGGGCAAATTTACGACGGCGAAGCGGCCCGGAAAAAGTACACCGAGCAAATCACCGCGACGGCCAAGGACCTGAACCTCAAGCTGGACCTGCGGCCCGAGCCGATTTACAGCATGCAGGAGGCGGAGGCATGGGTGGCCGAGGCCACGGCCGCCAAGCCCGACGGCCTGCTCGTCGTGCTCTTAGACCGCCAGCAGCACGCCTGGCCCACCGCCTACAAGGCCGTCGACAGTAAAATCCCCACCGTCGTCTTCTCCCCGGTGGGTAGCTCGTTCACCACCAATACGGCCTCGCTTTCGGGGAAGCCGGGCTGCTTCATCTGCGCCACCGACGACTTCCGCCAAGTGCAATACGGCATGAAGATGCTCCACGCCGGGGCCAAGATGCGGGCCACCCGATGCCTCGTCATCCGGGGCTCGAACGAGGCCGAGGCCGAGATGCCCCACCTGGGCATCAAGCTCCGGTACATCCCCGCCAGGGCCTTCCTCGACGAATACGCCAAGACGCCGGAGAACGACGAGGTGCTGGCCATGGCCGAGGACCTCATGAAGCGGGCCACCGGCCAGACCGGCCCGACGAAGCAGGACGTGATCAACGGGATCAAGAGCTACGTGGTCGCCCGAACGCTCCT
>DATLAN010000460.1:0-5693 GCA_035527455.1 Thermoguttaceae bacterium
TTGTTGCTGCGCAACCTGGACACTTTTCCGAACGAGTCCTGTCCAGTGGGACATCCTTCGCGGAAAAGTGTCCAGGCTACCCGCTCTTACCGTCCCGCGCCATACCTCTTGTTGCTGCGCAACCTGGACACTTTTCCGAACGAGTCCTGCCCAGTGGGACATCCTTCGCGGAAAAGTGTCCAGGCTACCCTCTTGTTACACACTCGTTACGATCGAATCGCTCATTCTCGCGTAGAATGGGCGGTAACGGGGGCGGCGTTCGCCCTCGGCCCGGAACGCCGGGTTCGACGATCGTAACCATGTAACCGGAAGAGGAGCGAAGCGATGAAGGTCAAAGACGTGCTGGCCGTGCTGGGAGTCGCCGCGGCGACGGCGGCGTTCGTGGTGGTGTTGTTGGGGCCGCAACGGGTAGACGCGGTCGATGAAGCCCAGGGCATTCAGCCCAGAATCGCTCAGCCGAAGCTGACGATCGAAGGATGCGAAATCACGCTGAAGACCGACAAGCCGGTCTACCAGCCGGGCGAAACGGTCACGGTGCAAATCGAGGCCACGAATCCGACGGACCAGCCGGTCGAGACGAGCGTGTGGGTGACCCTATCGGCCACGGAACCGGCCTCGGAGTTCTCTCGCAAGCTGGTGATGCCCCGGCCGCTTTGGTCGGGCGAGTGCAAGGTGGTCTTGGCGCCCGGCGAAACGAAGACCTTCACCCGGGTCGCCGAAGCCGAGCTGCCGGCCGGTCAGAGCATCTCGATCAGCATGAGCGATCAGCAGACGGCGGCCATGATCACCGAGTTGCTGCAGGTGCAGCAGAACGGCACCCAGGTGCAGGCCGCCGATCAAGTCGCGCCGATCATGCAGCTTGTGCCCCAGAAATGAGCCGGCAGAATCTCAAAGCCCGATATCGCGTGCCGTTGGGCGTGTTGATCGGCCTGGTCGCTTCCGCCGTCGTGCTGTCGCTCTACGACGGCAGCGGCGGAAGTCCGGCCGGAAACACGTCGGGCCCGGTGCTCAGCGATTGCGACGGGCCCATCGACGAACTGGTGATTCACTACGCGGCCCAAGCGGCCGAGATCGTCGGGCCCACCTATCGCGATTTCCTCCGTCAATTGCCCCACGAAGTGACCGTCCACGTGGTCTGCCCGACGCAGTCCGACTTCGACGACCTGCTGGCTCGCGTCGGGCCGATCGAGTGCGCGTTGTCGCCGGTGGTTGTCGATCACCCGATCACCTGCTGGTCGCGCGACCGCTGGCTGGCGTTGACTCCGGCGGCGGAGCGGGGGGCGATGACCCTCTTGCGTCCGCGGGGCGAAGCGGGTGCCGAGATCTGGCCGGCCCGGGAAGGCGACCAGCGCGTGGCCGACGATTTGGCCGCGGCACTTGGCCCCGGCGTGCGTGCCGTCCGAAGCGAATTGTACTTCGACGGCGGCGATTTTGTGGCCGACTGCCAGACGGTTTTCGTCACGCCCGACGTGCTGCGGCGCAACTTCCAGCAGACGGTCCCCACGCGCGAGGATCTGGTCCGGCGGCTGGCGGCCGTCTTGAAACGCGAGGTCGTGCTGCTCGACGACGCGCCCGATCATCACGCGGGCATGTTCATGATGGCCGTGGGCGATCGAACGGTGCTGGTCGGCGATCCGTCGGCGGCGCGGCGGATTCTTGCCGACTCGATTCAAGCGGCCGACGAAGATCTCTGTCCGGGCGGAGGTCCCGACTTTTCCGACGAGACGATTGCCCGATTCGACGCAGTGGCCGAACGATGTCGGGCGGCCGGATATCGCGTGGTCCGCATCCCGATCGTTCCGGGGCGCGACGGCCGCACGTACGTCACCTACCTCAACGTCATCCTCGACGATCGCGCCGGAAGCCGCATCGTCTACATGCCGGTCTTCGACGGGGCCGAGGTGCTCAATCGGGCAGCCGCCGAGATCTGGACCGACCTCGGGTACGAGGTCCACCCGATCGACTGCACCGCCTGCTATCCCCACTTCGGCAGCCTGCGTTGTCTGGTGAGTGTTTTGCGCCGCGGTTGACGCTCAGGGGGCACTTTCGCACGGCGTCGCACTGAAGCGCACAAGGTCTTAAACGGCAAAGGCCTAGGGCGACCACGCATCGGAGTTGGCCGCCCCTTTTTTCTCGCACCCTGTTGCACCACATCGCATAGTTTTGCACCCTGAGGGCTGCAAATGGGCTGCACTTGTAACAGGTGTTTCTGATACAAATCCGGCCGGAACGAGGACTTCGTTCGGCTCGACCGTCCACGCATCGCGTTCCTGCCGCTGGGCCCCCCCATTCCCAAGGTCCACCCGCCGGGTAATACTGGTCGTGATTCGGGCGGTGGAAGAGATTCCGAGTGGGTTTGGGGGGTAGGCTCGGGATCGTCGCGACCTGAGTAAACCAGGGAGGATGAACCATGGCGAAGAAGTCGAAAAAACGGAAGGCACTCGATCCCGACCTGCCTATCTACCAAGTCAAGATCACGCTTCAGCACATCAATCCACCGATCTGGCGAAGAGTGCAGACGAACGACTGCTCTTTGGATGAATTGCACGACGTCATTCAGGTTTCCATGGGTTGGGAAGACGAACACATGTACGCCTTCGTGATTGACGGCGAAGAGTCCGGCAACCCCAAACGTGGCGGCCAGGCCGAATACGATTCTCGCTTCGTTCGACTGAGCCAGGTCGTGGAGGAAGGACATGCTCGCTTCCTTTACGATTACGATTTCGGAGACGATTGGCGACACATCATCGACATCGAGAAGACGTTGCCCGCCGAAGAGGGCGTCAGCTACCCTCGATGCGTGAAAGGGGAGCGTGCCTGCCCGCCCGAGGACTGCGGCGGTCCCTACGCCTATCCATACTTCCTCGACAAGATCCAAGACCCCGAGCACGAAGAACATGAGGACGCCCTGGAATGGGTCGGCGACGACTTTGATCCCGAGGAGTTCGACCTGGATGAAGTGAACGAGGCGCTTCGCCAACTCCGTCGCTGGCTGGGGAAGCGGCAAGGAAAGCACGTCCTCGAGGCGGCCTTTGCCAAAGGCGATTTGGTGCGTGTGAAGCCGGGGGTTGTCCACGACCGGTACCGCGATATTCCTCTGGGCGGTTGGGTGGGGAAAATCAAGAGGATCGGGTGGCTGACGCCCATCGGTTACGCCGTCCATTGGACCAGGCCGACACTCGATCAGGCCCACGCCGTCTTCTTCAAGCGATACGAGCGGGACGAGATGAAGCCCTACAAATACTGGCTGGAAGCGGATCAGTTGGAGGCGGCGGCTGAAGAAACGCCTGATGCGATGGAGCAGCCGACGAACCTCGTCACCCGCCCGCTTTCGATGGACGACCCCGACGACCGCATCAGGATGGTATTCGGGCTGACCGGTGACGACGGATTACCCGAGGCCGACGAACAGACGCAGCGGCACTTCTTCGATTGTCTGAAGGCCAATCTGTCCTTCCCCTTCGAGGCCGACTATTTGTCTGCATCGGCCCTCGGCCCAAGCGAAGGCGGTAAGGTCGAGGTTCTTGGCTTTGCCGATCCGCCACTGGATCGGAAGGAGGGCATTGTGTGCGAGGCCCGCCGAGGGGAGCATGAGTTTCAGGTGCCTTTGGAGGGCCTCCAGGTCGGGGAGGATGATCCCAACTTCCAGCACGTCGAGGATTACACCTACTGGCTGTGGGAGGTTCAAGAGTACGAAGAAGACGATGCCGTGGAGTCAGCCCAATTCCCCATCGGCACAGTCGCTTACTACGGCCCTGACGATAAGACGACCACGAAGATCGTGGCTGGGGTCATCAACCAGGAGGGAGCGGAACCGATCATCAAGCGGTGGGTGGCAACCGACGTGACGACCAATCCGAAAGTCGAGAAGGAAATCGAGAGGTTCTTCAAGAAGCACGGTGTCACGCAGGTGGGCGTGAGTGCAGGGAACTTCGGCTGCCCGCACGAAGAAGGCGAGGACTTTCCCCTGGGCGGCGACTGTCCATTCTGTCCGTGGTGGAAGGGGAAACAAGGGAGCGGGGCCAAGGAGTGAAGTGGCGTGGCGACACGTCTGGATGAGAAGGGCCGTTACCGTCACCACCAATACGATGCGATCTTCCTGGCGGGTCTGCCCGACGTAAAGGGCAGTTTGCCGCATGCATGAAGGCCGACAGGAGCATTCTCCATGCCGGGTAAAGACCAGGGACGATGGAAGCGGCGTCACTGGATCTCCGGCATCGGCAGCGTTTCGCCGCGGAGTTGAAGGGCCTGGGCTTGGGGGAAGTATGCGCCGAAGGTTCCGCCGGGCAAGGTGACTTGGATCTGGTTGCGCATCTCGAACCGCGGCACCAGCTTCTTGTCACGGCAAAGCGCGAGGTACGATCGCGTGAAGGGGCCCTCCGGCTTGCCTGAAAGCGGGAATACTCTACATCGATTCAGCCACAATCGTATTCGTTGTTCAGGTGGAAGCCAAGAGACCGGCCTATCTGAGGACGTGGTCGGACGGTTTTACTCCCTTCTTGTACCTGCCAAAACCAAAAGGCAAGGGCTTGTACTGGCCGACCAGGTCCACGTTCGCCTTGGCCGGGATCGCGTCCTCCAGAGCGACGCACCAATACGCGGCATTGACCAGGAGCCGCCGCAGGCCCTCGCTCTCCAGGTCCGTCGCCGCGCCCATCGTGGTGGTGAACACTCGACCGATCCGACCGTCGGTCCCTTGGTAGGTCTTGGTCCAGGCCATGGACATCATCGGATCGTTTTTCGGCCCCGGGACGGGCTGGTCGGTCGGGTTCATCCCTTCGAGCACCTGGCCGAGCAGCAGCACCTTGCTGTCGCCGGGCAACGGATTTCGCACCGTGTAAACGTCGGTCGGCCCCCAGATGTCGTCGCAGCCGCGAACAATGGGGTGATCTTCCGCGCCCGCGGCAATCACTCCGCGGGTGCTCTCGCTGCCGTGACGGCCGTGATGACTGATCCACGTCTGGCCGAGGATCTGCTGGCCGAATCCGCCTTTCCAGGTTCGGCTGTTGGAGCCAAACCGTTCGTAGGTCTCGCTGCTCAGCCGGAACGCCACGACCGCCGCCCGCATGCCGATGACCGGCTTGCCGGCATCGAGGTATTCGGCCACGTAACGCATCTGCTCGTCGGGCAGGTCGCGGAAACGGGTGGCGATGATCATCAGATCGGCCGATCGAAGGGCTTCCAGGCCCGGGATGTTGCGGGTGTTGTCCGGGTTGATCGTCCCATCTTCAAGATCGATGGCAAACAGCACGGTACACTTGAAACCATGGTGCTTGGCCAGGATCTTGCCCAATTCAGGCAAAGCCTCCTCCGAGCGATACTCTTCATCGCCGGAGACCAACACCACGTGCTTCCCCTTGCCGGGGCCGTCGAAGCCGTCGTAGACCACCCAGGGATCCGCGGTCGAAGCCCGCGCACAGCAGAAGACCGCCGCTATCGACACCGTTGCCCAAGTCAACCAGTTGAACCGAATCGTTCGCATAGTACTTTCCTTTCGACAAGAACCATTTCGACGTCGCCATTACGGGGCATCCACCGGTGGAATCATCACGGCGTCGCGATCGACCTGCAAGACGACCACCGTGTCAATTTCTCCGCGATTCTCCGGGGACACTTCGACCCGGATCGAGTCGTCCGATTGTTCGACGCTCGCACTGCCCCCGCCGAGCAGTTGTGCCGAGGTAATCTTGGCG
>DATLAN010000461.1:0-2084 GCA_035527455.1 Thermoguttaceae bacterium
TCATGCGGGGTTCGAAGACCCGGCGGCGGCGCAAGGGACGGAGGAGGAGGTTCTGGCCCTCTTTCGCCGAGTCCGCGACGCTCTTCGGCGGTTCGTCGAGGGGCTGCCGGACGCGCTGGAGCGGTCGGCGAAGGGTTGACCGCCGGCGCGGGCCGGGCTAGAATCTGCCGGTGCCGGTTCGGCCGGGGCGGCGTAGCCAAGCGGACCAAGGCGACGGATTGCAAATCCGTTATTCGGGGGTTCGAATCCCCCCGCCGCCTCCAATTCAGAATGGCCCCGCGCGCCGATCTTCCCCCGCCCCGCCGCTCCCTTCGCCCTTCTGCTGTTCCCACCGTCACGATACCGCGGCGGCTGGAGCCGCGCTTTCATTCATTTCACCCCGACCGGAGCAATGCGGGCGGCCCGTAAGGAGCCGCCCGTGTGCGTCAGATAGCGTAACCGCCTGACGAGTCCCGACTACTTCCGCCGCCGTCGCGCCAGCACCGCCAGCCCGCCCAATGCCAGCAGGCCCAGCGTCGCCGGCTCGGGCACCGTGTAGGCCTTGATCGAAAAGTTCGCGGTTTGGTCCCACCCGGTGAGGTCCCCCCAGTTCACGCCGTCGAAACTGTAGTAACTTTGGCCGGCCGCGGCCGTGGACGCCGAGTCGTAGCCCGCGACCCGATAGTCGACGGCCTGCGGGAAGGTACCCCCGTTCAGGATGTATAGGTAGACGAGGAAGTCGTCGTTTACACCCAGGGAGAGTAATGAGTCGAGGTCGATCACGTGGAAGCCCCACTTATCGATCGTGCCGCTCTTGGTGGCCAGCAGGCCGCTCGGGGCGCCGCTCACCATCGTGTCGAAGATATTGATCGTGTACGTGGCCCCGTCGGCCTGGGTGTAGAAGCCGATCGATTTCAGGAGTTCGGCCTGAGTCGTCTGGAACACGTTCAGGGCATAGGGCGTGTTGAGTTCGGTGACGTCGCCGAAGAAATCGTGGTAGTAGAGGCGCTGAACGGTCTCCGGGGGCGCAACCTGGTAGGCAGCGCCGTACTTGCCTCCGGCAGTGTCCTCGTAGGAAAGCCAGAAATAGCCGCTCTGGCCCATCCCCGAGCCATGACTGTTCTTGATCTCCCAGGCGCCGGGATTCGTCGCCCCGGGGACGGCCTTGGTGTCGTCCCACCCGACGATCGTCACGGCGTGGTTGGTGCTCGTCCCGCTGGTGTAGCGGTATGTGGCCGTTCCGGCATTGTAGTAGGCGAGATCAAAGTACATGCTCGTATGGAGGCCACCCTCGGAAATCAAGGCGTTCTTGATCTCAGTGGCGGTGTCGTACACGGAAGAATCGGTGAGGAAGTACTGGCGCGACCCGCCGGGCGAGGGCCGGTCGTCCCAGTCGTGATAGGGGTCGTCGGCCTCGCTGACGGGGCCGGCGAGGCGGCTGAGGTAGGCCCAACTCATCAACACTTGGCCGCCTACGCAGGGGCCATAGTCGAATCCGTGGGTGTTCTTCAAGTGGTTCTCCGAGAGGTCGACGGCCGGCCCGCCGGCCATCAGCAGGTTGCTTTCCAGGGCCCCGTAGGTGGCAAAGGTCCAGCAGGAGCCGCACGCGCCCTGGTCCTTGACGCTGGTGACGTAGGTGGGGTTGAGGGTGTAGTTGCTCGGAAGGCCGAGGACCTCACCGCCCGCGCCGCCGGGGTCGGAGCCGAGGCCGGTCCCGCCCAGGAAGTTGATATGCAGGTTGGGGTTGACCGCGATCTGCGGTTCCTCGGCCCGAGCCACGCCCACGAACGCCAGAAAAAGGACCGCCACAACGCTTCCTATCCGCGTTGCCATGCTACCACCCTCCTTTTTTGTCCTGCTCCCCGCAAATCCGGCCCCGCCGTAAAGCCTGCCGGTCACATCCCGCTATCCCGCGCGGAGGCGAGGCTTGCTGCCTCCGGCCTCTCTGCCCTGTGAAAAAATAAGGGGGAGACCGGCCACACGGCCGACCTCCCCCGGTTTGTGGGTCCGACCCCAGATTGCAGAAAAAAAGCGGCCGGAGGATTACTCCCCCGGCCGCCGAGCACTCTTCTTTCGGCCTGTTCCGCCAGGAACCCCCTCCCGGC